>NZ_JBWKYD010000011.1:0-201852 GCF_059423585.1 Janthinobacterium sp. GW460-12-1-14-LB5 | reverse complement strand
CCCCCCCCCCCCCCCCCCCGCCCCGAATCCTCCAATCGCTGCCGCTGCGCGGCAGCTCCGCGCGCCGAGGGCGCGCGTTCGTGGTTCTAATCAGGTCTTTAACTGAGCCAGCTTCCACAGCACCCAACGCATCAGTTCGTGCCCGAATGGCGGACCTGACCCTCGCACCCGTTGCTCGCACCCGCCTGCCGCCGCTGCGCGTCCGTGGATCTAATCAGCTTGTCGACCGAACCTCCACAGCACCTCACGCATCAGTCCGTATCCGAATGGCAGGACCTGATGCTCTTGCCCGCACCGTGCTTGCGCTTGGGCTCTGAAAGACTCCTTTATGCGCGCATTGTTTTTTTTGAAATACTGTGTAAAAATACAGTATCAACGTTCAAAAAGGACACCTCATGATCAAAGGCAGTTGCTGCTGTGGCGCAGTAAAATTTGAATTGGCCTCACCCCCAGGCATGATGGGCATGTGCCACTGTTCCCGCTGCCGGAAGGCGGGAGCGAGTGCCCTGGTCTTCGTGGATAAAAATTCATTTACCTTGCTGGAGGGGCGAGAATGTATTCAGCGCTATGAGTCAGAGCCTCCCTTTAAGTATGCAAGAACTTTTTGCAAGAACTGCGGGACTTCCTTGGGGGAAGTTGGCTCGGAGAATGATTCATTTCCTATCGCCGTTAACTGCCTGGATGATGACCCCGAGGTAAGAATGCAATTTCATGTTTATGTTGGCTCCAAGCCGGCATGGTATGAAATTTGTGATGGTGCAAAACAGTTTCAAGAAAATCCAACATAATAAAAAAAGCCAGTCATTTGACTGGCTTTTTTATCGCGCTCTTGAGATTCCGAGCAAGAGTCCGCGCAAAAATGACAGGCTCAGTTTCTTGATTTCCTGCCTACATCATCGACTCTTTAAAATTACCCCACTCATATATTGATTCAAGTCGCGAAAATCCTGAACTTTCCAGGCATGCGGCGGTATCTTCACGCCATTTTCTCGCAAAGTTTTTGGAATCAAGTCGCCATTGGGGCGGAGTATGACCGATGACACAATAACGCCAGGATAATCCTTCAGTCGTTTTTTGAAAGCGGATGTCGTCAGGTCAGGCGTTGGGGGATTGCTCTTATTTGCCAATGCTCCTGTCCCTTTGATATCAGCGCCGTGGCACACGGCACATCTCTGTACATAAAGATTTTTTCCGTTGATATTATCCGCGAAGGATAATGGTGTTTGCATCAGCGACAGAATTCCCAGCGAAGCGGCGAATAATATTTTCATTTTCATGTGGTCTTGTTGTATCGGTCAGATATGCGTCGAGGGCAGGGCCCGGATTTTATTTTTCGGGGATTTGTCTCGGCTACTCATTCCATCATTATATCTGCCGGGATTCTCTGCCGGGTGCCGCAGCGTATCGGGCGCAGCCACGGCGGGAATTCTTTTGCATGGATAATGTACGCAGATATTTGCTGGCAACGATGACTGGACGGCGCCTGCCCGCCACAATTTCCCCAACCGCGACCGCGGGCGTACCCTGCTTATTGGTAAATGAGCAGGTATTTCGCGGGAATGTCGAGCGGGTGGAGCCTGCCCGCCAGAGCCAGGTCAATCAGCAGGGCGAGCACCAGGCCGGCGCCCGCCGGAATGCCGATGGCGAGCCTGCGCACCATGGGCGGGCGCGCCTGGACTTGCCAGTAGGCGGCACAGCCCAGGTGGGCAAACAGGGCGAACACCGCGAGGAAGTAGTACGGCGCAAAGAACCATGCATATGGCATCAGGACAAAACCGGCCGCCGCATAGTAAAAATTGGTGTCGAGCCTGAGCGCGGCGCGGCCGAACAGGACGGCACCCACATGAAACAGCAGGAACAGGGCCAGGTAGATGCCCGAACCGGCTTGCAGCCACGCTACGAATCCGTCGCGTTTCTTCCAGCTGCGTAGCACTATCCATGTTCCGCTGCCACATTGAAACAGCACGCACGCCAGCAGCACCGGCTCGAGCACGGCATGTCGATACAGGGGCCGGATCGCCTCCATGAAGGCGATGTGCGCATGGGGGCCGGCAACGGCCGCCAGGTGATTGCCAAGATGCAACAATATAAAGACCGCCAGGACACAGGCCGACAGGCGGTGAAATTTACGAATTGACATAGGTATTCATGGGTGAGTTCGATGTTTCCTGTGTTGCGCATGGCGCCATGCTGAGCGCCATCGCTTGTTCAGGTGCGGCACCAGTCGCTGGCCGAAGCTGTGCCAGGAATATCGGGCCGTCGTGCCCGCTCCAATTTTTCATGGCCTGGTGGATAGTGCGCGGCTTGAACTGCTGCGCATTGCCGGGAAACGGCAGGGCGGGCGGGCTTGGCAAGTCGGCGATCCCGCGCGACGGGCATGGCAGCGGTGTTCATGAAACTCCTTCGGTGTGCATGCGATGAAGTCAGTATCGCTTGCTCCCTGATGCAGGTCTTGAACGTTTGCGACACGCTACAATGCTTTCATGACACCAACTGATTTCATCTGCCCCAGGCGTGGCACAGGCCTCTCTCTGCCCACGATTGCCCCCACAAGACGACCATGACCTTCACCCTCCACCCGTTTTCCGCTATCCTGCCCGCGGATTGGCTCCTTCTGCTGAACCACCCGGACGTCATCCGCCACATGCCGCTCGCCACCGAAAGCTGGACCGGGCACGCTGTGGTGGAATGGGCGAAAGGCAAGGACGCGCAGTGGCAGGCCCATGGCTATGGACCGTGGGCGATCCGGATCGATGGTGCTTTTGCCGGCTGGGGCGGTTTTCAGCAGGAAGGGCGCGAAGCGGATCTCGCACTGGTATTGCTCCCTGAATTCTGGGGATGTGGACCCGCGCTGGTGCGCGCTTTCATGCGCCGCCGGCTGGAACTGGGCATAGGTGCTGTAAGTCTCCTGCTGCCGCCCAGCCGCACGCGCGTCAGGGGGCTTGCACGAATCGGCTTCGCCTTTGACTGCGAGGTGGAGTATGACGGCCGGCGTTTCCTGAAGTTCCGGGCAGTTGAATGAGTTTTATCTGCGTGGAGGGGATGGCAATATCCCCTCGTCCCCAGCTACGCTCCTATTCACTTCCACCTATGAAACCATGAAAAACATCACCGTAGAATATCGTCACAACTTTCCCCTCGATCCGCTCGACGTCGTGCGCGTCTTCGATCAGTCCGGAATCAAGCGGCCGACCGGCAATCTGCCGAGAATCGCGCGCATGTTCGCCGCGCCTTGTCTCTTGCTGTCGGCTTGGGTAGACAATGAGCTGGTGGGGGTGGCGAGGTCGCTGACCGACCATGCGTATTGCTGCTATCTGTCGGATCTGGCCGTCAACAGGCAATACCAGGGCCTGGGTATCGGCAAGCAGCTGGTCCAGCGCACGCAAGCCATCATCGGCGATGAAGTGTCCCTGATACTGCTTTCCGCTCCGGATGCCATGTCCTACTATCCGACGCTCGGTTTTGAGCCTGCCGGCAATGCCTATGTGATCCGGCGCAAACATTGAGCGCGCGCTTCCAGGAACTCCGCCTTATGAAACCCGTCTACACCCTCGCCGAAGCCCTGGCAAAAGACCCCGGCCGCGTCGCCAAAACCCAGGCGCTCACCCTCGACAGTGCCAGGCCCCGCATGGGCCTGAAAGGCAGCCATGGCTTGTTCGCGTCCGAAGCGTGGTGGCAAAACATCGCGGCCAGGCGCCTGCAGACGCAAACCTTGACGGGCATCATCGAGCGCACGTATTTCGCAGGCCAGGACAGCCGGCGTGGCGATGAAGTCAACAGCTTCACTTTGCGCCTGGCCGATGGCTCGACAGCCGATGAAAGCATCTACACGCACCGCCGGCAGGACATCAAGCTGTTCGTGCCAGGCGTCACGGTGACGATGGTCTACGCGCTCGATGAGCTGAAGGCGCGGGCGGCGGACGGTGGTGCCGACTATGCGCGGATCGTGCTGGAAGTGTCTGTTTCTGCGGCATAAGGCCTTATATTCACTTGATACCGCTGCCATAAGCCCCCTGTTCCCTGTCAACACCATCCCTCCAGGTTTGCATTAAATTAAGGATACTTCATGATGGAGGCGAGATGGATGACGAACTCAGTGGTGAAAGATGGGGGCGAAAATTTCCAGGCAGCACCAACACGAGGGATTTGTCAGGAAATTTTCGTTTGGCAGTGGAAGATTTTCTATATGCAATGAAAGAGGCGGGGATCAGGGTTGCAATCAATGCCACCTACAGACCGCCGCAGCGCTCCTGCCTGATGCATTATGCGTGGAGACTCGCAAGAAAACAGCTTGATCCCCAACACATCCCAAAAATGGCGGGTGTGAATATCGCATGGGATCACGGTGAAATTGACGCATCTGTCAAGGCTGCAAAAGCGATGTTGACCGTCTTGCAGATTAATCATTTACCCATCAAGCCCGCACTGCGCTCGCAACATAATTCTGGTCTTGCGATTGATATGGATTTGGTGTGGAGCGGAACGGTTGAGGTGAAAGATGCGAGCGGTAATATGGTGAAGATTGCCACTTTGCCGAGAAACGGCATGAACAGGCAACTTATCGCGGTCGCTGCAACATATGGAGTAAAGAAATACAACGGGCCTGGAAGCGACCGGTCACACTGGTCCAATAACGGTTATTAAAGGAAAATCATGCGAATGTTTTTTCTGATAGTAGCCATTTACTTTGTTCTTCCTTTTGCCTTTTCAGCCCAGCCACTCCCTCAGGATGTCAGCAGGTTTATCTATAACGCAGAAGCATGTGAGCACTTGGCGGGAGAATTTGATGGGGAGCTACCTAAGCGGCAGCAGGATGCTATCCTCAAGAATATACATAAATACTGCAAGGTGGCGCAAAATCAGCTGAGAATTCTTGAGGTGAAATATCAAGGCAATGCCAAAATAATGAAGGTCATCAAGAGTCATGCTAATGATGCGGTGATCAGTTATGAGAGGGAATGACATACGCTGGTCTTGCTGGTGAACGTAGAGCGCAAGCTGCCACCACAGCAATATGCGCAAACTTGACCTAAGCAAATTCCCCACAGAAATTCGTTTGACCGCCTCCCGCGCCAGGTCTAGAGTCGTCAAAGACACCTCAACCGACCCCATCGCCCCCCATGGCCAAGCCATTTCCCTTGAATCCCAAGAATCCCGAACGCATCTGCTGGGGCTGCGACAAGTATTGTCCGCCGGATGCCATGCGCTGCGGCAACGGTTCCGAACGCACGCAGCATCCCATCGAGCTGTTCGGGGAAGGGTGGAATGACTGGGGGCTGGCGGCCGCCGATCAAGCCGAGGCGGAGAAAAAACCGTAGCGGTGACAGCGCCGCGATCCGCTACAATTTCCCATCGCAAACGCGCCCACGCTGAGGAAATGCCCATGCAAGAAATCCTGTCCCGCTGGCTGGCAAGCAGCGCCGGCGATTACGCCATGGTCGAACACCCGGCCGTCCACACCATCGATGAAGCACTAATCCACGTGCCGGCCATGCCCGGCCTGATGGTGAAAAACCTGTTCGTGCGCGACGAGAAGGGCCGGCGGCATTTGCTCGTCATCGTGCCCTGCGACAAGCGCGTCGATCTGGCAGCGCTGGGACGGTTGTTGCCTGCCAGTAAGCTGAGCATGGCCTCGCCCGAGCGCCTGCTGCGGCACCTGGGCATTACGCCCGGATCCGTCAGCCTGTTCGCGCTGATCCACGACGGCGCGCAGGCGGTGGAGCTGGTGCTGGACCAGGCCGTGTGGGAAGCTGACCATATACAAGCCCATCCGTTGCGCAACACGGCCACGGTGGCGCTGTCGCATGCGACCCTGGTCCGTTTCCTCGCGCATACGGGACACGTGCCCCGCATCGTGACGGTGCCGGCAACGCAGTAAGACAAGCTCAATGCCCGGCCACGGGCGCGCCGCCGCTGCGCCGCCCCGGCCGGAAGCCATGCGCGCGGGCCGACCAGGCGAGCGCGAACGCCAGCAGGAGCAAAGCCACCATGGCCCAGGGGAAAGCGTCCGCGCCCCAGGTTTCCAGCAAGGCGCCGCCCACCACGCCCGCGGCCGCAATCGCCCCATTCCACGCCACCACGTTCATCGACAAGGCCACGTCGGCGCCGCTGCCGGCCGTGTCGGCCAATGCCGTTTGCAACAGCGTTGCCGCGCCGCCAAAGCTCAGGCCCCAGACGGCCATGCCGACATAGATGACAGTTGGAAACTGCGACGCCATGCCCAGCACGAGGGCCGTGGCGGCGAAGGTCGCCAGGCTGGCCAGCACGGTGGCGCGCAGGTGGCGCTCGACCAATTTCCCCGTGATCCAGATGCCGGCCATGGCCGCCGCGCCGAAGACGAGCAGCACCAGGTCGATGCGTCCCGTCAATCCGGCCGGCGCCACGAACGGGGCGATATAGGTGTAGAGAATGTTGTGCGCCAGCATCCAGGCAATGACGACGGCCAGCACGGGGCGCACGCCCGGCGTCGTGAAGACGCGGCGCAGGGGCAGGCGCTCATGCGCACGCTGGCCCGGGTAGTCCGGCACTTTCGCCAGCACCCAGGCGATCAGGATGAGTGTCAGCGCGGAAATGATCCAGAACGCGGCGCGCCAGCCGACCAGCGAGCCGAGCAAGGTGCCCAGCGGCACGCCCAGCGACAGGGCGACGGGCGCGCCCACCATGGCCAGCGCCAGGGCGCGGCCTTGCTGATGGGGCGCCACCATGCGCCGCGCGTAGCCGGCCAGCAAGCTCCACGCCAGCCCGGCCGCCATGCCGGCAAAGAAGCGGGCTGCCAGGGTCAGCCAGTAGTGCGATGACAGCGCCGTGACGGTATTGAACACGAGAAAGCCGATGATGGTCAGCAGCAGCACGTTGCGGCGGCGCCAGCCGCGCGTGGCGATGGTCAGCGGTATGGCCGCCAGCAGGGAGCCCAGCGCATAGGCCGTGACCATTTGCCCGGCCAGCGCGGCGCTGATGCCGAGTCCCGCGCTGATCTGCGGCAGCAAGCCGGCGGGCAAGGTTTCCGTGACGATGCAGATAAAACCCGTCATGGCCAGGGCCAATAAACCTGAAACGGGGAGGCGGTCGGCCAGCGCGGGGCTGGTTCCGGTGGTGAGCGTGGCGTGATTCAAAGCGGCTATCCTTGGAAATGTGACGGGGCGGCCAGGCGCGGGAGTGCCCCCGGCCGTCGTGGCGGTACATATGTATCGATCGGTATAAATATAGGCGATGGCGCGCCGCGTTGTCAATGACTTCTGTATCGAGTAGTATGTAAGTGGCGTATGAGCAGATGAGAAGGAGCGATGGATGGCGCAAATGGGACGGCCGCGCACGTTCGACCGGCAGGCAGCCGTCGAGCAGGCCATGTTTTTATTCTGGCAGCAGGGATATGAATCGACTTCCTTGAGCCAGCTCAAGGCGAGCCTGGGCGGCGGCATTTCCGCGCCCAGTTTTTATGCGGCGTTCGGCTCGAAGGAAGCGCTGTTCCGCGAGGCGGCGCAATGCTATCTGGACACCTTTGCGCGCGTGACGGAATGTTTGTGGGACGATGGCCTGGCGCCGCGCGCGGCCATCGAGCTGGCCTTGCGCCAGTCGGCCCGCATGCAGTCCGATGCGGGCCACCCGCCCGGCTGCATGGTAGCGCTCGGCTGCATGAGCGCGCCGACGGCCGAACATGCGGCCGTGGCAGCCCCGCTGACGGCTTCGCGCGCGCGCACGCGTGCCGGTTTCGTGCATTGCGTGGAGCGGGGCATGGCCGGCGGCGAATTGCCGGAGGGGACGGACGCGAGCGCGCTGGCGGCCGTCTTCGACAGTTTTTTGTCGGGCGTGTCTATCCAGGCCCGCGACGGCGTGGGCTACGCCGTGTTTGATTCTGCCATTACGCAGATCCTGCGCGTGTGGGATGCCAATCGCGTGCCGGGCTAGGCGCTAGGCCGTAAAGCGAAACTCCAGCACGTCGTCGCCATACTTGTCCGTCTCGCCCGTCGCCGTCCAGCCCAGGTAGCGGTAAAAGCCGTACGAGCGCGAGGCGGGGTCATTCGAGCAGCCGAGGAACAGCCGCTGGTGGCCCCGGGCGCGCAGCTCCGCCATCACCAGTTCCAGCAAGGTCTTGCCGATGCCCAGGCCTTCGAATTGCGGCAGCAGGGCCAGGACGATGATTTCGCCCGTGTCGCGCTCGCCAAAGCAGTAGCCGGCCAGCTGGCCGTCGTGATGGCAGACCTGGCCGGGCAGGCTGCCCGAGCGCATCATCGCGGCCCAGGTGTCGGCCGTGATGCCCACTTCCGCCAGGCGTTCCTTGGAAACGGCGTTTTGCCGCGTCTTGCCGCGCAAGGCGATAAAGGCCGGGGTATCTTCCGCCTTGGCGGCATGGAAAGTAATCGATGCGGGATGTGTCGTCATGTGTGCATTCATTGTGGGATGGTAGTGAAGGATTTACTCCCAGGATTTGCGCATGGTTTGCGCATGGCGCTGCCAGTCATAGGCTTTGGTATGTTCGATGGCTTGCTGGCCGGGATTGCCGCTATCGATCTTTTCATCCTTGACGATGACCAGGTCGTTTTTATCGTTCAATCCATATTCCCGGTAGCGCTCGCAATCCTGTGCGCGCCGGGCGGTGGTGATTAATTTGTCAGCCCGCCACTTATAGCTGTCTTCATAAAAGCATTGCGCGGCGCAGCCGCAATTGGCGATGCCGCCGTCGATTCTTTGCTCGGCGATGCTGATATCGAGATTCGGAATGGCCGATAAGGGTTTGTTGAAACTGTATTGTTTTGCTTGCGCATCCCACAGCCACACGTCGGAACAGCGGATGCGTCCCTGGCTATCCGTATAGCCGGTCACCCACAGGTCGGCATGGCCGTCGAAATTCATGTCGACCAGCAGCGCGTGCAAATTGCCCGTGCCGCCGCTGCTGCAATTGCCAGCTATCCACTGCTTGCCGGTTTTCAGCCGGTACGTCTGTTTTTCATCGTGATTGACATAGCGGATATCGGCCGCTTGCCGCACTTTGCCTGTCGCGGCTTTGTCCAGATGCAAGGTGCCGCCATAAGCGGAGGTGGAAAGCAGGGATAAAAGCAGGGCAATCAGTTTCATGGAGATATTCTTGGGCTGGCACTGTTCTTATGCCGGGATTAAATCGTGCAATCGATGATCATAACGCAGGATTTGGGCAATGCGCCACACCATACCCTATCGTGCATTCTGCGCGTAACAGTGCTGTGTACAATGCCAGAAAATCCCCGATAAGGAATCTTCATGACTGTTTCCAGCGCATCTTTTAATGAAGCGGGCATCCTCGCTTATAACGACGGCAATCATGCCGAGGCATTTAAGCAATTCGACGCCGCCGCGCGCACCGGCGATCCCGCGGGCCAGCATTTATTGGCCAGCCTGTATTACCAGGGCCATGGCGTGACGCAAGACTTGCCGAAAGCGGTGGAATTGTTCACGGCGGCAGCGCAAGCGGGCTTTCCGCCGTCGCTGGCCAACCTAGCCCTGATGTATGCGAGCGGTGATGGCGTGGCGCAAGACATGGCGCAATCGCTGGCGTACGGGCGCCAGGCGGCCGAGGCGGGCGATGGCCAGTCGCAATTCAATCTGGCGCAGGCCTACCGCAAGGGTATTGATGTACCGCAAGACTATGCCGAGGCGGCGTTCTGGTACAAGCAGGCGGCCGAAGCCGGTTCCCTTTCCGCGCAGAATGAATATGGCTTGCTGTACGCGCAAGGGCAGGGCGTGGATCTCGATTACGTGCAGGCCTATGCGTGGATCGCCATGCCGGCCGAGGCGGGCAGCGCGCAATCGGTCAAGAACCGCGACCAGCTGCTGGAAATCCTCACGCCCTCACAGCAGCAGGCGGCGCGCGCGCTGGCTGCTGAGTATGCAGCGCAGTACGGGGTCAATCCCCACTAGATTTCCCAGGCAGCTTGCCGAGCACGCCGGCCGCATCGAGTTCATAGCTGTCGAAATCGCGCGCGAGGAACAGTTCACCCGAGTAATGCCGCCGCGCTTCCGCTTCCAGCTCGGCCATGCCGTCCGCATTGTGGTAGCGGGCGCTGAAGTGGGTGAGGATCAGGTTCGGCAAGCGCACGGCTTCGGCGAACTGCGCCACGCGCTGCACGGAACTGTGCGTGGGGCCGGGCCCCACCTTTTGCAGCATGGCTTCCGTGTAGGTGGCTTCATGCACGAGCAGTTGCGCGTCCGTGCAGGCATCCGTCAGCAGCGCCGGCGTGTCGTTGTCGCCGCCGATGACCACGGTGGCGTGCTGCGTTTCCGTCTGGCGGAAAGCGGCGGCGCGCAAGACCGTGCCATCGCCGAGCGGCGCATCCTGGCCCGCCTGCAACAGTCCCCAGGCGGGGCCGGGCGGCACGCCCGCTGCCTGCAGGGCCGCCTTGTCCAGTTTCCACCGGCTCGTTTCCAGCGCAAATCGGTAGCCGACGCTCGGTGCGCGGTGCGACAGCGCGTGGCGCGAAATGGTCAGGCCCGCTTCTTCATGGACGACTGGCGCGCTGTCCACGTCGATGTGGATCAACGGGTACGTCAAAAACAGTTCCGTGTGCAGCAGGGTCGCGTCGATCCACGCCTTGATGGCGGCCGGGGCGATCAGCAGCAAGGGCTTCTTGCGTCCCGTCATGGAGGCGCTGGCCAGCAGGCCCGGCAGCCCATAGCTGTGGTCGCCATGCACGTGGGTGATGCAGATGCCCACCAGGTCGTGCACGGACAAGGACAGGCGCTGCAGCCGGTGCTGCGTGGCTTCGCCGCAATCGATCATCCACCAGTCGCGGTTGTGCGTGGTGTGTAGGGCCAGCGACGTGACGTTGCGGTGGCGCGTGGGCACGCCGGAAGACGTGCCGAGAAAAGTCAGTTTGAACATGCCCGCATTATGCGGCAAGCCTTGCCCGCTTGCCAACGCCGCTGGCCTCAGCTTGCCAGTGAAGCGCTCAATTTGTCCTTGTAGACGCGCCCGTTCTTCATGATCAGCAGCAATTTTTCTTCAGGCTGGGCGAGGAAATCGAGGTTCTTCGTGGGATCGCCATCGGCCACCAGCAAGTCGGCCAGGGTGCCTGCCGCCAGCCGGCCCAAGGCGCCCGGGTACGGCGCGCGCTGGCCGGACAGGGCCAGCAGTTCGCCATTTTGCCCCGTCGCCTGCGCCAGCAGGGTCAACGGATCGTAAAAGCGCGTGAGCTTGGCCAGCTGGCGGCCTTGCGTGGGGGTGTTTTTCGCGTTGAACAGAATATCCGTGCCCCAGCCCGTCCTGATGCCGTACTTTTGCGCCAGCGCATACGCCTTCACCGTGCCTTCCGATACGATGGCCTGGCTGGCCTTGCGCGCCGCATCGGGATACACATTCGCATCCGCATCCTGCAGGAACGGTTGCAGGCTCCACCATGTGCCTGCGTCGCGCATCATGCGCGCGGATTCGTCATCGGCCAGCTGGCCGTGCTCGATGCTGCGCACGCCCGCGCGGATGGCCCGCTGTATGCCTTTCGGCGTGTAGACGTGGGCCATCACATAGGTGCCCCAGTCGGTGGCCGCTTCCACGCCGGCGCGCAGTTCGCGTTCCGAATACTGGGTGCTGTCGAGCGGGTCGTACATCGACGCCACGCCGCCGCCGGCCATCATCTTGATCTGCGTCGCGCCCAGCATCAGCTGCTCGCGCACGCGGCGCAGCACTTCCGCTTCGCCATCGGCGATCATGGCCATGCCCGCCGTTTCCGCCATGCCCAGCGGCGCGTTGGCCGCGCGCGGGATATCCGAGCGCATGCGGAAGTCGCCATGGCCCGAGGTCTGCGAAATCATGGCGCCGGACGGGAAGATGCGCGGGCCGTCGACGATGCCTTCATCGATGGCGCGTTTCAATGCAAACGCGGGGCCGCCAGGATCGCGCACGGACGTGAATCCCCGCAGCAGGGTGCGCCGCGCTTCCTGCGCCGCCACCAGATATAAATAGCCGACATCGGACGTCATGGCCGTCACCTGGCTGATGGCGGCCAGCATGGTGTGCCAGTGGGCGTCGATCAGGCCCGGCATGACCAGCTTGCCCTGGCAATCGATCACTTGCGCGCCTTCGACTTTCTCGCCGGCCGGCAGCAGGGCGGTAATCGTCGCCCCCGTCACCAGCACGTGGATGCCGGAACGGGGTGCCTTGCCCGTGCCGTCGAACAGGCGCAGATTGGTCAGCAATATGGGGCGCTCGGATGCTTGCGGTTGCTGGGCGATGGCGTTGCCGCTGGACAGGCCGAGGCCGATGAACGGCGCCAGCATGGCGGCCGTGCCGCCGAGAAATTGCCGGCGCCGCATGTCCGCCATCACCCGCTGGTGCAGGATGGTGAAGACCGTGCCGCCGCAGTCGCAGGCGCGCGGCTTCAAGCCGCCCGTTTGCCACGTATCCGCCAGATGCTGCTCTTGTGCCAGGGCCATCGCGCCATCCTTTCATCGCTGCCGCGCCGGGAGCGTGGCAGCAGGCAAAGTTAATGATTAGAAACTATTGCCATTGAAAGCCGCCAGCGGGGGCAAGTCAAGCGTGCACTTGCTTTACGGCAAAGAATGTAGCATCGGCTGTTCAAGGTGCATGCTGGCCGCTATTTTCCCCTTCGCCCGCCGTGTAATCGACAAAGCCGTCGCGGCGGCAAAAGCTGGCCAGCTGCATGCCGGCCTGGCGCGCGATGCGGATGGCCAGCGAGGTGGGCGCCGAGATGGTGGCGACGAGCCCGATGTGCATGCGCGCCGACTTGCGCACCAGTTCATAGCTGGCGCGGCTGGACAGGAAGACGAAGCCGTCGTGCATGGCGATGCGGTGCAGCGCCAGGTAGCCGATCAGTTTATCGAGGCCGTTATGCCGGCCCACGTCCTCGAACACTTTTACCACCGCGCCCTCGGCCGTGCACCAGGCGGCCGCATGCACGCCGCCCGTCTTGTGCATCAGTTCCTGGTAGGGCAGCAGTTCGCGCGCGGCCCGGCCGAGGATGGCGCTGCTGGCGACCAGCGGCGGCAGGGGCCGCGTAATCTTTTCCGGCACCAGGTCCAGCAGGGCCAGGCTTTCGATGCCGCACACGCCGCAGCCCGTGCGCCCCGTCAGCGCGCGGCGGCGGGCCTTGAGCTTGATCAAATCGGGCTGGGCGATGGTCAGCCGCACTTCCGCGCTGTCCGCGCCGCAGCACACGTCGAGGTCGTAGATATCGCGCACGCTGCCGACGATGCCCTCCGTCAAGGTAAAGCCGACGGCGAATTCCTCGAGGTCGCGCGGCGTGGCCATCATCACGGCGTGCGCGATGCCGTTGTAGACGAGGGCCACCGGATACTCCTCGGCCACCATGTCGCGGGCCGCCGTGGCCACGCCCCCCTGGTGGCGCACCATGGGGACGTCCAGGAAACCGTCGCGTTCGATGGTGGTGATGCCGATGTCGCATTCCATGATTTTTCCTCCAGTTAATCGATCTGATAGCGGGGGCAGGGCCGTATCGAAGGCGGCAGCGGGTCGCCGTTCAATTCCAGCAGCGAGCGTTCCGTTTCCCGCGTCATGGCGTTCAGGGCCAGGCAATTGGGCGCCAGGCCGAACGGTTCGGCGATCTGCTGCGCGATGGCTTCCAGCGCGAACAGGGTGTAGGCGACGAAGACGGAAATGAGGGGCGTGGCCACGCCGATGGCGTCCACCAGGCCCAGCGGCAGTAAAAAACAGTACATGTAGACGGTGCGGTGCACCAGCACGCCATACGGATACGGAATCGGCGTGTTCTTGATGCGCTCGCAGCCGGCCACGGTGGCGGCCAGGTCGTTGAGCTGGGTGTCTAGCATCCACAGCAGCTGCGTCTGGCCCGGCTGGCGCTGCACGGCCTCGTACAGCATGGCGCGCACCGTGTGCAGCACGGCGACGGGCTTGAAGTTGACTCCCTGCAATTGCTGCACTTCGCCGGCCGGCAGGTAGCGCGCCAGGTCTTCTTGCGGATCCGTCTGGCGCAGCTGGTGCTTGAGCGCGTAGACGAAGGCGATCAGGCGGCGCAGCAGCAACTGGTGGTCCAGGCCGCTCGTTTCCTGCGGCAAATACGTGAGCGCCTGCGAAGCGAGGGCCCGCGCGGCGATCAGCAATTGCCCCCAGATATGCCGCGCCTCGACGAAGCGCGCATAGCTGGCGTTGTTGCGAAAGCCGAGAAAGATCGCCAGGCTGATGCCGACCATGGGAAACGGCGCCGTATCGAGCGGAATCTTGACGCCGAAGATGCGGCCGTCCGTCAGCAAGGCCAGCGAACTGACGACCAGCATCAGCAGCAATTGCGGGATGATGGCTTGCAGCACCGAGCCGTCCCAGACGAACAGCATGCGGAACCAGTTGGTGGTAGGCCGAATGATCATGATCTGATGCCGATCAATGCTTGCGGGGCACAACTTTGCCCTCGAAGACGTAGTATTGGAACAGGTTGTAGCCGATCATGATCGGCAGCATGGAACCCATGCCGATCAGCATGAAGATCAGGGTCGGCTCGTCCGATGCGGCTGCCGCAATGCTCAGCTTGCCCGGCACCAGATCGGGGAAGAAGCTGATGGCCAGGCCCGCGAACGACGCCAAAAATAGCACGATGGCGCCGCGGAACGGGCCGCGCACGCCGTTCACATGCACGGCCCACAGGATGTAGATGAAGGCGCTGGCGGCGATGGCGGCCAGGGCCAGCAGCACGCCGAACACGCCCGGCTGCGCCCAGCGGTCGTGGCCGATGGCGCTGAAGACCATGGTGCCCGCCGACAGAACGATGGCGGCCGCGACCGTCGCCAGCACGCTGGTGGTGGCGTAGCGGCGCGCGGCCGCTTCCAGCTGGCCGCCCGTCTTCTTGATCAGATAAGTGCTGCCCAGCAGGCAGTACCCGGCCACCACGCCCAGCGCCGTGCACGCCGTGAAGATGCCGCTCAGCCAGCCCGGCTGCAAGCCCGTGATGACCTCGCCCAGCACCACGCCCTGCGCCACGGCGGCCAGCAGGCTGCCCACGCCGAAGACCAGGTCCCACAGGCGCTTGTTGCCGGCCGCATGGCGGAACTCGATCGAGGCGCCGCGCATGATCAGGCTGGCGATCAGCAGCATGATGGGAATGTACAATTGTTCCAGCAGGGTGGCGTAGGCGCTGGGAAACGCGCCGAACAGGGCGCCGCCCACCACCACCAGCCAGGTTTCATTGGCGTCCCACACGTGGGCGATCGACTGAAAGATCAGATTGCGTTCCTGCTCGCGACCGGTGAACAGGCTGAGGATGCCCACGCCCAGGTCGAAGCCGTCCGTGACCACGTAGAACACCAGCATCAGGCCGATCAGGCCGAACCAGGCATTGCCCAGCATGGCATGCGAATTGATATCCATTACAAACTCCTTGATTGATGGGGGCGCATTTCAATACCCGGCGGCATGGGCGGCGTCCGGCAGCGGCAACGCCACGTCCGGGCCTTGCTGCAGCCATTTCTTGGCAAACACAAAGAAAGTGACGAACAACACGATGTAAAACACGAAGAACATCAGCATGCTGCCGGCCACGGCGTGAGCGGCCACGTCGGAAACGGCGTCGCGCGTGCGCAGCAAGCCGTACACGACCCACGGCTGGCGTCCCACTTCGCGCACGATCCAGCCGCACTCGACGGCGATGTACGGCAGCGGTATCGTCAGCACCCAGGCCAGCAGCAGCTTGCGGTTGCGCACGAACTCCTGCACCCGCCCGCCCACCTTGCGCCAGGCGACGAAGGTCCAGAACGCCAGCAGCACGAACCACATGCCGATGCCGGCCATGGCGCGGAACGCGTAGTACAGCAGCGGCAGCATGGGCGGCTGGTCTGCGCGGGCGATGTCGGCCAGGCCCGTGATCTTGCCCGTGGCGCTATGCGTGGCGATCACGCTGAGCATGCCGGGCACTTCCAGCGACCAGTCGTTCTTCTGTTCCGCCTGGTTGGGCCAGGCCAGCAGGGACCAGGCCGCCCCTTCGCCATCGGGATTCGTGTGCCAGTGGCCTTCGATGGCCGCGCCCTTGGCGGGCTGGGTCTTGAAGACGTCGACGCCGCTGGAGTCGCCGAGCCACACTTGCAACGGTGCAATGACCAGCAGCAGCATCAGCGCCAGCTTGAACGAGCGCGCGAAGAAGGCCGGTTCGCGGCGCTTGAACATATACCAGGCGGAAATGCCGGCGATGACGATCAAGCCCGTTTCCACGGCGGCCACCCACATGTGGCCCACGGCCCAGGCCATGTCGGGATTGAAGATCGCGGCCACGTAATCGGTGACGATGATCTTGCCGTCCACCACGCGCACGCCGGCCGGCGTTTGCATCCAGGAATTGGCGACCATGATCCAGAACGAGGAAATGCTGGAACCGAGCGCCACCATGCCGGTGGCAAACAGGTGCACGCCCTTCGGTACGCGGCCCCAGCCGAACATCATGACGCCGATGAAGCCCGCTTCCAGCATGAAGGCCATGGCGCCCTCGAAACCGAGGATGTTGCCGATGAACTGGCCGGAATGGTGCGAGAACGGCGCCCAGTTGGTGCCGAACTGGAATTCCAGGGGAATCCCGCTGACGACGCCGACGGCGAAGTTGAGCACCAGCAACTTGCTCCAGAAGCGCGCGTGGCGGTAGTAGACGGGGTCGCTGGTGCGCAGCCACAGCGCCTCGACGACGAACAGGAACAGCGACAGGCTGATCGTCAATATGGGCCACAGAATGTGGAAGATGGCCGTCATCGCAAATTGCGCGCGCGACAGGTCCAGGGTATCGAAACCGAACATGGCGTTCTCCTGATCAACTGAGGGCAGCCGAAGGCGCCAGCAGCACGGGGATGGATTTGAAGGTCGGCGTGCGCGAACCGTGGCCCACGCTGTCGAGCGGCACCAGCGGATTGGTTTCCGGGTAGTAGGCGCCGATGCAGCCGCGCGGAATGTCGTACTCGACCAGCAGGAAGCGGTCGGCGCGGCGTTCGATGCCGTCATGCCACACGCCGATCAGGTCGACCCAGTCGCCGGCCGCAAAGCCCAGCATGGACAGGTCGTCCTTGTTGATGAAGACGACGCGGCGCTGGCCGAACACGCCACGGTAGCGGTCGTCCATGGCGTAGATCGTCGTGTTGTACTGGTCGTGCGAACGCGTCGTCATCAGCACCATCAGGCGTTCGCCATATTGCTGGCGCGCACGGTGGATCGGCGTGTCGAGTTCCACGGCGTTGACGAGGAATTGCGCCTTGCCGCTGTCCGTCTTCCACACTCTTTCGCGCGAGGCAATTTCCAGGTGGAAACCGCCCGGTTTGGCCACGCGCAAGTTGTAGTCGAAAAAGTCGTCGAACACTTGCTCGATGGAATCGCGCAGCAGCGCATAGTTGCCGGAATAGCGCAGCCAGTCGATCTTCTCGCTGCCCACGGTCGCCTGCGCCATGCCGGCCACGATGGCGATTTCCGAACGCAGATTGGGTGAGGCGGGCTGGTTCATGCCGAACGAGATGTGCACCATGCTCATCGAGTCTTCCACCGTCACGCCTTGCGCCACGCCTTGCTGCACGTCAATTTCCGTGCGGCCCAGGGTGGGCAGGATCAGCGCATCCTTGCCGTGCACGAGATGGCTGCGGTTGAGCTTGGTGGCGATGTGGACCGTCAGGTCGCACGACCGCAGCGCGTCCCAGGTGCGCGGCGTGTCCGGCGTGGCCATCGAGAAATTGCCGCCGAGGGCGACGAATACTTTCACTTTTTTCTCCAGCATGGCTTCGATGGTGCCCACGGCGTCATAGCCGTGGTGGCGCGGCGGTTCAAAACCGAAGACCAGGCCCAGGCGGTCGAGGAATTCCTTGGTCGGCTGTTCCTCGATGCCCATGGTACGGTCGCCCTGCACGTTCGAATGGCCGCGCACCGGGCACAGTCCCGCGCCGCGCTTGCCGATATTGCCGCGCATCATCATCAAGTTCGACAGGATCTGCACGGTGGCCAGCGAATTCTTGTGCTGCGTCACGCCCATGCCCCAGGTCGAAATGACGGCCTTGCCCTTGACATAGATCTGCGTCAATTCTTCGATCTTGTCGCGCGCCACGCCCGATTCGGCCAGCAGCAAGTCCCAGCTTTCCGCGCGCAGGTCGGCCGCGAAGGCCTCGAATCCGCTCGTGTGTTCGGCGATGAAGGCGCAGTCGAGCACGCGCTCCTGGCCATGGGCGATGGCGTCATCATCGAGCTCGACGACGCGCTTGGCCATGGCCTTGATCAGCGCGAAGTCGCCGCCCAATGTCGGGCAGATGAACAGCGAGCAGATGTTCGTGCTGCCGCCCGTCAGCATTTCCAGCGGATGCTGGGGGCTGGTGAAGCGCTCCAGGCCCCGCTCGTGCAGCGGGTTGATGGAGACGATGGTGGCGCCGCGGCGCGACGCTTCGCGCAATTCGCCCAGCATGCGCGGGTGGTTGGTGGCCGGGTTCTGGCCGAACAGCAGCAGGGTGTCCGCATGTTCGAAGTCATCGAGTAGCACCGTGCCCTTGCCGATGCCCACCGTTTCCGGCAAGCCACGGCTCGTCGCTTCGTGGCACAGGTTAGAACAGTCGGGGAAGTTGTTGGTGCCGTAGGCGCGCACGAACAGCTGGTACAAAAAGGCCGCTTCGTTGCTGGCGCGGCCGGATGTGTAGAAGGCGGCCTGGTTCGGGTCGTCCAGCGCGTGCAAATGGTGCGCCACGAGGGCGAAGGCATCGTCCCAGGCTATCGCCTGGTATTTGTCGCTGGCCGCGTCGTACACCATGGGGTCCGTCAAACGGCCATGTTGTTCCAGATCATAGTCCGACTGCTCCATCAATGCGGTGACCGTGTGCTCCTCGAAAAACTCGGGGCGCACGCGCTTGCTCGTCGATTCGGCGGCCACGGCCTTGACGCCGTTTTCGCAGAATTCGAAGGTCGACGCGTGTTCGCGGTCGGGCCAGGCGCAGCCGGGACAGTCGAAGCCGTCGGGCTGGTTTTGCTCGAACAGCGAGCGGTAATTGCCCGCGCTGACTTTTTCCTTGAACAGATTGATGGCCACGTACTTGAGGGCACCCCAACCGGCCGCGGCATGGGTGTAGGGCGCGATGCGCGCGTCGGACTTTGGCTTGCTCATGATGACTCTCCTGGTGATATGCGATGGGACAATCACATGGTAGGGGCGGCAGGCGGGAGCGTAGGCGCACAGTTCCGGACAAAAAAACAGAGTACAGATGGCAAGATGACGATGCCGGTCGCGCCGGCGCCGGCCGTGATTTATGATGTGGACAAGGAGAAAAACATGCACAAGGAAGAAGGAATCGACGCGGCCCTGATAGCGCTGCTGGCGCTGCTGTGGCAAGCGCGGCAGGAAGCGCCCGATAAACCGTGGTCGCTGGCCAAGCTGGCCAAGCGGGCAGGAGTACAGATGAGCACTTTGTTGCGCCAGCTCAATGCGCTGTCCAGCGCGGGCCTGGTGGTGGTCGCCACGGCAGAGAGCGGCGGCGGCAGCGCATCCTTGAGCGCGGCGGGCGCCGAGCTGTGCGCCAGCGTCTTTGCCGCACCGTCAGCGGATTAGATCGCGTCTGTACTCTATCGGCTGGCGCCGGACTGTACCTCCTGGCATGCCCCCTTTCGTCCTATGCTGGACACTGACGAATGCACATCAAGGGGGAAGCACAATGAACACCATCCTGTATCCGCAGCCGGCGCTCCGGCAGCCAGACTATATCGAGCCGTGCGTGGACATGCTGGGCCGCCCCCTGACGGATTTGCGCATTTCCGTCATTGACCAGTGCAACTTCCGCTGCACCTATTGCATGCCGGCCGAGCTGTACCCCAGCGATTACCCGTTTCTTCCCTCCAGCGAGCGCCTGTCTTTCGCGCAGATCGAAACGATGGCGCGCGCCTTCGTGCGCCTGGGCGTGGATAAGATCCGCATCACGGGCGGCGAGCCGCTGCTGCGCAAGAACCTGGAACAGCTGATCGAGCGCCTGGCGCGGCTCGCCACGCCGGACGGGCGCGCCGTGAGCATCGCGCTGACGACGAATGGCAGCTTGCT
Source organism: Janthinobacterium sp. GW460-12-1-14-LB5 (assembly GCF_059423585.1). Taxonomy (NCBI): domain Bacteria; kingdom Pseudomonadati; phylum Pseudomonadota; class Betaproteobacteria; order Burkholderiales; family Oxalobacteraceae; genus Janthinobacterium; species Janthinobacterium sp. GW460-12-1-14-LB5. The sequence continues at coordinate 181,870 of NZ_JBWKYD010000011.1, read as the reverse complement.
GGCGGCCAAAGCGCGCTCGCTGAAGGAGGCGGGCCTGGACCGGGTCACCGTCAGCCTCGACAGCCTGGATAACGGCATCTTCCAGCGCATGAATGGCGTCGATTTTCCCGTCGAGAAAGTGCTGCACGGCATTGAGGTAGCGCAAGCCGTCGGCTTGCATCCCGTGAAGGTCAACATGGTCGTGCAGAAAGGCGTCAACGACAGCCAGATCGTGCCGCTGGCGCGCCATTTCCGCCACACGGGCGTGGTGCTGCGCCTGATCGAATTCATGGACGTGGGCGGCATCGGCGCCTGGTCGCGCACGCACGTCGTCACGTCGGACGCGGCGCGCGCGCTGATCGCGGCGGAATTTCCCCTTGTATCGCTGGGCGAAGGCAAGCCGATCTCGCACGAGACGGCCAGCCGCTACAGTTATCTCGATGGCGGCGGCGAAGTGGGCTTCATTTCCAGCGTGTCGCAGCCGTTCTGCGGCGACTGCAGCCGCGTGCGCGTCTCGTCCGATGGCAAGCTGTTTACTTGCTTGTTCGCCCATGACGGCCTCGATCTGCGTCCCCAGCTTGATCCTGCGCAAGGCCCGCAAGGGCTGGAAACCGTGCTGCGCCGGCACTGGCAGCGCCGTGGCGACCGCTACTCGGAAGTGCGCGGCGCACTGGCCCAGGTGGGCGGGCGCAAGCAATATCCCACCGTGCGCATGTCGCTGGTGGGCGGGTGAGTGGTTTACAGGAACTCGGTGATCAGTTTGCCCAGCAGAATAATGGCTTGCTCGACGCCCACGCTCCACGGATAGCTGTAGTTGAGCCGGATGCAGTGCTTGTAAGCCTGGCTGACGGAAAACATGCGCCCCGGACCCACCGTGATCTTGCACTCCAGCGCGCGCCGGTACAGTTGCATCGAGTCCACGTTGCCCGGCAACTCCACCCACAGCACATAGCCGCCCTGCGGTTGCGAGACTTTGGTGCCGGCGGGAAAGAAGCGCAGCACGGCGGCGGCCATGATGCGCGCCTGCTGGGCGTAGGCCTTGCGGGTGCGGCGCAGATGCTGTTCGTAGCCGTCGTTCTGCAGGTATTCGGCGATGGCCAGTTGCGGGAACGACGAGGTGGTGAGCGTGTTGAGGAATTTGAGTTCCTCCACCTTGCCCCGGTAGCGTCCGGCCAGGGCCCAGCCCACGCGCTGCGCGGCGCTGAGGCTCTTGGAAAACGAGGAGCAGTGCAGCACCAGGCCCTTGCGGTCGTAGGACTTGAGCGAGGACGGGTGGGCGTCGCCGTAATACAGTTCGTTGTAGACGCCGTTTTCGATGGCGGGCACGTCGTGCTGCTCCAGCAGCTGGACCAGGGCCCGCTTGCGCTGGTCCGACATCTGGAAGCCCAGCGGATTCTGGAAGTTCGGCATCACCATGACGGCGGCGATCGGCTGCCGGGCCATGATGTCGGCCAGCGCTTCAATGCTGATGCCGTCATACGGATCGGTGGACACTTCCACCACCTTCATGCCCAGCCGCTCGACGGCCAGCAGCATCGCATAGAAGGTGGGCGATTCGACGGCGATGGTGTCGCCCGGCCTGGCCACGGCTTGCAGGCACAGGTTGATGGCTTCCGTGGCGCCCACGGTGACGATGATTTCGTCGGGATCGACGGCCAGGCCGTTTTCCAGGTAGCGGCGGGCGATTTCGCGTATCAGTTGCGGGTTGCCCGGCGGCAGGTCGTCCGTCACGCTCCAGTCGCGGTTGCGGCGCGCCACGGCGCTTGCGTACTGGTTGATGCGTTCCCACGGAAACAGCGCGGGATCGGGGTAGGGCGAGCCCAGCGGAATGGCGTCGTGCAAGCCGATCGAGCGCAGGGTCGACAGCACCAGGCGGCTGACATGCACTTCGGCCGGCACGGTGCTCGGCTGGGATGCCTGCATGCACAGGTCGGCCGGCTGCGCATCGCCGGTGCGGGGCCGCACGAAGTAGCCGGACTGGGGCCGGCTTTCGATCACGCCCATGCCTTCCAGCTTGACATAGGCGCGCAGCACCGTGGTGATGCTCAGCTTGTGCTGCTGGCTGGTCTGGCGCACGGAGGGAATGCGTTCGCCGGGCAAGAGCACGCCCTGGGCGACCAGTTGCTCGATGTCGCCGACGAGCTTTTCATACAATTTCATGCAATGGTATCCATTCTTGATTCTTGCTCTACGTCATTGCATTATCGTCCAATTCATGACGACCTATAGTTACAATTATCGCATGTTGCCTAAATGAAACTGCCATCCGGCACTTCTGGTTTAAGATTCACCTGGAAAACGAAAAAGGAACATCTGTCATGGCAATTCCACAAAGCATGCTGTCCGTCGTCGCGCGCGACGAAGTGCATTTGCAGTTCAATGTGAAGGCCGGCGTTGAACCGGAGCAGCTGTTCAGGGTGCTGGGCAAACTGTGGGAATCCGAAGTCACGGGCATCCTCGATCCCACGCTGAACCGCCACCATCAGTTGACCGGCGGCACGGCCAATGTGGTGCTGGGATTCCGGCCCGAGCTGTGGCGCGCCGCCTGTCCCGGCTGCGTGCCGGACAACATGGCATCGTTCGCGCACGACCTGGTGGGCGCCAACGGCAAGACGGCGCCCGCCACCCAGCACGATTTCTGGGTCTGGATCACGCAGTCGAACGCGGCCACCCTGTACGACAGCATGCGCACGACGCTCACCTTGCTGGGGCCTTATGCCGAACTGGCCAGCGAACAGGTGTGTTTTCCGTATCATAACAATGTGACTTTCGACGGCTTTGCCGACGGCGTCGCCAACCCGAATCTGTTCCGCGCCAATGGCGTGGCCATCATTCCGGACGGCGAGGCGGGTGCGGGCGGCTCCACCGTGCTGCTGCAGAAATGGCGCATGGACGTGGAGCGCCTGCGCGCCTTGCCCGTGCACGCGGCGGAGCAGGTGTGGGGCCGCACCAAGGCCGGCAGCCATGAATTGTCGCCGCTGCCCGTCGATTCCCACGTGGGCCGCAACCAGTTTATCCGCGATGGCGAGGAAGTCGATATCGTGCGCCGCAATGCCAATTACGCCAATGCTGCCGAGGCGGGCGTCATGTTTGTCGGTTTCTGCAAGGACATCACGGTGACCATGGGCATGCTGCGGCAAATGTACGGCGTAGGCTATGATGGCGTCACTCAGACGGACAGGCTGCTGGATTTTTCCACGGCGCTGTCGTCGGCGATCTATTTCGTGCCCAGCATCGACGCCTTGCTGGCCGTGGGTATTTCGCCGGCGGATCCCGGCTAAGGGCCGCCCCGGCGGTCCCTATTTTTACTTAACTAGGAGTTTTCCATGCGTATTCGTCCCGCCACACTGTTGTCCACCTTGATACTGGGCAGCGTCGTCTTCAGCGCTTCCGCTTCCGCCGTCGGCCTGGGTTTCCTGGCAGATACGCCGATGGCTTACCTGAACAAGAACGACAAGCCCGTCTTCGTGAAAGCCGTCACGGATGTGCTCAATGACAAGAAAGATGGCGAAACCGTGCAATGGAGCAATGAAGGCTTGCGCAATTCCGTGCGCATCGCCGCCGACATCACGGCCAGCGACACGCAAAAGACGGACGCGCAAACCTGCCGCAAGGTGCAGGTGGGCTTGAACGCCAAGGGCCAGGAACAGACCCTGAAGCTGAAAGTGTGCAAGGCCGGCACGGCCGCGTGGAAAGTGGCGAAGAGCTGACAGTCCGTGCTTTCCCTTGCCGGTCCTGCGCCGGCAAGGTGACGACTTTCTCATAGCTAAGTCTGGCAGCGGTTAGAATCACGCTTTACCCTCACTTTTGTCACCTGCATGCAGCAAAGTCGCCTCCTGTTCTTCCGCCTGGCCGGCCAGTTTCGCCGCTATGGCGCCATCGTTGCCGCCACCTTGCTGGCCGTGGGCGTGGCGTCCGCCACCGATGTATTATTGATTCGGCAATTGCAAAACGTCGTCGACGCCATGCGCGCGACGGCCAGCACGCAGGCCGCGCCCGCGTCCGGCGTGATGGGCATGCTGCAGGGCTGGGTGGACCGTTTCTTGCCGGCACAGGCAGGGCAGGTGGACTTGTGGGTGATTCCCGCCACCATCCTGGGCCTGGCCGTGCTGCGCATGGTGTCCAGTTTTGCCGGCGATTACGGTTCCGTATGGCTATCGAGCCGCGTGCAGGCCGATCTGCGCGAAAAGATGTTCGCCACCATCATGCGCCTGCCCAGCCGCTTTTTCGACACCACCACCACCAGCCTGACGCAGTCGCGCGTGGCCTTCGACGCCAGCCAGGTGTCGCAGGCGGGCTTGAACGTGCTCAACGTGATGGTGCGCGATTCCGTCGCCACCATCGGCTACCTGGTCCTGCTGTTCAGCATCGACGTGAAACTGGCCCTGTTCTGCATGGCCTCGATGCCCATCGTCGCCATCGTCGTGACCCTGGCGGGCCGCCGCATGCGCCACCTGAGCAAGAGTTCGCAGCAAGCCGTGGGCGAGCTGACGTCCGTGCTCGACGAAAGCATCGCCGGCCAGCGCGTCGTGAAAATCTTTGGCGGCCAGGATTATGAACAGGCGCGCTTCGTCGACGTCGTCAAGCGCAACCGCCAGCTGGCCGTCAAGCATGCGGCCACGTCCGCCATGAATTCCGGCTTCATCATGATGCTCGTCGGCATCACCCTGTCATCCGTGATCTATTTCGCCATGCTGCGCGCGCAAAGCGGCGCCATCACGCCGGGCGCCTTCGTTGCTTTCATGGGCGCGCTGATGGCGATGCAGTCGCCGATCAAGAACTTGACCAAGATCAATGAGCCGCTGCAGCGGGGCCTGGCGGCGGCCGAATCCGTCTTCGGCTTGATCGACACGCCGCTGGAACCGGACCCGGGCACTATCGCCCCGGCCGCCGTGCAAGGCAATCTGTCCCTGCAGAACGTGCACTTCCGCTACAACAGCGACGATCCCGATGCGCCCACGGCCTTGAGCGATATCACGCTCGACATCCGCGCCGGCGAAACGGTGGCCCTGGTGGGCGGCTCCGGCGGTGGCAAGACGACCTTGCTGGGCTTGCTGCCGCGCTTCTATGACGTCAGCGGCGGCCGGATTTTGCTCGACGGCGTCGACGTGCGCGACTACGCCTTGCTGGCCCTGCGGCGCCAGTTTGCCCTCGTCAGCCAGGACGTGATCCTGTTCAACGACACGATGGCGGCGAATATCGCGTATGGCGACCCGGCCCCGGACCAGGACAGGATCGAAGCGTCGGCGCGCGCCGCCTACGCGCACGACTTCATCATGCAGTTGCCGCAAGGCTACGAGACCCAGGCGGGGCAGAACGGCTCGCGCCTGTCGGGCGGGCAACGCCAGCGCCTGGCCATCGCCCGCGCGCTGTACAAGGATGCGCCGATCCTGCTGCTCGACGAAGCGACCAGCGCGCTGGACACGGAATCGGAGCGCTCCGTGCAAGCGGCGCTGGAAGTGCTGATGCGCAACCGCACCACCATCGTCATCGCCCACAGGCTGTCCACCATCGAAAGCGCCGACCGCATCGTCGTCATGCAGGGCGGCCGCCTGGTCGAGTCGGGCAGCCATGCCGCCTTGCTGCAGCAGGGCGGCGCGTATGCACGGCTGCATGCGAGCCAGTTATCTCCCGTCAAGGATGGCATGGGCTGATGTGTGGCGCGCCAGCGCATCCGCCGGGCCGGAGCCGGACCAGCAGGTCCGTCCCGGCCTTTTTTTATGGGGCGGCAATCGTGCCCATGGCGAACGGCGCTTGCCTTTATGATAGTGGCCGTAAAGCAACATGAACAATGGAGCAACATGAAGAATCAACAGACGATGCGCTGGCTGCTGGCCGCCGCGTTGGGCATGGGCGCAGCCCTGCCATTGGCGGCACAGGAAGATGCGCCGTTGCCGGCAACGGCTTCCGATCACGCGCAAGAAGAGGACAAGACCATGTATCTGGATGAAAATTTCATGCCAAGCAACCAACGCCGCGCCGTGTATGCGCTGCGCACGCCGCCGGAGCGCGACGAGGCGCTGGGCGCCTGGCATGTGCGGCTCGAATTTCCCGACACGCCGGGCGTGCTGGCCTTTGAAACCTATGCCACGGATCTGGACATGAGCCAGATCAAGTTCGTGCGTTTTCGCAAGTCCTACTACGAGAATGGCCAGCTGCTGCGCGAAACCTACTTCAATGCCCAGGGCGAGGAGCTGCTGGGCGGCTGCGTGTACTTCGAGAATGGCCAGGTCCAGCAGCGGGTCACGCCGCTGCCGAACGGACGCGACAGCATCTCGGAAACGTATCACAAGAACGGCCAGCTGATGAGCCGCACGCTGTACCACGGCGACGAGATGGCCGATGGCGAGCACGTGTCGTATGGCGCGAATGGCGCCGTCAGCAACCGCTCGTATCGGCGCAATGGCCAGATGGATGGCCTGGAGGAATCGTTTTATCCGGATGGCAAGCTGTTCCGAAGGGGACGGCACGTCGATGGCAAGCGCGAGGGCGAGTTTGTCATGCTTGCCGAGGATGGCAAGGTGCTGGCCAGGACCGTCTGGGTGCACGGCCAGCCCGACGGCTGGTCGTTTGAAAGCCATGGCAATGGCGTCGTGTCGAACAAGACGCTGTACCGGAAAGGCGCCGTGCTCAGCTTGCAAACGTGGGGGCCGAATGGCCGGCCCAATTTTGCGTGGCAGAAAGACGCGCAGGGGCGCGACCATGGCGACACGACGGACTGGCATGCCAACGGCGTGCGCGCCAGCGTGACGCCGTTTGTCGAAGGCCAGCGCCACGGCTTGCTGCAGACCTGGTACAGCGATGGCAGCCTGCGGCAGATCGTGCCGTATGAACACGGCAAGAAGCACGGCATCGAGCGCCAGTGGGACAAGACGGGCAAGCTGGTGCTGGAACAGACGTGGCAGGCTGGCCAGCCCGTGGCCGCGAAATAGGGGGGATCGCATGCGGTGTGGACAGAAAATGCGCCTGGCCCTGCTGGCGGCGCTCATGACGGTGTTGCCGCTGGCGGCGCAGGCGCAGGCGCCGGCTGGCGGCACATCGTTCTATGACAGCGGCCGGCTCCAGCAAAAGGTCACCTTGCTGCCGAACGGGCGCGACCGCATTGCCGAGACCTACCACGAGAATGGCCAGCTGATGAACCGCATCACTTACCACGGCCAGCAGATGGCCGATGGCGAGTATGTGTCGTATGGCCCGAATGGCAAGGTCAGCAGCCGCGCTTTCCTGAAGGACGGCAGGATGCATGGCTTGCAGCAATTGTTTTACGCCGACGGCAAGCTGTTCCAGCGCAGCCATTTCATCCATGACAGGCAGGATGGCGAGGCCGTCACCCTGGCCGAGGATGGCAAGGTGCTCGCCAGCATGATATGGCGCAATGGCGAGCCCGACGGCTGGTCGTTCGACAGCCATGACAATGGTCAACTGGCGCAGAGAGCGCTGTACCGCAGGGGCAAGTTGCTCCGCATGCAGAAGTGGGGCAGCAATGGCCTGCCGACCATTGCCTGGCAGCAGGATGCGCAAGGGCGCGAGCAGGGCGACGTGACGCAGTGGCATGACAGCGGCGTGCGCGCCCAGGTTACTCCCATGCGCGACGGCCAGCGCCACGGCTTGCTGCAAAGCTGGTACGGCGACGGCAGCCTGCGGCAACTCGTGCCCTACGAACACGGCAAGAAGCACGGCGTCGAGCGCGAGTGGGATCCGTCCGGCAAGCTGGTGCTGGAGCAGGCCTGGCGCCATGGGGAGCCTGTAACAAGCAGTTAGTGGAGGGCCGTCTTTGCAGGTATCATGCAGGGATTCCGGCCCGCCAGCAGGCGCGAAGCCGGCAGGATAACTGGAGGCAACGGTGGTGGAAGCGGAAGTATCGGCGGTGATCAAGGCGCAAAGCCTGGCCTTGCAAAACATGCGCGTCGTCATGCGCGCGGCGCAGCGGCATTCGGCACAGGTCGAAAAGCAATGCGGCGTGTCGGGCGCGCAATTGTGGGTGATGCAGGAATTGCTGGAGCGGCCAGGCCTGCGCATGGGCGAGCTGGCAAGCAAGATGTCCATCCACCAGACGACGGCCAGCAACCTGGTCGAGGCGCTGGTGAAAAAAGCCTATGTGCGCAAGGCGCGCGACCAGCCCGACCAGCGCGTCGTGACGCTGACCCTGACGGTGGAAGGGCATGCCGTGATCGCCGGCGCGCCGCAGCCGGCGCGCGGTTTGCTGCCCAGTGCGCTGGCGCAGCTCGATGCCGCCAGCCTGGCGCACCTGAACCAGGGCTTGAGCGCCTTGCTGGCCGTCGTCGCCCCCGATGACAGGCAGGCGGGCATGCAGCCGTTTCCGTTCACCATGTAGTCGCCGGCAAGCGTGTGGCCGGGCCGCTCCGCTTGCCCTTATCATCGGCGCTGTCGCAGTGTTGATGAAAGCATACCTTGAAGATCGTCATTCCCGTTTTGCTGGCTACCGTCCTGGCCGGTTCATCCCTTTCCATGGCCACTGAGTCGGCCACCCGATACTTCGACGCGGATTATCAGCCTGCCGGGCGGGCCGCCGCCATGTACGAGCAGCGCGCGCCGCTGCGCCACGACGCGGGCCGCCAGGCCTGGCACTGGCAGCTGCATTTCGCGCAGCCGCCAGGCAAGCTGCACATGGATGCCTGGCTGCGCGACGCGGATCCGGAGTCGCCCGACTACGTCCACCAGCGCAGCGTGTATTTCGCCGATGGCCAGCCGGCGCTGCTGGAAGAGCGCAACGGCGAGGGCGACTTCGACGGCGTGAACGTCGCCTGGTATGCGGATGGCACGCTAAAAAGCCGCAAGGCTTACCGCGGCGGCGAGTACGAGGGCTTGCATAGCCACTACCATGCGAATGGCCAGCTGAGCCGTGAATTGCGGTACCAGGCGGGCCAGCCTGCCGATGGCGAATACCTGAGCTTTGACGAGCGTGGCCAGGTCAGCAACCGCGCCCATTTTGCCGATGGCGTGCTGTCGGGCGAAGTGACAGCGTTTCATCCGAATGGCCGGCTGGCCGAGCGCGGGACGTACCTGGAGGGTCAGCGCACCGGCCTGTACGAGGCCTGGTGGCCGGACGGCCGCGAAAAAGCGCACCTCCATTACGTGCATGGGGAAAAGCACGGGCTGGAGCGCAACTGGGCCGAGGACGGCACGCGCACCGTCTGCGCATGGCAGGACGGCAGCTTGCTGCGCCCCTGCAGCCATTTTTAGTTCGGTGGCGCCGGTAGCCGTTGCAGCTGCAGCTGCGCCAGCGCGCCGTACAGCGGTTCGCTGAGCACGCGCGAGACGGTGCTGGCCACCACCGCGCAAGCCATCAGGCTCAGCACCATGCCGTGGCCGTCGACCATTTCCATGACGATGATAAACGCCGTCAGCGGCGCCTGCGTGGCGGCGGCCAGGAAGCCCACCATGCCCAGCGCGATCAGCGCGGGCGCGTGCGGATAGTGCAGCAATTGCGCAATGTCATGCCCGATGCCGGCGCCGATGGCCAGGGATGGTGCAAAGATGCCGGCCGGCACGCCCGACCACACGGTCAGCCACGTCGCCACATATTTGAAGGCCACAAAGGCCGGTGCCGCGTCGCTGGAACCTTCCAGCATGGCGCGCGTGGCCACGGTGCCGCTGCCGAACGTGGCGCCGTGGCTGGCGATGCCGATGGCCGCCACCAGCAAACCGCAGACGGCGGCGAACAGCACGGGCCGGCCTGTTCTCCACGCGGACAATTTCCCCAGCGGATTGCCCCGGGCGGACGCCAGCAGCAGCCGCGCAAACAGGCCGCCGGCCACGCCCGCGACCAACGTTACCAATAAGCCTGGCAGTGCCAGCGCCAGGCCGATGGGGCCCGGATGGATGATGCCGAAATGGGTGGCATTGCCGTGGATGGACACGGCCATCATGCCGGCCAGCACGATGCCCGCGACGATCAAGCCGCTGTTGCGCTGCTCGGGCGAGCGCGACAATTCCTCGATGGCAAACATGACGCCCGCCAGCGGCGTGTTGAAGGCGGCCGCGATGCCGGCCGCGCCCCCTGCCACCAGCAGCGAGTGGGCGCTCACCTGCGAGTGGCGCGGCAGCCAGCGCCGCGCGGCGAGCATCACGCCGGCGGCGATCTGCACGGACGGGCCTTCGCGCCCCAGAGATAATCCCCCCAGCAAGCCGCCCGCCGTCAGGCCGATTTTCGCGGCACTGAGTTTCAGGGACACGAACAGCGAGCGCTGTTCCGGCGCCACGGCCGGGTCCAGTGCCGCCATCACTTGCGGGATGCCGGAACCGGCCGCGCCCATGGCGTAGCGGCGCGTCAGCCAGACGAGCAGGGCGGCGCAAGCGGGTGTCCACAGCAGGGCGAACCACCAGGCCTTGTCGTTAAAAAAGAGAAAACAATCGAGCGCTGTTTCCGCCAGCCACGTAAAGCCCACGACGACGAGGCCCGCGACGGCGGCCATGCCGACGACGACGGCGCGCGACCACCACAGGCGCGGGTTGGCAAATTCATGCTTGAAGGCAGAGGGGATGTCGTGCAAGTGCTTCATTGCGGCAAGTCCTGGAAGGGGCGCGCAAGGCGTCGGGGAGACTTGCCATTATATAGATGTATTTGATCAAATGTATTTGCGGGGTTTTAATGGTGGAACTTCAGTTGTGGAACTGCTACACGAACAGTTCGCGCCGCGCGCTCTGGCTGATGGCGACGGTGGCCGGGTGGCTCAGGCGGCGTTCCGTGGTGATTGCATACACTTGCTCGACGAGGCTGTCGACCCGCCCCAGCGCCACCACGCCATGCTGTTCGCAGACCTGGGGCGCGATCACGGTGGGGGCGAAGAACAGGCCGGCGCCGGACTGGCCGAACGCTTGCATCATGGCGCTGTCGTCGAATTCGCCGACGATGCGCGGGTGCAGATTGTGCTCGCCCAGCCATTGCAGCAGGCGGCCGTAGATGGCGAAATCCTCGCCCGGCAGCAGCAGCGGCGCGCCGTCGAGGCAGCGGGGAAAGCCGCCTTCCAGGGTGGCGGCCAGCGCCGGCGTGCCGAACAGGGTCATGCCGCTTTCGCCCAGCAGGTGGTTGTAGCCGCGCACGCTCAAATGGGACGGCATGGGGCGATCGGCGATGATCAGGTCCAGCCGGTGCACGGCCAGGTCCGCCAGCAGGCTGGCCAGCCGGCCTTCGCGGCAGATCATGCGCAGCGGTTCGGCCAGGCCCAGCGCCGGTTCGACGAGGCGGCAGGCGATCAGTTTCGACACGGAATCGGCGCAACCGACGCGAAACGTGGTCGTCGCCGTGCGCGACTGGTCGCGCACGATTTCCAGCAATTCATCGCCCGTGCTGAAAATCTCTTCCGCATGGCTGAGGATGCGCCTGCCCGTCTCCGTCAATTCCAGCTTGCGCCCGCTGCGGCGGAACAGTTCCACGCCCAGGGTGTCGGCAAAGTCGCTGAGCTGGCCGGAAATCGATTGCGGCGTCAGGTGCAGCTGCTCGGCCGCGCGGGCGATGCTGCCCGTCTTGGCCACCATCCAGAAATAGCGCAAGTGCTTGAAGTTGAGTGTCGACATATTTGTTCCCGGCAAATTAATGCATCGACTTTTTCGATGTATTCGTAAATTATATTCGATTTGTTCGATGTTTATATTCAGCCTATGATGACTGCTCAATTCATGCAAGGAGAATGCCATGGGCATCAGGATACAGACAGATTATTGCGGAGGCCGCCGATGAACGGCCTGGAGAGCATTGCAACGGCGCCCATGTGGGCCGGTTTCATCGCCTTCGTCCTGCTGATGCTGGCGCTGGACTTGTTCGTCTTCGGCGGCAACAAGGCGCACAAGGTGGGCGTCAAGGAAGCGGCGACGTGGTCGCTCGTGTGGGTCAGCCTGGCCCTGCTGTTCAACGGCGGCCTGTGGTGGTATCTGAACGGCACGGCCGGTCCCGAGATCGCCAACCAGAAGGCGCTGGAGTTTTTCTCCGGTTACCTGATCGAGAAAGCGCTGTCGGTCGATAACGTGTTCGTCTTCCTGCTGATCTTCAGCGCCTTCCAGGTGCCGATCCAGTACCAGCGCCGCGTGCTGATCTATGGCGTGCTGGGTGCGATCGTCATGCGCGCCGTGATGATCATGGCCGGCGCGTGGGTGGTGAGCGAGTTCAGCTGGGTGCTGTACCTGTTCGGCGCTTTCCTGTTGATTACCGGCATGCGCATGCTGGTGGCGGCCGATGCGGAACCGGACGTGGCGAACAACCCCGTGCTGCGCTTTGCCCGCCGCCACTTGCGGGTGGCCGATGGCGACCACGGCGAGCGTTTCTTCGTGGCAAAGGGTGGTTTGCGCTATGTCACGCCGCTGTTCCTCGTGCTGATCCTGATCGAGGTGACGGACCTGGTGTTTGCGGTGGACTCGATCCCGGCGATCTTCGCCATCACGACGGATCCGTTCATCGTCTTCACGTCGAACCTGTTCGCCATCATGGGCTTGCGTGCCTTGTACTTCCTGCTGGTGGACGTGGCGGACCGCTTCCACATGCTCAAGTATGGCCTGGCGATGGTGCTGGTGTTCATCGGCGCCAAGATGCTGGTCATGCCGTGGTACCACGTGCCGGTGGAAGCGTCGCTGCTGGTGGTGGCGGTGCTGATCGTATCGAGCTGCGTGGCGAGCGTGTTCATCACCCGCAGCGACAAGAAGTAAACAGCGAGTTTAACAACGATATGGCGCGCCCCGCACGGCGGTGGCGCGCTTTGTAAACCAACAATGGAAAGTAAAGATTATGCGTACCTATGAAATGAACAGTCCCCAGGCAGCGGGACGTATCCTGGCCCTGATGATGGTGGTCGATGGCAACCTGGCCAGTGCCGAGCTGCAGGCCATGCACCGCAGCAAGATCCTCGAGCATATCGACCTCGAACCGGCCGCCTTCCAGCAACTGCTGCAAGACCTGTGCGACGATATGCTGACCTCGACCGTGCATGGCGCCGTGCAACTGGCCCATGGCGTGATCGACAGCCTGCTCGATGAAATCACGGATCCGGACTTGCGCCGCAAGCTGCTGCAAGCCATGTGGAAGATCGCCGACGCGGACGACTGGCTGGCCGATGGCGAAGCCGTGCTGCTGGCCCGCGCCAGCGCGGCATGGTCGGCGGAAACGAATTTCCGCGCGCATGCCGCTTGATGCACATCAAGCCGTCTTATGCCCCATGGCAATGACGGCGGCGCCGGCCAGGGCCAGGCCCACGCCCGTCATATCGGTCCAGGCGGGCGTGACGCCGTCCACCAGCCACAGCCATCCCAGCGCCGTGGCGATGTAGATGGCGCCATACGTGGCGTAGACCCTGCCGCTGGCGGCCGGGTGCAGGGTCAGCAGCCACACGAAGAGCAAGAGGCTGACGGCGGCCGGCAACAGCAGCCAGGCGCTGCCCTTGTTGCTCAGCCACAGCATGGGCAGGTAGCAGCCCAGCAGTTCAGCCACGGCCGTGACGGTAAACAGCCCGAAAGTGCGGGCAAGACTGGTCCACTCGATGGCGTCGTTCATGGCATTCCTGTTTTTTCAGTCGGGCCGCCATTGTAGCCGGGCGAACCTTCATTGAGCTGCAGGGCAACATACAGCAGCAGGCGGTCATCCGTGTCGTCCAGGTCCAGCCCCGTCAGTTCGGCGATCTTTTGCAGCCGGTAATCGAGCGTGTTGCGGTGGATGTGCAGCGCCCTGGCCGTGGCCATCGGGTGGCTGTGGTGGCGGAACCAGGCGGCCAGGGTGCGCATCAGGGTGCCCGCCTTGCGGTCGTGCGCCTGCAGGCGGGCCAGGGTCTGGCGCAATTGCTCAGCCTGCCAACCGTCCTGCAGGCCGGACAGCAGCACGGGCAGGCTCAGTTCCAGATACGAAAAAGTGGCTTGCGCGCCATCGCGGGCGCGTCCCACGCGGGCCGTCTGCTTCGCCGATTCATAGGACGCCGTCGCCCCGTCGAGGCCCGGCAAGGCCACGCCCATGGACAGGGTGGCGGCCGGCGCGAGCGCCTGCTGCGCCACCTGGTGCAGTTCGAGCAGGCGCTGCCTGGCCTGTGCCGCGCGCGCCTGCTGCGGGCCGCTGGCGGGAAAGGCGTCGAGCAATACCAGTTCGCCTGGCGAGACGACGGCCATCAGCAGGGCAGGCCAGCGCGCCGACAGGTCGGACTGCACTTGCTGCAGCTGCGTCAGCACCTGGTCCAGCCGCTCGCCCGGGCCTTCTCCCGCATCGGGAATTTCCAGCACGAACATGGCGCGCGGCACGCGCAGATCGACGGCCAGGCGCGCCGCCCACGCCTGCATGCTGGCGTCCGAAATGCCCGTGCGGTAGACGAGCTGGAACACGAATTCCTCGCGGTAGCGCTTTTCGTGCTGCAACTCGCTGAGCAGCCGCGCCTGCTCCAGCATCATTTCCGCCATGGCGCGCACCAGTTCGCCGAACTGGCGCACGGCATCGGGCTCGCCCGTCAGGCCCAGCACGCCGCAAATCTCGCCGCGCACCGTCAGGGGCAGGTTGATGCCGGCCCGCGTGCCGGGCAGCCTGGCCATGTCGGCCGCGCCGATTTCCACGCTGGCGCGCCGGGCCAGCGCCAGTTGCGCGCCCGGATGCAGGTCGCCCACGCGCTGCGGGTCGCCGCTGGCCAGGATCACGCCGCGCGCATCGATGACGTTGACGCTGAACGGGATGATGTGCATGGTGCGCCGGACGATGTCCTGCGCCAGGGGGAAATCGATGCTCGGCATGGCTGGTCGCCTTATGGTTTTGTGCATTTGCATGGAATCATCGGATTAAACACTATATTTCTTCGTGCATCCGCCCGATGACTGTTTCTGCCGGCGATTGTACGATGGGCTGCTCGTATCCCATAAAAAAATACTCAGGAGACACCCATGACCACCCAACCAGGCGCCAGCCTGCCCGCCGGCGCGTCCGCGCAGGACCGCGTGCGCGAAGGCGCCTACCGCAAGGTCACCTTGCATCTGATCCCCTTCATCTTCATTTGCTACCTGTTCAATTACCTGGACCGCGTGAATGTCGGCTTTGCCAAGCTGCAAATGCTTGATGCGCTGCAATGGAGCGAAAGCGTGTACGGCCTGGGCGCCGGTATTTTCTTCATCGGCTACGTGGCCAGCGGCGTGCCCAGCAACCTGCTGCTGCACCGCCTGGGCGCGCGCAAGGTCATCGGCACCCTGATGATCGCCTGGGGCATCGCCTCGGCCTGCCTGATGTTCGTCACCACGCCGGCCGCGTTCTACTCGCTGCGCTTCATCACGGGCGTGTTCGAGGCGGGCTTCTTCCCCGGCATCGTGCTGTACTTTACGAACTGGTATCCCGCTTCGCGCCGGGGCCGCATCATGGGTCTGTTCATGTCGGCCATTCCCATTTCCGGCTTGCTGGGCAGCCCCTTGTCGGGCTGGATGATGCAATCGTTCGCGGGCCACGGCGGCCTGGCCGGCTGGCAATGGATGTTCTTGCTGCAAGGCATCCCTACCGTGCTGCTGGGCTTTCTCGTGTACGTGCTGCTGAACGACGGCATCGCCCAGGCGAAGTGGCTGAATACGGAAGAAAAGCAGCTGCTGCGCGCCGACCTCGACGAGGACGAACGCCAGCGCCGCAACGGCGCGAATACGGCCGACACCTTCGCCAGCGTCTTGCGCAACAAGCACGTGTGGATGCTGGGCCTCGTGTATTTCTGCATCCAGATGGGCGTGTATGCGATCAACTTCTGGCTGCCCACCATCGTCAAGTCGCTGGGTTTTGCCAGCCCCGTCGCCGTGGGCTGGATCAGCGCCATTCCCTACCTGTGCGCCAGCATCTTCATGATCTGGGTGGGCCGTTCGGCCGACAGGCACAAGGAACGCCGCTGGCATTTGAGCGGTCCCCTGCTGATGGCGCTGTGCGGCTTGCTGCTGGCCACCCAGGCGCACGGCAACGTGGTCGTCGCCCTGATCGGCCTGTCGCTGGCGACCATGGGCGCGCTGTCCGGCCTGCCCATGTTCTGGCCGCTGCCCACGGCGTTCCTGGGCAGCGCGGCGGCGGCCGGCGGCCTGGCGCTGATCAATTCGCTGGGCCAGGTGGCCGGCTTCGTCAGCCCCTTCCTCGTCGGCTGGATCAAGGATGCGACGGGCGGCACCGACGTGGCCCTGTATATTCTTTCCGCAGTCATGCTGCTGGGCGCCATACTGGTGCTGCGCGTGCCCGCGCGCATCGTGAATCGCTAAGTGAATCGCTAAGTGAACCGTTGAACGAACCTGCCATCGAACCGGAGGAATTGACCATGACGACCACCGCCGTGCCGCGCGCCTTGCTGCAAGCCATGTTCCACGCTGCCATCGAGGCGGCGCAGCCATCGCACTGCATACCGCCCCATCTGCCGCCCGCGCCCAAGGGACGGCTGATCGTCATCGGCGCCGGCAAGGCCTCGGCCGCCATGGCGCAAGCCGTGGAACAGCACTGGCCGGGGCCGCTGTCCGGGCTGGTCGTCACGCGCTACGGCTATGCCGTGCCCTGTGAACGCATCGAGATCGTGGAAGCGTCGCACCCCGTGCCGGACCAGGCCGGCATGGACGCGGCGCGCCGCATGCTGGATCTGGTCGCCAACTTGCAGGCGGACGACACGGTGCTGTGCCTGATCTCGGGCGGCGGCTCGTCGCTGCTGGCCTTGCCGCTGGACGGCATCAGCCTGGAAGACAAGCAAGCCTTGAACCGCGCATTGCTGGCGTCGGGCGCCACCATCGGCGAAATGAATTGCGTGCGCCGCCATTTGTCCGCCATCAAGGGCGGCCGGTTGGCGGCCGCCTGCCATCCGGCGCAAGTCATCACCCTGGCCATCTCCGACGTGCCTGGCGACAAGCTGGGCGATATCGCTTCCGGCCCCACGGTGGGCGACGCGACGACGTGCGAAGATGCGCTGGCCATCGTGCGCCGCTATGGCATGGACTTGCCGGACAGCATAAGAGCAACGCTGGAAAGCGGGCGCGGCGAATCCGTGAAACCCGGTGATCCACGGCTGGCGCGCACGCGCACGACCCTGGTCGCCACGCCGCAGATGGCGCTGGAAGCGGCCGCCGCCGTGGCGCGCGCGGCCGGCGTCACGCCGTATATATTAGGCGACAGCCTGGAAGGCGAGGCGCGCGACGTGGGCAAGGTCATGGCCGGCATCGCGCTGCAAACGGCCGTGCGGGGCCAGCCGTTTCCCGCCCCGTGCGTGCTGCTGTCGGGCGGCGAAACGACGGTCACCGTGCGCGGCAATGGCCGCGGCGGGCGCAACGTGGAATTTTTGCTGGCGCTGGGCATCGCGCTCGATGGACAAGCGGGCATCCACGCGCTGGCCGGCGACACGGATGGCGTCGACGGCCAGGAAGAGATCGCCGGCGCGCTTCTGGCGCCCGACACCCTGCAACGGGCCTGGGCGCTGGGCATCAAGCCCCGCGACAGCCTCGACAACAACGATGGCCACGGCTTCTTCCAGGCGCTGGGAGACGCCGTGATCACGGGCCCGACATTGACGAATGTCAATGATTTCCGGGCCATCCTGATTACCTGATCAGTTAAAACCTTCCAGGACGATTTTTCCCTTCGCCGTATTGCTCTCCAGCAGGGCATGCGCGCGTTTCAAATTCGCCGCATTGATCGTGCCGAAGCGCTCGGCCACGGTGGTCTTGATGATGCCCGCATCCACCAGCTGCGCCAGTTCTTCCAGCAAGGCATGCTGCTGGACCATGTCGGCCGTCTGGAACAGGGAACGGGTAAACATCAGTTCCCAGTGCAGGGACACGCTCTTGCCCTTGAACTTGCGCACGTCGATGTGCTCGGGGTCGTCGATCAGGGCAAATTTCCCCTGCGGCGCGATCAATTCGACGATCTGTTCGAAATGCTTGTCCGTCTGGTTCAGGCTGATGACGTAATCGACGGGCGGCAAGCCCAGGCGCGTGATTTCGGCGGCCAGCGGCAGGCTGTGATCGATCACGTGGTGCGCGCCCAGTTGCTTGACCCAATCGGCCGTTTCCGCGCGCGACGCCGTGCCGATGATGGTGACGCCTGTCAATTGCCGCGCCAGCTGCACCAGCACGGAACCGACGCCGCCGGCCGCGCCGATCACGAGCAACGACTTGCCGGTCAGGCTCTTGTCGCGGCTGAGCTGCAGGCGGTCGAACAGCAGTTCCCAGGCCGTAATGGCCGTGAGCGGCAGGGCGGCGGCCGCAGCGAAATCGAGGCTGGCCGGCATGTGACCGACGATGCGCTCGTCGACTAATTGAAATTCGCTGTTGCTGCCGGGGCGGTTGATGGCGCCCGCGTACCAGACTTTATCTCCCACCTGGAACAGGGTGACGTCGGGGCCGACGGCCGTGACGACGCCGGCCGCATCCCAGCCCAGCACTTCCGGCTGGCCGTCTTTCGGCGCGCGGTTCTTGCGCACCTTGGTGTCGACGGGGTTGACGGAAATGGCGTGCACGGCGACGAGCAGGTCGCGTCCCGTGGCGGCGGGCACGGGCAGCTCGATGTCGAGCAGGGCGTCGGCATCCGTGATGGGCAGGCTGTGGTGGTAGGCGATGGCTTTCATGTGCTTCCTCGTTGAGTGGATACCGTATGATGGTCGTATTGTCGCCTTGAAAAAAGGGGGCGCGTACCGAAACACTTTCAAAGGAATGTTGAAAATTGCTGCGACTCGATGACTTGCAGGTGTTTGTGCGCACGGCCGACCGGGGCAGTTTGTCGGCGGCCGCGCGCGAGATCGGCATCTCGCCCGCGCTGGCCAGCGCCGCCGTCAAGCGCCTGGAAGGGGAACTGGGCTTGCGCCTGCTGGCCCGCACGACCCGTTCGCTGAGCCTGACGCCGGAAGGCACGCAATACCTGGAACATGCGCGCGAAGCCTTGCGCCTGCTGCGCGCAGGCCACGACGCACTGCTGGCCGGCAAGGACAGTTTCGGCGGAACCTTGAAAATTGCCATGCCTTCCGACCTGGGCCGCAACCTGATGCTGGGCTGGCTGGACGAGTTCCAGTTGCGCCATCCAAAGCTGCAGTACCAGCTCAGCGTCAGCGACCGGGTGGCCGACATGGTGCGCCAGCAAGTCGACGTGGCCCTCCGCTATGGCCAGCAAGACGATTCGAGCCTGATCGCCATGCCGATCGCCCCCGCCAATGACCGCGTGCTGGTGGCCTCGCCCGCTTACCTGCGCGAACATGGCCCGTTGCTGGCGCTGGAGGACTTGTCGCAGCGCAATTGCCTGCGCTTCGCACTGGAAGACGGCTTGCACGACCGCTGGACTTTTTACCGCCTGCCCCAGCGCGAGCAGGTGACGGTGTCCGTCAGCGGCAACCGCAGCGCCGACGACGCCGACCTCGTGCGGCGCTGGGCCGTGGCGGGCCTCGGTATCGCCTGCAAATCGCGGCTCGATGTGGCAGGCGACCTGGCCGCCGGGCGCCTGCAAGCGCTGTTGCCCGAGGTGGCGGGCGAGGCCACGCCCCTGCACCTGGTCTGCACGCACCGGGCGCAAGTGACGCCGCTGGTGCTGCAGCTGCGCGATTTCCTGCGCGACAAGTGTGCGGAATTAATAAAATAGCATTATTAATTACAACTCGTTGCAAATGGCAATCATGCGCGGGTCAAGCTGGGCGTACCCTCAGGCATTCTGCATGAAACCGCTTGAAGGATAGCCATGACCCCCAACCGATTATTGCCGACGGTTTTGATGTCCCTGCTGCTGGCCGGCTGCACCGCAACGCAACCTGCCGCCCAGGCCGATCATCGCGCGCCGGCCAGCGCCGCGCAGGACATTGCCATGCTGCAAAGGGTCAGCTGGGGCGTGAACGGGGGCAGCGTGCGCCAGCTGCAGCAGCAAGGCTGGAATGCCTGGCTGCAGGCGCAGTTGCATCCAGGCAAGGCCAGCCTGCCGCCCGCCGTGCAGGCGCAGATCGACGCCATGACCATCAGCCAGGTGCCGCTCGATCAGCTCGTCATGTCCGTGGAGCAAAAGCGCAAGGCGTCCGCCGGCGTCATGGACGACATGGCGAAGCAGCAGGCGCAAAAGGAGTATCAGCAGGAACTGAATCGCCTGGCGCGCGAGGCGGCCACGCGCTCGCTGTTGCTCGACGTGTATTCGACTAACCAGTTGCAGCAGCAATTGAGCTGGTTTTGGCTCAACCATTTCAGCGTGCATCAGGGCAAGCACAACTTGCGCGCCATGGTCGGCGATTACGAGGCGAATGCCATCGCGCCGCATGCTTTGGGGAAATTTCGCGACTTGCTGGGCGCCACCGTCCACCATCCTGCCATGCTGCGCTACCTGGACAATGAAGCCAATGCCGTCAAGCGCATCAATGAAAACTATGCGCGCGAGCTGATGGAGCTGCACACCCTGGGCGTCAACGGCGGCTACAGCCAGACCGACGTGCAGGAACTGGCGCGCATCCTGACCGGGGTGGGCGTGAACCTGGGGCCGGAGACGCCGAAGGTGA
This sequence comes from Janthinobacterium sp. GW460-12-1-14-LB5, assembly GCF_059423585.1. Classification (NCBI taxonomy): domain Bacteria; kingdom Pseudomonadati; phylum Pseudomonadota; class Betaproteobacteria; order Burkholderiales; family Oxalobacteraceae; genus Janthinobacterium; species Janthinobacterium sp. GW460-12-1-14-LB5. The sequence goes on along the minus strand of NZ_JBWKYD010000011.1, from coordinate 161,462 downwards.
AACCGGGCTTGCAATCGCAATACGTGCGCCGCGGCTTGTTCGAATTCAATCCGAACCGCCACGATTACGGTGATAAACAATTCCTGGGGCAAACGGTGAAGGGCAGGGGACTGGCCGAGCTCGATGAAGCGCTGAACCGCCTGAGCCGCAGTCCCGCCACCGCGCACTTTATCAGCGGCAAGCTGGCCCAGTATTTCGTCGGCGACAATCCGCCCGAAGCGCTGGTGGCGCGCATGGCGGCCACCTTCCGGCAAAGCGACGGCATGATCGCCGACGTGCTGCAGACCATGTTCAGCAGTCCCGAGTTCAGGCAATCGCTGGGCAAGAAATTCAAGGACCCCATGCATTATGTGGTGTCGGCCGTGCGCCTCAGCTATGACGACAAGCCCATCCTCAACGCGGCCCCCATGCTGAGCTGGCTCGCGCGCATGGGCCAGCCCCTGTACGGGCGCCAGACGCCCGATGGCTATCCCTTGACGGACGCTGCCTGGGCCAGCCCCGGCCAGATGACGACGCGCTTCGATATCGCCCGCACCATCGGTTCGGGCAGCGCCGGCCTGTTCAGGACGGAGGGCCCGCAGCCGCAGGAAAAAGTCGCGTTTCCCCAGCTGGCCAGCGCTCTGTATTACCAGTCGCTGCAGCCAGGCCTGAGTCCGGCCACGCGCCAGGCCCTGGACCAGGCCGCCTCGCCGCAGGAGTGGAATACATTTCTGCTCTCTTCGCCGGAAATGATGCACCGCTAAAACGCCTGCCAAAACCTGCTGCGCGTCGCGACTTGCGGCCTGCGATGCTCACTGTGCATTCGCACAGTTCCGCGTCTCGGCCACAATTCACTGCCGCTCGCTACGGTTTTGTTCACGCGTTAAATACTGAAAGGAGTTGCCATGAACCGTCGTGACCTGTTGAAAGCCCTGGCCGCCGCGCCCTTGCTCACCCATGCGGGCAGCCTGCTGGCCGCGCCCGCCACGGATGCGAAGCTGCTGTTCGTCTTCCTGCGCGGCGGCTATGACGCGAACAATCTGCTGGTGCCGGTCGGCAGCGATTTTTACTATGCATCGCGGCCGAATATCGCCATCGCGAAACCCGGTGAAGACAACGGCGCGCTGGCCTTGAACGGCGACTGGGCCCTGCATCCGGCCTTGCGCGAGAGCATCTACCCCATGTTCACCGGCGGCGAGGCGGCCTTCATCCCGTTTGCGGGCACGACGGATTTGACGCGCAGCCATTTCGAGACGCAGGACAGCATCGAACTGGGACAGGAGATCGGCGGCCGGCGCGATTTCCGCTCGGGCTTCTTGAACCGGCTGGCGCAAAGCCTCAATGGCAGCAAGCACGCCATTTCCTTCACGGACCAGCTGCCGCTGATCTTCCAGGGCGGCGTGCAAGTGCCGAACATGGGGCTGCGCTCCGTGGGCAAGTCCGGTATTGATGCGCGTCAAAGCCAGCTCATCGCCGCCATGTACCAGGGCACGCCCTTGCAGCAACCGGTCAGCGCGGGCTTTGCCGTGCGCGCGGACGTGAGCCGGGAATTGACGGGAGAAATGCAGGCGGCCAACCGCAACGCCATCAGTACCAAGGGTTTTGAACTGGAAGCGCAGCGCATCGCCCGCTTGATGAAGGACAAATACAACCTCGGCTTCGTCGACGTGGGCGGCTGGGATACGCACGTGGGGCAGGGCGGCGCCAACGGCTACCTGGCGGGGCGCTTCGACGAATTGGGGCGGGGCCTGGCCGCGTTTTCGCAGGAAATGGGCAGCGCCTGGCGCAATACCGTGGTCGTCGTCGTCAGCGAATTTGGCCGCACCTTCCGCGAAAACGGCAACCGCGGCACGGACCATGGCCACGGCAGCGTCTTCTGGGTGCTCGGTGGCGGGATCAAGGGCAGGCAGGTGGCGGGCGAGCAGGTGGCGATTTCGCAGGCGACGCTGTTCCAGAACCGCGATATGCCCGTGCTGAATGAATACCGGGCCGTGCTGGGCGGCTTGCTGCGCCGCACCTTCGGTCTGACGCCGGCGCAACTCGATCACGTGTTTGCCGGCGTCAAACCGGTGGAGCTGGGACTCGTGTAAATCAGCGAACCTCCGTGTTACGCTACGCCTGCGCAACTGGCGCGTAACCAAGCCCCGTCCCTGTCCCCGGTGCGGGGCATGAATGGAGTGGTATGACCGATACCCAGCGCGACATCGTCAGCGCAGGCTTTTCCCTGGCCCTGATCGCTGTGACGGCCTTCGTCATGCAGCGTTTCTTTTTGCCCCTCGTGTGGGCTGGCATCCTGTGCGTGGCCACCTGGCCCCTGTACCTGCGCGTGCGCGCGGCGCTGGGCCAGCGCACCCTCATCGCGGCAGCCGTGCTGACCCTGGCGTTTGCCTGCATCTTCATCATTCCCGTGCTGTTCGGCGTGGCGCAGGCGGCGCGCGAAGTGCCCGTGCTGGCCAATTTCGTCGTCCATGCGAATACGGATGGCTTGCCCGTGCCGGACTGGGTGGCGCACATTCCGCTGGCGGGCAGCGCCATCGGCGACTGGTGGCAAGCCACCCTGAGCCAGCCCCACGGCCTCGGCCACTTCTTTGCGGGCAGCGCCGTGGGCGGCTTTCACTCCGCGCGCGACATGCTGAAAGTCCTCGGCGCGGACGTCTTCCACCGCCTCGTCGACTTCGGCCTGGCGTTTTTATGCCTGTTTTTCTTTTACAAGGATGGCGAAGCGCTGACGCGCCAGATCACGGCCGTCGGCAGCCATTTCCTGCGCCCCGAACGGTGGGGCCGCTATGCGCAAAAGATTCCGACGGCCATCCGCGCTACCGTCAACGGCCTGGTGCTCGTGGGGCTGGCCGAAGGCGTGCTGATCGGCTTCGCCTATGCGATTGCCGGCTTGCCGTCGCCGGCCCTGTGGGCGTTCGCCACGGGCATCCTGGCCATCATCCCATTTGGCGCGCCGCTCGCTTACCTGTGCGCGGCCGCCTTGCTGGTGTTCCAGGGCAATGTGGGCGCCGCCATCGGCGTGGCCGCGTGGGGTACCGTGGTGCTGTTCGTGGCCGACCATTTCGTGCGTCCTGGCATGATCGGCAACGCTACCCGCTTGCCCTTCCTGGCCGTGCTGTTCGGCATTCTGGGCGGCGTAGAAACCCTGGGCCTGGTGGGCCTGTTCATTGGCCCCGTCGTGATGGTGTTGTTCGTGACCTTGTGGTACGAGGCGAATGTGTTTGACGATAAAACACCTGCCAGCCCGGCCGCACCGGAACGCACGCAGTAATGAGGGGTCGGCCAGCGTTGCCGCCGGCCGGTACTGGCGCGCTCCCGGCGTGGCCGGGCGGAGCTGACTTTAGAACAGGGTGCAAGCACCATGCTTTAAAGGCATTCTTAATGCGCCTTGGATAGAATGAGGAGCCAACGGCGCATCAGCAGCACTTCAACATAGCCCGGCTCGATGCCCGTACCGCACTCGATCAAGGGATTGACGGTGTAGTAGCGCTTGCGGAAGTCGCGGCAGACGAGGATTTCGCGCTTGCCCATGCGGACGAGGAAAGAGCTTGGGGCGTATTCCAGGCCGAACCGTGAGCCAAAACCGCTATTCAATGTTGCCATGACAATTCCTTTGAGGGAGATGTGTTGAACGAGTCATCAGAATAGCATAACTACTGTATGAAAACACAGCTACTGTATGAATAAACAGTATTTTTTTACTGGTGTGGTTTTTTTGATCATCGCCAGGGACATGAAAGAGAGATGAGTTTGCAAGAGAAAAATGACATGGGCATGACCACGGGCTGGACCCTTAAACTGCGGCGCTTCGTCGAGGCGCGCCTGTCGCCCGAGGGCGAGCTGGGCCTGCACATGACGGTGGGCGTGGCGCTGATGCTGGTCGCCATCGTGGTCTTCCACGAGATCGCCGAAGCCGTGATGGGCATGGCCCGGATCACCGTGATCGACTTGCAGGTGGCGCAGTGGTTCAACCAGCATGCCGTGCCGTGGATCACCAGCTGCCTGCTGGTCGTCACGCATATGCATGGCGTGATCGGCGCCATCACCCTGGCTACCTTGCTGGGCTGGTATCTGCACCGCAAGGGCGCCAATTACTGGCTGTTTACCCTGGTCATCACCATGCCGGGCGTCATGTTTTTGAACCTGCTGTTAAAGTACATTTTTGTCCGCGCGCGGCCCAGCTTTGACGAGCCCATCCTGCAGACGGCCTTGAGCACGTATAGCTTTCCCAGCGGCCATACGGCCACGTCGACAGCCCTGTACGGTCTGCTGGCCGCCTACCTGATTTGCCAGACGGCACCGGGCGCCTGGGGCAAGCGCATCGCCATCGCGCTGGCAGCCTTCCTGATGGCGGCGCTCGTCGGCTTCAGCCGCATTTACCTGGGCGCGCATTACCTGAGCGATGTGCTGGCGGCCATGGCGGAAAGCTATGGCTGGCTGGCCATCTGCATCGCCGGCGTGTCGACCCTGCGCCGCCGCCGGCATATCCGGCAAACCAGATAAGGGGAGTGATCCTGAGCAAGATTGCAGTCATCATCAATGCGGGCGCCGGTTGCGGCTATGCGCCCGACTGGGCGCAGCAGCTCGAAGCGCAATTCCTGGCCGTGGGCCTCGATGCCGCCATCACCCTGGCGCAAAGCGGCGCCGAGATGATCGCCACGGCCGAGCAAGCCTTGCGCGATGGCGCGCCCATTGTCGTGGCCGGCGGCGGCGATGGCACCATCAATGCCGTCGCCTCCGTCGTCGTCGGCAGCGGCACGCCGTTTGGCGTCTTGCCGCTAGGCACCTTGAACCATTTCGCCAAGGATCTGAATATTCCCCTCGCGCTGGAGGCGGCCATCGCCAATGTGGCGCAGGGCGTGCGACACCAGGTCGACGTGGGCGACGTCAATGGCCGCATCTTTCTGAACAATTCCAGCCTGGGTTTGTATCCCGATATCGTGCGCGACCGCGAAAAGCAGCAGCGCCGGCTGGGACGGGGCAAGTGGCTGGCGTTCGGCTGGGCGCTGGTGGCCGCCTTGCGCCGCTATCCGTTTCTCAGCGTGCAATTGAAACTCAACGATGCCGTGCATGCGCGGCGCACGCCTTTCGTCTTCATCGGCAATAATGAATACCTGATGGAAGGCTTGAATATCGGCGAGCGCGAACGGCTCGATGGAGGCCAGTTGAGCCTGTACGTGGCGCAGCGTCCGGGCCGCCTCGGCTTGCTGAAGCTGGCCTTGCACGCGCTGTTCGGCAAGTTGTCGCAAGCCAAGGATTTCGACGTGCTGACGGCCACCGACCTGGAAATCGCCACGCGGCACCGCCGCCTGCGCGTGGCCACCGATGGCGAAGTGACCGTCATGAATACGCCGCTGCAGTACCGCATCCGTCCCGCCGCGCTGGACGTGATCGTGCCCATGCCGGCGCCAGCCCAGGAGTAGGCCATGCGTACCCTCGTGCATTTATCTGACTTACATTTCGGCAAGGTCGATGCGGCCCTGCTGGCGCCCCTGCGCGCGCTGGTCGAGCGCCTGGAACCGGACGTGGTCGTCGTCTCGGGCGACCTTACCCAGCGGGCCCGCAGCGTGCAATTCCAGCAGGCGCGGCACTTTCTCGACAGCTTGCCGGGGCCGCAGATCGTGGTGCCAGGCAACCACGACGTGCCCCTGTATAACGTCTTTTCCCGCTTCCTGACGCCGCTGGTGAAGTACCGGCGCCATGTGACGGATGACCTGACGCCCGAATATATCGATGAGGAAATCGCCGTGCTGGGCATCAATACGGCCCGCTCATTGACGTTCAAGGATGGCCGCATCAGCCATGAGCAGATCGATTTCCTGCGCGAACGCCTGGGCCGTTTGCCGCCCGGTTTGACGCGCATCATCGTCACGCATCATCCGTTTGACTTGCCCGAGCATTTCGACAAAGATGACCTGGTGGACCGCGCGCCGCTGGCACTGCAAATGTTTTCCGAATGCGGCGTGGATTTATTGCTGGCGGGACACTTGCATGCCAGCGTGGCGGGCAACACGGCCGAACGCTACAAGATCGCCGGCTACGCCGCCCTGATGGTGCAGGCGGGCACGGCCACGTCGACGCGGGGCAGGGGCGAGTCGAACTCCTTCAACGTGCTGCGCGTGGAAAACAGCTGCATCCGGGTCGAGCGCTACAGCTGGAGTGACGAGAGTGCCGATTTTGAAAAGGTCAGCACGGAAGCGTTTGAACGCCAGGGCGGGGTGTGGGCCAGTTTGCGGCCGCTGTGAGGCGCCGCATGCGCGCGATGGATTATTGACTACAGATGGCGTGCCGGATCCATGCGGTCATGCAAAATGCGCACGATGGCAATGCCATAGTGAGTGATGCGGAAATAAATCATGTGCCGTCCCACTTTGCGGCGCCGGTAGCCGGGCCGGATCTGCTCGCATGCCGGTGCCGTCTCGGGCGTGCGCGCCAGCTCATCGAAGGCCGCCGTCATGTTGTCAAGATAAGCACTGGCCTGCTGCACGCTCCACCGCTGCGACGTATACGCCCAGATCGCCTCAAGATCATGCTCGGCGGCGGGCGTCAGCCGGTATTTAGCCATGCGCTGCCAGCATTCTCTGCTTGAAAGCCCTGGCGTCGAAAGGCTGGGGTTCGCCGCTGGCCTCGCCTTCCACCAGCGCCGCGCGGATCGCATCGAGTTCGGTGCTGCGTTCCTGTTCACGCCGGATCAGGTCGCGGATGTACTCGCTGTCGTTGGTATAGCGCCCGGCGTCAATTTGCGCCTTGATCCAGTCGTCCTGCTGCTCCGTCAAGGTAATGGTCTTGCGCACGGTGCCCATGGTGGTCAGCTCCAGAGATGAGTAGTACGACGATCATCATACTATTGGTGCAATATAGTGCATATCTATGCAAATATCCAGTTCCTGCAAGGCGCTTACAGCCAGTAATTCATGAAACGGGCCGCCCACTCCTTCATGCGGTCCGCAATGGGCCGCGTTTCCCATTTCGCCTTGGTGATTTCTTCCGAATCGCGCAAGTCTTCCTGGAAGGCGTTTTCCATTTCGCGGCCGAAGCTGTCGCCCAGCACGATCACGTTCAGCTCGCTGTTGTGCAGGAAGCTGCGCATGTCGATGTTGGTCGAGCCGACGGTCGACCAGGCGCCGTCGATGACGGCCGTCTTGGCGTGCAGCACGGCCAGTTTCAAGTGGAAGATGCGGATGCCGCCGGCCAGCAGCTGGTCGTACAGCGCGTGTCCCGCATGAAACACGAGGCCGCTGTCGGACACGCCGGGCAGCACCACGGTGACGTCCACGCCCCGTTTCGCGGCCGCCACCAGCGCGTCGACCGTCTGCTGGTCGGGCACGAAATAGGCGGACGTGATGTGGATGGATTTCTTGGCTTCCTGGATAGCTAAAATATACGCCTTGTAGATTTCAAAGCCGCCGTCCGGTTCGCTGGCCACCACGCGCACCAGCTTGTCGCCCACTTCGGACAGCACGGGGAAATAATTGGCATCCGGCAAGTCGGCCTGGTCTTGCTGGGCCCAGGTGCGGATGAACAGCCACTGGAAGGCGGCCACGGCCGGGCCTTCCACTTTCACGTGCGTGTCGCGCCAGCCCACGTCCTTCTTGTCGGTAGCCTTTGATTTCGAGCGGAATAGCGAGCTTTTCGCATAGGTATCGCTGATATTGATGCCGCCCGTAAACGCCGTCTTGCCGTCGACGATCAGCACCTTGCGGTGGTCGCGGTTGTTGATCTTCCAGTCGTCGCCCTTGAGCTTGGCGGGATTGACGGGATTGAAGGCCACCAGGTGCACGCCGGCCGCGCGCATGCGTTCGAAAAACGCCTGCGGCACGCCGATCGTGCCCACGCTGTCATAGATGACGTTGACCGTCACGCCCGCTTGCTGCTTCTCGATCAGCATGTCGGCGAATTTCAGGCCCAGCGGGTCCTGGTCGAAGATATACGTTTCCAGGTTGATGCTGTTCTTCGCTTCGCTGATGGCCTGGAACATGGCGGCCATGGTTTGCGGGCCGTCAAACAGCAGGGTCACCTTGTTGCCCTTGATCAAAGGCACGCCCGTGGCCGCCTCTTCCAGCGCGGCCTGGGTCTTCAAGTCCATGCCGGACCTGGCCCAGCGCTTGTTGAGCAGGGCGGCCCGGCTGTTGACGTTCAGCAAGGCGCCCTTGCCCGTGATCACATTGGGCTTGGCCACCGGTTCCAGGGTGGTATTGAGATTCTTGACATTGGGCAGCGAGGCGCATGCAGCCAGGGTCCAGCACAGCAGTAGGGCGGTGAGACAGGGTTGCATGCGCCTGGCGGTCATTTTTGAGCCTTGGTCGTGGGTGACAGGTTTGCCGAGTCATCGGCCAGTGCCAGTGGTGGCGGGTTTTTCGAGCCGAAGAAGAAGACGATGGGCGAGCGCAGGAAGCGCTTGCCCAGTATTTTCAACAGTTGCATGCCGTGCTTGAAGCGCACCTGGCGCGAACGCAGGGCTACCCACAGGGCCAGGCCGAAGCTGACGAGCAGGTTGGCCGTGCCGATGGCGAAGATGCCCGACAGCGACTTGACGGCCAGTTGCCAGCTCATATTGTGATCGAGTCCCACCAGGGCTGTCGCAAAGTTGGCGGCAGAGAAGGTGATGTGGCGGATATCGATCGGCAAGCCGATCAGGAAACCCAGGGTGCCGATCGAGCCGAGCAGGATACCGAAATAGAAGTTACCCATCAGCCCGCCCAGATTGTTTTCCAGGTACAGGCCCAGCCGCTGCAAGCGTTCCTGGCCGATCACGCGGCCCAGGCCGCGCAATTGCGCGATGCGCTGCGCCCAGCGCGTGTACAGGGCCTGGTTGTCGTAGTAGCCGGAAATCAGGCCCGCCACGAACAGGCACACGCCAGCGATCATGGCGTAGAAGATGGCGGGGCTGCCGATGGGGTCGATATCGTGCAGCAAGTGCATGGCTTTTTCCGGCGTCACCAGATTGTGCCCCGTGATCGCCTTGTAGCCGAGCGCGATCAGCCAGGCCGTGGGAATGGCCGTCGCCAGGTTGCCCAGCACGGCCATGTTTTGCGTGCGGAAGACCTTGTTGATCAGTTCCGCCATGCTGTCGAGGTCGATGTTCCGGCCATCCTTGCTGTGCAGGCCGGCGGCGATGCGCGACGCCGTCATGGCCGGCTGCTTGGTGGCCACCGTGAAGTGCAGCAAGTGGATGAACATGAAGCCGATCGAGTAATTCATGCTGAACATGAACGCTTCGACCAGCGGCGCCGAGCGCAGATACGACATCAATATCTTGAACAGGGCCATGAAGCCGATGATCACGCCCGCGCCCGCGGACGAGAGGAACATGGCGCCCATTTCGCGGCGGTTTTCCGCGATGTAGTGCTCGCCCGTGCGGCTGGCGTTTTCCGTCACATTGCGCGCCAGCAAGTTGATATTGTCGGAAAACAGGTCGCTGACCTTGTATTTGTTGTTGTGCGCCTGGATCAGTTCCAGCGCCAGCCCGACGGCGCCAGCGCGGCGGCGGCTGACCGGTTGCGGGTGCAGCAAGTCTTGCGTGGCGTCCACCGTGATGGCGGCGATGTCCACATTGTTCGATGCGGGCAGCTCGCCGCTCGTGTCGACGAGGAACAACAGCTTGCGCAGGCGCTCGATGCTTTGCGCCAGCGCCACCAGCAGGTAGGTGAGGGGAATGCTGGTGCCCTGGTACAGCGCCTTCTTGCGGATCTTGGCGATGACGGCGTCGCACTGGTCCAGCATCACCAGCAAATGGCGCGCATCCTCGATGTGCTCGATATCGCCTTGCAGCAGATTCGTGTAGGCATCCAGGTAGGCGTTCACTTCCGTGTTCTGCACCATGAACGGCGACTGGAACACTTCAATTTCATTGTGGAAACGCGTCAGTTCCGGCTCCAGGCCCATGGCGCAGACGCGGTAGGACAGGGTGCGGATGGCGTCGAGCAGGCCTGGCAGCATGATATTGCCGTCGCCGACGGCCAGTTCGACCTCGTCGCTGGTGAGCACGTCGAACAGTTCCAGCCAGTCCGTGGCGGGCACGTTGCTGATCCACAAATAATCGGTCTTCAGGTACAGCACCTGGTCGAGCGCGTCGTTCAGGTATTCGTCGCCGAGGGCGGGCGGCAGCATGCGGTAGGCGATGCGGCGTTTCAATTCAGTAAAGAAACCGCTGTTCGACAGCACGCCGATATCGGTGTACAGGCTGGCGTGGCGGCGCGCGGCCAGCACGCGCAGCACGTATTCGTGCAGGGCGCGCGCTTGCGCGGGGTTACCTTTGAGAAGCTGGCGCAGGGTGCGCACGTTGGCGATCGCGGTAGCGCTGTCGTGGGCGCGCTTGGGACGCAGTGAGTTGAATAATTCCACCAGCAAGTCGATATTGCTGGAGTTGGGGTCAATGCGTTCGAGGATAGCTAGCATGCAAAAAAACGGGCGAGCCGCTGTCGGTAAAACCAGTAGTGTACCGCCTGCGTCAAATCGCGCAACGTTCGCCACCGAACATTGCTTCACGGCAGGGCCTGCTTTTAACGCCATTTTGCCGCAAATTGCGACAATCATGCTTGCTCTTGCGTGTTGTCAGTGTGCGACGTGTTTCCCGGGACTAAGCTGAAGTTTCTGTTGTACAACGCACGGATGGCTGGACAAAAAGCGAGGATAAGGTAACACTGGGACGTGACACACAGCGCACGTCCTGATCAATACCGGAAAGTTTCTTTCACGTTACCGAGATATTTATCATGCAGACCTCGTATTTTGCGCTTGCTGTGATAGGGATGGGGCCGTGGCTGCTGTTTGCGCCGGCCCAGGCTGCCGATGGCGCAGGCAATGCCGCATCCAGTAACGTTGCCGTGTACGGCGTGCTCGACGCGGGCATCGTGGCCGAACGGGGCTGTGCCGCCAATTGCGCCGGCACCAAGGTCTCGGGCGGCGTCGCGTCCGGTTCGCGCCTGGGGCTGCGGGGCCGCGAAGCGCTGGGCAATGACGTGTCCGCCGTATTCACGCTGGAAGCGGGCATCCAGAACGACACGGGCCAGTCGGAAGAGGGCCGGCTGTTCGGCCGCCAGGCCTATGTGGGCCTCGACAGCCGTCTGGGCGCGCTGACCCTGGGGCGCCAGTACAATCCGCACTACCTGGCCCTGACCGACGTGGCCGACCCGTTCAAGGGCGGCATGGCCGGCAGCGCCAGCAACCTGGCCGGCTACAGCGTGAAACGCTACGACAACACCATCAAATATGAAACCCCCGCCTTGCGCGGCGTGTCCGCCAGCGCCATCTACAGCTTTGGCGAGTCGCCCTACAGCAATGCCAACAACCGCGCGTATGGCGCCACGCTCGGCTATTCGGCCGGCGCCGTGAATGTCAGCGTGTCGCACCAGCGCAAGAATAGCCTGATCCTTGCTGCCGGCACCTTGCCCGCCATCGACATGTCGGCCCGCAACACCCTGATCGCGGCCAACCTCGACCTGAAGGTGGCGACCGCCTTTGCCGCCGTCGGTGTCAACAAGGGTTACGGCAGTTCGCCGTGGGACCCGAACAACGCCTACAGCGCGCTGGCCCTGTCGATGTCGTCGTCGGACAGCCGCGATACCTTGCTGGGCGTGTCCGTACCCGTGGGCGGCTTCAAGCTGCTGGCATCCTGGGTGCGCAAGGACGACCGCGACCTGGCCAACCGCGACGCCAGCCAGGTGGCCGTCGGCCTCACGTATTCCCTGTCAAGACGCAGCGATTTCTACGCGTCCTACGCGAAGATCCACAACAGGAACGGCGCCCGCTACACGGTGGGCAATGCCAGCGATGCGGGCCGCGGCGACGCGGCTTTTAATATGGGCTTCCGTCACGGTTTCTGAGCGGCGGCGGATGGCGCAGGGCACGTTGCGCCCAGCCACTTGCCGTTGCTCGTCACATTCACCTGTTCCGGCGTGCCGCGCGCGCTGGTGCTCACCGCCAGCTGCATGCTGAACGCCTGGTCTCCACTGAAGCGCACCTGGCCTTCGCCGCTCGATTTCGGATTCGCGCAGCTGAACGACACCTGCATGCCGCCCGCGATATCGGTGTTGTTCGATTTGCAATCGCCGGGCTGGCCCGTGGGAATCTGCTTGCGCGCCGCCATGTCCGGCGTCACGCAGGCCGTCACGCGCACGGCGCCGTCGGCACCCACGGTGGGCATGGCCATGCCGCGGCTGGCCGCCATGCTTTCCAGCTGCTTGCGTTGATCGGGGGGAAGGTTGCCCAGTTGCTGCAGCACCATGGACATGGCGTTGTCCGTGGCGGCGTCGGGCGAGGCCATCTTGCTGTCGACTTGCCACAGGCCCGGCTTGATGGCGGTCGATGGCGCGGCGGCCTGGGCGCCGGCCTGGGCGCCCAGGGCGGCGCAAGCGAGCAGGGTCAGGCGTAGCAGGGATGATTTCATGTGGGCGTCTCCGGAAAAGGCAGACTCCAGCATACGGCATGGCAAGCGGGGCACGCTTGCCATTGTGTTACAAACTGTGATCGGGTTCGATGCGGCGCACGTCCACGCAGGCGATGCGGCGCTCGTCCGCTTCGACGATTTCATAGCGCAAGTCGTCGAGCTCCAGCACTTCGCCCACGGCCGGCATGTTCTCGAAATGCGCCAGCAGGAAGCCGGCCAGCGAGTTGTACTCGCCGTCTTCGCTGACGAGGGTTTCCGTCTCGAACACTTGCTCCAGGTAATGCAGGTCCGTCGCGCCGTCGATGCGCCAGTGGCCGGGGCCCAGCACTTCCACGTCCGGCTGCTCGTCCTCGTCGGGGAATTCGCCGGCGATGGCTTCGAGGATGTCGATGGGCGTGAGCACGCCTTGCACGGTGCCGAACTCGTCGACCACCAGCACCAGCTGGCCGCGCGAGCGCTTCAGGGTTTCCATGGCTTTCAGCACGCCGGCCGCTTCCGGCACGACGACGGCTTCGCGCATGCTGGCCGGGTCGATCTTGCCGTGCGAGACGAGGTCTTCGATCAGGTCCTTGCTGCGCGCGATGCCGACCACGTTGTCGAGGTCGTCCTTGCAGACAGGAATCATGCTGTGCGGCGTTTCGCGCAGCAATTGCAGCATTTTGTCGCTGCTGTCGTTCAGGTTGACCCACGACACGTCGCCGCGCGGCGTCATGACGGAGCGGATCGAGCGTTCGGCCAGGGTCAGCACGCCGCTGACCATGTTGCGTTCTTCCACGCCGAAGGCGGAGACGTCGGGCAATTCCTTGACTTCGTGCTCTTCCACGGCTTCGCGGCCCTTGCGCCCGCCCAGCAGGCTCAGCACGGCTTGCGCCGTGCGGTCGCGCAGCGGGGCGTTCGACTGCAGCTTGAGGAAGTTGCGGCGGGCCAGCTGATTGAAGAATTCGATGACGATCGAGAAACCGATAGCGGCGTACAGATAACCCTTCGGGATGTGGAAGCCCAGGCCTTCGGCCACCAGGGAGAGGCCGATCATCAGCAAAAAGCTCAGGCACAGCACGACGACGGTGGGGTGGGCGTTGACGAAGCGCGTCAGTACCTTCGAGGCCAGCATCATGACGACGATGGAAATGACGACGGCCGCCATCATCACGTACAGGTTTTCCACCATGCCGACGGCCGTGATGACGGCGTCGAGCGAAAAGACGGCGTCGAGCACGACGATCTGCGCCACCACCAGGCCGAAGCCGGCGTAGACTTTCGGGCCCGTCTGGGCGTGCGTGACGCCTTCGAGGCGTTCGTGCAGCTCGGTGGTGGCCTTGAACAGCAGGAACAGGCCGCCGACGAGCAGGATCAGGTCGCGCCCCGAGAACGAAAATTGCCAGACAAAAAAGAGCGGCGTGGTCAGCGTGACCAGCCAGGAAATCAGCGAAAGCAGGCCCAGGCGCATGACGAGGGCCAAGGTCAGGCCCAGCACGCGCGCCTTGTCGCGCTGGTGCGGCGGCAGTTTCTCGGCCAGGATGGCGATGAAAATCAGGTTGTCGATACCCAGTACGATTTCCAGTACGACCAGCGTCAGCAGGCCGACCCAGATTGTCGGGTCAAATAACCATTCCATGTGTGTAACCTTGTAAAGTTAAATCAAAATAAAGCTTGCCTGGCGGCCAGTGCCCCAGGGAATGATGTTGCTAATGTGTGATGTGATGGCGGACGCGCGGCGGCCGGGTGGCCAGCCGCGCGTCCGCTTCGGCAAGTGCCCCCGGTCCCGCTTGCCAAATGATGGCGCAAAACGGCGCGCCCTGGCGCGAGGTCGGGTACAGCGTGATGGGATCGTTGTCGCATTCGTCGGCGTCGCAGCTGTCGCCGGGCAAGCCGGCATGGACGCTGGGGTCGAGGCAATCGGAGGCAGGCATGGCGGCAGCGCCGGCCGCGACTGCGACGTCAAGGTGCTGGAATGGGGAAGGACTGGCGTAAGCCATGCTGGCGAACGCCTGGGGTAACGCAATGAAAACAAAAAGGCAGAGCAGGACGAGAGCTCGTCTCATATACAGGCAGATAGTTCTGGAACCGTGGAGTATAACACGGGAAAATAACAGCTCGATGACAGGACTTGCGTAACTGATAAGTATGCCGTAAATTGCGAGAGCAATCATTTCCCCTGGCAGCGAAGACGCAGCGCGGGCCTGTGGCAATTCTTGCGCTTGTATTCCATTGCGCCCGCTTTTGCGCTTGTCTAATAACGTAGTGTTACCAGGACTTTGCCTTGAAACCAATTACCGCCCTCCTGCTTGCCGCCGGCATCCTCTCGCCTTCGTTCATCCTTGCCGCCACCCCAGTGGAAGCGGCGCCGGTCCAGAAAGCCGGCAAGGCTGCGCCCAACCGTGCCGCCGTCAAGGTCACGTCTGTCGAAGGCATCACCGAATACCGCCTGGCCAACGGCTTGCGCGTGCTGCTGTTCCCCGACGCCAGCAAGCCTACGCTCACCACCAACATCGTCTACCTGGTCGGCTCGCGCCATGAAAACTATGGCGAAACGGGCATGGCCCACTTGCTCGAACACTTGCTGTTCAAGCCCAGCGCCAACTTTGGCGTCAGGAAGGGCACGAAAACCCCCGTCGAGATCCTGAACTCGACGGGCGCCCAGTTCAACGGCACCACCTGGTACGACCGCACCAATTACTACGCCACCTTCCCCGCCAACGACGACAACCTGCGCCAGATGCTGGCCATGGAAGCGGACCGCATGGTCAACGCGGCCATCGACCAGAACGACCTGTGGAACCCCGTCACGAAAAAAGGCGAAATGACGGTCGTGCGCAACGAGTTCGAGATGGGCGAGAGCGACCCGATCGGCGTGACCAGCGAACGCATCCAGGCCATCGCCTACGACTGGCACAACTATGGCAAGTCGACCATCGGCGCCCGCTCCGACATCGAGCAGGTGAATATTCCCCGCTTGCGCGCGTTTTATCATAAATATTATCAGCCGGATAACGCCGTGCTGATGGTGGCGGGCCGCTTCGATGAAGCCAAGGTCTTGAAGCAGATCAATGATTTGTTCGGCAAGATCCCGAAACCGACGCGCGTGATCGAACCGACCTACACGGCCGAACCCGTGCAGGATGGCGAGCGCGCCGTGACGGTGCGCCGCAGCGGCGGCACGCAATTCGTCGGCGCCGGCTACCACGTGGCGCCGTCCGGCAACCCGGACGCCGTCGCCATCGAGGTGCTGGGCCACGTGCTGACCGATGCGCCCGCCGGCCGCCTGCACAAGGCGCTGGTGGAAACCAAGCTGGCCAGCAAGATCGAATACAACTCGGTGAGCAACCTGGAACCGGGCTACAACCTGTTCGGCGCGCTCGTGCCCGTCGATGGCAACCTTGACGCAGCGCAAGCTGCCATGCTGAAAGTGCTGGAAGAGCTGAAATCGCAGCCGATCACGGATGCGGAAGTGGCGCGCGTGAAACAGCAGCTGAACAAGCAGGTGGAACTGATCACCTCGAATACGGCGCGCATGACGATCGCCCTGACGGAGTCCCTGGCGGCCGGCGACTGGCGTCTGTTCTTCCTGCAGCGCGACCAGCTCGACAAGCTGACGACGGCGCAAGTGCAGGCGGCGGCCGAGAAATACCTGAAGAGCTCGAACCGTACCCTGGGCCGTTTCATCCCCACCGATGCGCCGGACCGCACCATCGTGCCGGCCTACGCCGACGTGGCGCCGCAGCTGGCCGGCTACACGGGCCGCGCCGTGGTGGCGCAGGGCGAAGCGTTCGACCCCAGCCCCGACAATATCGAGGCGCGCACCACGCGCTTCACCTTGCCGAACGGCTTGAAGGGCGCCTTGCTGCCGAAGAAAACCAAGGGCAGCAACGTCAGCGTCGTATTGAAATTGCAGCTCGGCAGCGAAGAAAGCTTGCGCGGCAAGGGGCAAGTGGGCAGCTACACGGCCAATTTGTTGTCGCGCGGCACGGATAAACTGTCGCGCCAGGAAGTGAAGGACAAGTTCGACCAGCTGGGCATGCAAGTGGCCATCTCCGGTGGCGCCGAAGGCGTGACCGCCATGCTGACGGGCAAGCGCGAGAACTTGCCGGCCGCCATGGACCTGCTGGCGCAAGTGCTGCAAAAGCCGGCCCTGAACGAGACGGAATTCCTGGAATTGCAGCGCGAGCGCGTGGGCCGCGCCGAGCAGGAGTTGCCTGAACCGCAGCCGCTGGCCGTGAACGCCTTCCGCCGCCTGCTCGACGCCACGCCGGAAGGCCATGTGCGCCACGTGGCTACCTTGCCGGCGGAGCTGGCGCAATGGAAAGCCATCAAGGTTTCCGATGTGAAAGCCTTCCATGGCGCCTACTATGGCGCGTCGAATGCCACTTTTGCCGCCGTGGGCGACTTTGACCCGGCCGCGCTGAAGGCGCAAGTGACCAGCCTGTACGGCAGCTGGAAGGCGCAGCAGCCCTACGTGCGCATTCCCGACGCCGTCAAGCCCGTCAGCGGCGAGAAAGTCACCCTGGAAACGCCGGACAAGGCCAACAGCGTGCTGTTCGCCATTCAGCCGGTTCCCCTCAAGGATGATGCCGCCAGCTACCCCGCCTTGCTGATGGCTAACCACATGCTCGGCGGCGGCGCCTTGCGCAGCCGCCTGGCCGACCGCATCCGTCAGAAGGAAGGCCTGTCGTACGGCGTCGGCTCGCAAGTGTCCGTGCCGTCGCGCGAACCGGCCGGCTACTGGATGGCCTACGCCATCAGCGCGCCGCAAAACACCGTCAAGGTGGAAGCGGCCCTGCGCGAGGAAATCGCCAAGGCGCTGGCCGACGGCTTTACGCAAGAGGAACTGGCGGAAGCGAAGAAAGGCTGGCTGCAATCGCAGGAAGTGGGCCGCACGCAGGACAGCGGCCTGGCGCGCGAACTGGCCGGCTACCTTGCCGAAGACCGTACCATGGCCTACGACAAGGACCTGGAAGCGAAAGTGGCGGCCCTGACCCTGGCGCAAGTGAACCAGGGCTTGCGCGAGTACCTGAAGCCAGCGGCCGTGTCGGTCGTGACGGCGGGCGATTTTGCCAAGGTGGCGAAAGAGGGTGAAAGCGGCGCGAAGGCAACGACGTCGAAGTAAGCTGTTTTAGATGGAAAAAACCCGCTGGCAATGTAATTGCCAGCGGGTTTTTTTATTGATGCGAGTCAACTTAGCGCGGTGCTAATTCCGCGACGTAAATTTCCACGCGGCGATTGCGTGCGCGTCCCGATGCATCCGCATTCGAGGCGATCGGCTCGCGGGCGCCGCGGCCTTCCGTGACGACGCGCGTCGGCGAGACGCCGCGCATGGCCAGGTAGTCGCGCGTGTGGGCGGCGCGTTCCACTGACAGCGGTTCATTGATGGAATCGCTGCCCGTGCTGTCCGTGTGGCCGATGATGCTGACCGTCGTGTTCGGGTTTTCATTCAGGGTGGCGGCAAAGCGGTCGAGAATCGGGCGGAAGTTGCCCTTGATGTCGGCGCGGTTGGTATCGAAGGAAATGTCGCTCGGGATTTCCATTTTCAGGCGGTTATCGGACGTCTGCGACACTTGCACGCCAGTACCCTGCGTGGCTTGCTCCATGGCGCGCTTCTGGTTTTCCATGCGGTTCGACCAGATATTGCCGACCACGGCGCCAGCTGCGGCACCGATCAGGGCGCCGCCGGCCGTGCGGCCGCTGCTGCCGCCACCGGTGGTGCCGCCGATCAGGGCGCCCAGGCCTGCGCCGATGCCCGCGCCCGTGGCCGTGCCACGTTGCGTTGAGGACATATCCGCGCAGCCGGTGGCGGCCAGCGCGATCACCAGCATGCCGATCAGGGATTTGGCGCCAGGGCCTTTTTTGAATGCTACTTTCATGGATTTTCTCCTTGTTTTGTTATTGGGACATACCCAGGAATTACCTGCACACGTTACTGCAAAATGGCGCTGCTTGCCAGCACGCACATCGTATGCAAAAAAAGCGGCGCCCGTTTGCACGCGCGCCGCCTTGTCTGGCCAGTAAACAGGCCTCTATAAACCGCGCCCGCTGATCAGGCGCAGCAGGACCATGATCACGGCGACTACCAGCAGAATGTGGATGAAGCCGCCAATGGTATAGGAAGTTACCAGGCCCAGCAGCCAAAGAATAATGAGTACGACGGCGATTGTATACAACATGATATGTCCTCCGAGAGTAATGTGTGGATGACGGCGGCGGCCCAGGCCTGGAAGGCGCTGGCGCATGGCGCCGTCATCGGTTCTTGTCATTGCGCGGCGATTGGTTCGCTGAACGCTGATGCCATGAC
Source organism: Janthinobacterium sp. GW460-12-1-14-LB5 (assembly GCF_059423585.1). Lineage (NCBI taxonomy): Bacteria > Pseudomonadati > Pseudomonadota > Betaproteobacteria > Burkholderiales > Oxalobacteraceae > Janthinobacterium > Janthinobacterium sp. GW460-12-1-14-LB5. Next base: position 142,809 of record NZ_JBWKYD010000011.1, on the reverse strand, counting down.
TTAGTGTCTACTTTGTTTCCCTTGCGTTCTGTACGCTGTCGTACACAAGTCTCAACTATCGGGGCCGGTCGGCATGTTCGTCGGCCATGCCGGGCAGCCACGCCAGCATGCCGGCCATGCCGACGGCGCCCGCCAGGCAGCTGAGCATGCCGCCGGTGAGCAGCAGCATCACGCCGAACACGGGTGCGCTCGCTTGCGCTGGCGCCAGGTCCAGCGCGCAGAAGCCCAGCGCGGTGGCCAGGATGCCGCCGCCGATAAAACCCAGCCAGATCCTGTTGCTGCCTGTCTTGTCGTTTTCCATCGCCGCTCCTTGAGGGGAATATCCGTTGAACTTTCCTGAATGCATCATCTCGCGTCACGGCAAACTCATCTGTACGCCAACGAACATTGTCAAAAAGAAAACGCCCGGACAGGCCGGGCGTGTGTTGGATTTGCCACGCATCGCGGCAGCGGCGCCGCCGCGCTTCTCTTAGCCGATGGCGCGCAAGCCGCCGTTGACGACGCGCACGCGGTCGCCCTGGCGCCAGTTCGGCGCGGCGCTCTGGTGCACGGTGCGCGTCTTGCCGTTATCGAGGCGCACGACGATGTTGTAGCTGCGCGTGGCGCGCACGCTGCCTTCGATCTGGTTGCCGGCCACGGCGCCGCCGACGGCACCCAGCACGGTGGCCAGTTGCTTGCCATGGCCGCCGCCCACCTGGTTGCCCAGCAAGCCGCCGACGACGGCGCCGCCGGCCGCGCCCACGCCGCTGCCTTCGGCGCGCGTATTGACTTCATGGATGGCTTCGACCACGCCGCAATTGCTGCACACCTGCGGTGCCGGGGCCGGGGCCGCCGCGTATTGCTGCGGTGGTGGCTGCTGCGGCTGCGGCTGGCGCACGGGCTGCTGCTGCTGCTGCTGCTGCTGTGGCGGCAGGGCGGCCAGCGGCTGCGCGCCGGCCGGTTGCAAGTTTGCTGGCGGCTGGTTTGCCTGCAGGTTGGCCATTTGCTCGGCTGAGGTGCTGGCCGCCAGGGGCTGGCTATCTCCCTGGGACGAAGGCAGCCAGCCCATCAGGGCTGCCGTGCCCACGCCGCAAAACAGCAGGACGGCGACGGCGGCGGCAAGTACCAGCGGATGGAGGGATTTGGTGGTGGTGGTCATGGAAAGCTCCTTGGTTTTTATAAATAATGAAATGGGTAGTGCGTGTTATCCGTGCGATTCGCGTGTATTGCCAGTGTGCTGCGCCGCTTGCCCCGCTTCCGTGCGTCACCGTACATACAGGGGTGGTACGGCACCGTAGGCTAGGTAAAAATTATGTCGAGTTGTAACGACACCAAGGAAAAGCAATGCCACCAACGACTGCCAGCATGACCCTGTCCCGCGACGCAGGCCGATCCGGCCTGGGCACGCCTGCGGGCGCGCTTGACGCAGGCAACCGCTTGCTGGCCAGCCTGCCCGAGCACGACTTGCGGCACCTGACGGCGCTGTTCCATACCGTCACGGTCGAGGTGGGCGAGGTGCTGTACGAACCGGGCCAGCCGATCGGCCACATTTATTTCCCCGGCGATTGCCTGATCTCGCTGCTGGCCGTGGCGGAAGGCCGGATGACCCTGGAAGTGGGCTCCGTCGGCCGCGAAGGCGTGCTGGGCGCTTCCGTCGCGCTGGGCCATGATCTGGCGCAAGTGCGTGCCGTGGTGCAACGTTCCGGCACGGCCAGCCGCATCGCGCGGGCCGATTTCTGCGCCGAGTTCGCCCAGCTCGATTCCCTGCAGCGCCTGCTGTACCGCTACACGGACACCTTGCTGGCGCAAGCCATCCAGATCGCCGTGTGCAGCCGCTTCCACGTGCTCGAGGCGCGCCTGGCCCGTTCGCTGCTGATCACGCGCGACCGCCTGCAATCCGAAAAATTTCACCTGACCCATGAATTCCTCGCCCATACCCTGGGCGTGCGGCGCGTCGGCGTGACCAAGGCGGCCAGCGCGCTGCAACAGCAAAAACTCATCACCTACAGCCGCGGCAATATCGAGATCCTCGATTCGGCCGGCCTGGAAGCCGTGTCTTGCCGCTGCTACGAGCTGGTCAAGGATAGCGGCGCCATCGGCATGGCCAACGTCTTCGTCTAATTTCCTCGGAATAACTTTTCAATGTCGTCAACGGAAGCCGGACGCAAAAAAGCGGGGCAGGCGCCTGGGCGCCCACCCCGCTTTTCGGATGGCCGATTACTTCGGCTTGACTTGGTTGCCGATCACGCCGCCGACGGCGGCGCCGCCGACTGCGCCGACGGCGCTGCCGCCCGTCAGCACGGAGCCGGCAACGGCGCCGACACCAGCGCCGATGGCCGTGTTTCTATCCTGGCCGGACATGTTGGCGCAAGCGGTCAGGCTCAGCAGCAGGGCGGCAACGGAAGTGGTAGCGGCGATTTTTTTAATGATTTGCATGATAGTTCTCCTATGAATTCGGACCTCGTGGCGCCGGCATGGTATGGGCCGGGGGACTTCGTATCGCCACGTCTTGGGTGTTTCAGGCACGATCACAGAATAGGATTGTGACAAGGCAGGGTCTGTTCGGCAACGCACATAGGGGTGTAACAATTGTAATCGTGCACGGCTGCGTATTTCTTAACGGTTTTTGCGCGGCGCCTTGCCCGGTTTCGGCGCCACCGGTTTCACGCGCGCCTGGGCCAGCAGGGCCGCGCATTCGCTGTCCTCGACGGGGCCGGTATTGACCAGCGGCAGCAGCGCCGCCACGGGCGCCACCACGGCCAGCGCCAGGGCGCCGCCGGCGCGCAGGGCCAGCACGCCCTTGTCGACGCTCACGTCGGGCTTGCTGAAGGTGCCGTGCACATACAGGGGCGAGCGCAGCGAAAAGATGCGCAAGCCTTTGCTGTCGGGCCGCAGGGTCAGGTCCAGCCGTTCATCGGCCAGGTTCACCGTGCCGTCGATATGCAGGACGGCGTCATCCGTGTCGACGATGAACTGGCGCGTGCGCATCAATCCCTTGGTGACGGTGAAGTCGGCGGCCATGCAATTGAGCTTGACCTGCTTGTCGCCAGCCAGCTTGGCCAGCACGACACTGCCGATATTCAAGCCCATTTCTTCCAGCAGCAGCTTGCTGATGCTGCCCCGGTTGATCAGCGCGCGCACTTCGCCGTTCGAGCTGCCCAGCAGGCTGGCGACGGAATTGCCCGTGGCCGACAGCGAAGCGTCGCCATTGATCTCGCCCACGCTCGCTTGCAGGGCCGGCAAGCGGGGAAACAGTTGTTGGATGTGCAGATGGCGCGCGCTGGCCTTGAGTTCGGCCGCGATGCCGTTGGCGATGACCTTGCCGCTGCCGTCGAGCTTGATTTGCGACGTCAGGGTGCCGCCCGCCACGTTGAAGTTGAGCGGCGTCAAGGACAGCACGCCGTCCGTCAGCACCACGTGCGTGTCGAGCTTGCTGATCGGCAACTCGGCGTCGCGCGTGATTTTATCGGCCGTGTAGCGCACGTCGGCGTCCAGGCTGGTCCAGCGCTCCGTCTTGAAGGTTTCCACCGGCAAGACCCGGCCGGCCGGCTGCGTGGACGGCACGCCCCGTTCCTTCTTGCTGGCGCTGGAATCGGCGCCCACCAGCGGACCCAGGTCGGAAAATTGCAGCAGGCGCGAGTGGACGTCGCCCGTCAGGCGCTTGCGCGGCGTGCTGGCGGAAAAGGCCAGCTTGCCACTGATGTCGCTGGAACCCACCTTGCCGCTGAACTTGTCGTATACCCATTCGCCGCCGCGCGGCGCCAGGGTGCCCGTCAAATGGCCTTCCGTGCTGAAGTGCGGCGTTTCCGGCAGCAGCACGCCCGTCAAGGGATACAGCCGGGCCATGCTGGGGCCGGACAGCTTCAGGCGCACGTCCAGCGCCGCCAGGTCGGCGGGGCGCGTCAGCGTGCCTTCGATGGCTACGCTGCTGCCGCCCGCGCGCATGTCGGCCTGGATGGGGAAGGGCGTGCCTTGCTGCTGCAGCGACAGCACGCCGCCCGCCTTGCCGCCGCCCTGGACGCTTTCGCCGCGGTAGGTGCCGGACAGTTTCCAGGCGATGCCGTAGCGCGCATCGCCGGCGATGGTGTCGACGTCGGCGCGCATCGCCGTTTTGCTGACGCCGTCGTCCAAGGTCACGCTGCCCTTGCTGAAGACCACGCTTTGCAGCTCCAGCTGCCACGGCGACGGCTGGTCCTGCTTGTCGAAGGTCCAGTTGTTCTTGCCATCCTTGCTGCGCAGCAAGCGCACCTGCGGCGTGTCGAAGCGCAATTGCGGGATGATGATCTTCTTCTCCAACAAGGCCAGGGGATTGAGCGAGAACGCCAGCTGGCCCACGCTGGCCAGTTGCGCCTGGCCATCCGTCCCGGCCATGGTGCTCGGGTTGCCCAGGCGCACGTCCTTGGCCTGCAGGTGCGGCCAGGGCAGATAGTCGCGCCAGGTTTTTTCCCCTGCTGCCTTGCCTGGCTGCTGCCACGTCAGCGCCAGGTCGCCCTCGATGGCAAACGGCCGTCCCAGCGCGTCGCTGGCGCGCGCATTGAGCCAGGGCTTGGCGCGGTTCCAGTCCATGTTCAGCAGGACGATGGACGCCGTGACGGGCAGGGCGACGAGCACGGCGGTGCTGGCGAGGGCGATTTTCTGGCGGCGAGACAGTTGCATGGGCGACGATTCTTTCTGGACAAGTATTCACGATGCTACAGGAATCGCTGTCAAGCCGGGCCCGTTTCTCGCTTTTGCGGCCCGGCGCGTGCGCTGGCGCACGTTGCCCATGCAAGTATTGTCGATTTCCTACTCTATGTGCGGCACCGAACGGATATGCGGGGAGCCGGGGCCTATAACGTCATACATCAAACGCAGTTCCTGATTCGTTCCACCTGTTACACATCAATCACATTCTCCAGGAGAAGAAAAATGACAAACCGAGATTTCATCAACACCCCCATGACCGCTCTGGCCGCTTGCCTCACCGCCGTTGTCCTGATGACGGGCTGTTCCAGCCTGAAAACGCCGGCCACGGCCGACGTCGCCGTGTCGCGCGCCGCAGTCGATAACGCTGCCAGCGCCGGCGCTGCCGACCTGGCACCCGATGAAATGCGTTCGGCCCGCGAAAAAATGCGCATGGCCAACCAAGCGCTGAAAGACCGCGACTACAAGCTGGCGCGCGACCTGGCCGACCAGGCGCAAGCCGATGCCAAGCTGGCGCAAAGCAAGGCCAACTCGGCCAAGGCCACCAGCGCCGCCGATGAAATCAACGAGAACATCCGCGTCATGCGCGAAGAACTCGACCGTGCCAACCAGCAAGCCCCGAAACAATAACTAACAAGAAGAACAGGATTCCATCATGAAAAAAGCTACCTACACCACCATTCCCGGCCTGCTGGCCATGGCCGCCCTCGTTGCCGCCTGCAGCTCCGCACCGACCACCACCAGCCTGCTCGACCAGACGCGCGGCGACTACATGGCGGCGCAATCGAACCCGCTGGTGTCGACCTATGCGCCGCGCGAATTCCGCGAAGCGAGCGCTGCACTGGAAGCGGCCAACGCTGCCGCCACGCGCCAGGATGACAGCGAAAAAGTCGACAAGCTGGCCTACCTGGCCAAGCAAAAGATAGCCACGGCGCAAGAAGTCGCCAAGCAGAAAGCCGCCGAAGCCGATATCGCCAATGCCGGCAAGCAGCGCGACCAGTTGCGCCTCGATGCCCGCACGCAGCAGGCTGACCAGGCCACGGCCCGCGCCCAGTCGGCGCAAGCCGATGCGGAAGCGGCCAAGGCACAGGCGCAAGCGGCCGAAGCGTCGGCACGCGATGCGCAAGCCCGCGCCGCCGGACTGGAAGCGCAGCTGGCCGACCTGGCCGCCAAGAAAACGGAACGCGGCATGGTCATTACCCTGGGTGACGTGCTGTTTGGCACGGACAAGGCAAACCTGACGGCCGATGGCGCGAATACGGCGCGCAAGCTGGCCGACGTGCTGAAAAACAACCCGCAGCGCACCGTGCTGATCGAAGGCTTCACGGATAGCACGGGCGGCTCCGCGCACAACCTGGAATTGTCGCAACGCCGTGCCGAATCCGTGCGCAATGCGCTGCTGGAGCAAGGCATCAGCCGCGACCGCATCGCCACGAAAGGCTATGGCGCCGCTTATCCGGCCGCCGGCAACGATACGGCGGCGAACCGCCAGCTGAATCGCCGGGTGGAAATTGTCTTGTCGGAAGATAATACGGCCATTCCTGCCCGCCGTTAAAACACCAGGCCAAACCTGCTGCGCGTCGCGGCTTGCGGCCTCCGATGCTCACTGTGCTATAGCACAGCTCCGCTTCTCGGCCACAATTCACTGCCGCTCGCGACGGTTTTGCCTGGCGTTTGATTTGTTAGTAGGCAGCACCGGCCGAAGGTTGGCCGGTGGATACCCATGCAATACTTGAAAGGAAGCATCATGACCCAAACATCTGTTGAGATTCCAGCTGGCATCGATACGGCCGCCATCCGCGCGGCCGCCAAAAACCTGGACGACGGCGCCGTGACGGCCGGCTACCAGGGCGACCGCCAGGAGTTGATCACCCTGTTGAATGGGGCGCTGGCCACCGAACTGGTGTGTATTGCGCGCTATAAACGCCATTACTACACCGTGAGCGGGCGCGACAATGGCACCATCAAGGCCGAGTTCCTTGAGCATGCGCAACAGGAGCAGGAGCACGCCGACTGGCTGGCCGAACGCATCGTGCAATTGAATGGCAAGCCAGATTTTAATCCTGCAACATTGCTTGCGCGCAGCCATGCCGAGTATGATGACTCCGAAGACGTGCAAAGCATGGTGCGTGCCAATCTGATCGCGGAACGGGTAGCGATCGAGTCGTATCGCCAGATGATCGTGAAAATTGGCGACAAAGACCCGACGACACGCCATTTGTTGATCAAAATCATGGCTGTCGAGGAAGAGCACGCCGATGATATGCGCGATCTAATGGAATAGTGTTTTTGAGTAAAGTAGGTATAGTAACTACATTCATCCACAGCTAAGGAGCTAAACCATGTTGGAAAACAATATCACCACCGTCAATAACGATGTCAAAACCCTGGTCAAGGATGCGCAAGCCCTGTTCAGCGCCGCTGCCGCCCTGACGGGCGAAAAAGCCGACGAAGTGCGCATCAAGGGCATGAAAACCCTGGACGCCGCCCTGGCCAAGGCACACGAAGCGCAAGCGTCGGCCATCGTCGCCACCAAGCAGATGGCTGCCCAGGCAGACGGTTATGTCAAGGAAAACCCATGGCGCACGGTGGCCGTCGCCGCTGGCGTCGGCGTGCTGGTCGGCTTCATCCTGGGCCGCAAGTAATCCCACTCAGGAGCGATATGGACAAGTCTGCTTCGTCTCACCAGGGGCCGGGATTGATCGGTTCGGTTGCCGGCCTGGCCAAGAACGCCGTCGGACTGATGTTGTCGCGGCTGGAACTGGCCACCATCGAACTGTCGGAAGTGCGCAATCACGTGTTGCAGCTGATTGTCATTTTCGCGCTGGCGACGGTGGCGGGCTTGTTTGCCATCGCTTACGGCAGCGTGCTGATCGTCTTCCTGGCCTGGGATAGCCTGGGCTGGAAGATCCTGGCGATCATGACGGTCGTGTTCGTACTGCTGGCCATCGGCCTGGTCATGTATGCGCGCGCCATGCTGCGTCAAGGACGGCTGTCCATGCCCGCCACCATGGCGGAATTGAAGGCCGACCGCGACATGCTGATGTAAGCTGCCCTACGAGGAGAATTCATGTCGGAAAACGACAAACTGGCGGCGCAAGCCGCCCGCAAGCGCCTGCTGATCGCCCAGGGCGAGATGTACCGCGTGGGCATCGTGCATGCGCGCGCCAACGTGGGCTATGCCTTGCGTCCCGAATCGATGCTGCAGGGCGTGGTCGAAACGGCGGTCGGCTTTGCCGGCCACCGCGTCGAATCCCTGCTGGCACCGGGCGGCATGCGTTTGCAAGGTGCCATGCCTTATGTGCTGACGGCGTTATCGTTTATCGGACGCAAGAAGCTGGTGAAGCCGGCCCTGGTCCTCGTGGCCGTGGCCGCCATTGCCGCCAGCTGGCTGCGCCGCAAGCGCTGAACGCCAGCCGCACAGGAACGCCGTCATCGACGGCGTTTTTTTTGCCTGTACGCAACGTCCGACGCGCGCACGCGCAAGCGCGCACAATTCCTTAAAGCGCGCACAATCCCTTACAATGATTCACGCCGCATTCCGCGCGGCGGACAGAGGGGCCATCTTGATGACGAATGCGAAGACACCGATCAATCAGTTAAATCCTTCGCGCCTGCGCATCGTGCTGGTGCTGCAAGGCGGCGGCGCACTGGGCGCCTACCAGGCCGGCGTCTACCACGCTTTGCACGAACATGGCCTGGCGCCCGACTGGGTGGTGGGCACCTCGATCGGCGCCATCAATGCCGCCATTCTGGCAGGCAACAAACACGAAGACCGGCTCGTGCGCCTAAAACAGTTCTGGCAGCGCGTGGCGCACCGCGACAGCATCGACATGAACCTTGTTTCTGACCAGCAACGCCGCTCGAACATCTGGCTGGCCACGCTCGATACGGTGCTGCGCGGCGTGCCCGGCTTCTTCAAGCCGCGCGCATTCAGCCTGTTTCCCGCCGGAATTGCCGTCAAGCCGGAAGAAGCGAGCTTCTACGATACGGGCGAGCTGGCCAGCACGCTCGGTGAACTGGTCGACTTCGATTACCTGAACCAGCCGGGCGGCATGCGCCTGACGGTCAACGCCCTGCGCGTCAAATGCGGCAGCCTCACCAGTTTCGACAGCCAGCAGCAACCGTTGACGGCCGACCACATCCGCGCCAGCGGCGCCTTGCCGCCCGGCTTCGCCGGTGTGCGGATCGATGGCGATTTATATTGGGATGGCGGCCTGTACTCGAACACCCCGCTGGAAACCGTGCTCGACGATACGCCCCACGTCGACACGCTCGTCTTCATGGTCGATTTGTGGAGTTCGGAAGGGCCGGAACCGACGACCCTCGATGAAGTGCAGACGCGGCAAAAGGACGTCACCTTCGCGTCGCGCTCGAAACGCCACATCGAGGATTACGTCAACACGCATACTCTGCAGCACAAGCTGCGGGAACTGTACGCCCGCCTGCCCGAGGACGCGCACAGCCACCGCCAGGCCGAAGAACTGGCGGCGCTGGGCTGCGACAGCACCATGCACATCGTGCGCCTGCCGTACGCGGGGCGCGACTGGCATATGGCGGCCAAGGACATCAACTTTTCCAAGGGCTCCATCGAGTGGCGCTGGGAGCAGGGCTACCAGGATGCCTTGCGCGCGATCAAGGCGGCCGGCTGGCTCGCCTTTGTCACGGAAGACACGCCGCTCGTGGTGCACGAATTGCCGCCATACGAGCGCGACGCCGCCTGATCAGGCCTTGCCGGAAACGGCAAATCACTGCGGATGCGCCGCTGCGCGCAGTTTTTCCGCGTTCGCCATGTCTTGCCGGTACGTATCCTGTGCCTCCTTCAGGCAGCTGGCGCGCGCGGCGGACGGCTCCAGACGACAAGCTTTCTTGGCCTCGGCCAGGGCGGCGCTGATTTCCTTGCGCAGGGTGCGCAGCTGGGCTTGCGCCGTGCTGTCTTCCTGATACCAGCGTTGCGGGTCGCCCGGCTGCGGCGTGGCCGTCTGGGCCAGTGCCAATGGTGCCACGCTGCAAGCGAACAGGGTGGCCAAGAGTGTGTTGTGGATAGTCATGATATTTCCTCCTTGAAATAAAAAAGGCGCCGTAGCGCCTTTTTTTACAACCTGCCCGTCAGTAATAGCAGGATCAGTATCACTACGACCAGGCCGGCGATGCCGCTGGGGCCGTAACCCCAGTTGCGGCTATGCGGCCAGGTGGGCAGGACGCCGACCAGGGCCAGGATCAAGATGATCAGAATGATGGTGCCCATGGTATCTCCTTGTTGGTGCATGGTCCGGCGCGGGCTTGCTGGCAAGCCTGGCCAGTGGATTAATAGCGGTAGACGCGGCCGTCAACGACGCGTACGCGGTTGCCCGGGCGCAAATCATTCGCGTTGTCCTGCACCACGGTGCGGTATTCGCCGTTGTCGAGGCGTACGCTGATCTGGTAAGCCTGCGCTTGCTGCTTGCGGCCTTCCACCTGGTTGCCGACCACGCCGCCGGCGACGGCGCCCGCCACGGTGGCGGCCGTGCGGCCGCTGCCCGAGCCGATGGTGTTGCCCAGCAGGGCGCCGGCGATGCCGCCGACCACGGCGCCGGCGCCGCTGGTCTGTCCGCCGCCTTGCACGATCTGGATGGAGTCGACAGTGCCATACATGGCGGACTCAGGCTGGTTGGCCGGGTAATACTGTTGTGACTGGGTAGGGCCGGTGGCGCAACCGCTGAGTACGGCGGTGGCGGCGAGCATCAGTGCAGCCAAGGTGGCGTTGGTTTTCATTTTATTCTCCTGACGAGGTGAGGGTGTAGGGCCATCTTAGTCAGGCCCGTGCCTCCGGTCTGTACGCTGCCGCACGTACCTATTTGCTGCTTAAATGACATCTTTGGCTGGCGCGATCCTGCAAAACGTTGTTATTTCTCCCTGTCTGCCTTCCGCTTTCAAAATAAATTACTTGTGTACGGCAGCGTACAGAAGAGCGGCGGCGATCCACGTAAAACGGTAGTCATGCCAAGCAGACATGCTTGTCACCACCAGGGAGAAATACATGCACAACAAGAACAAGCTTTTCACCGCCATCGTCGTCAGCCTGGCGTGCGCCGCCTGGGGCGGCCAGGCAGTGGCTGCCACGCCGGAAGCGAAAGCGGCCTACAAGGCTGCCAATGAACAGGCGGGCCTGAATTACAAGCTGGCACACGCCGAATGCGAAAAAATCACGGGCAACCCGAAGGACGTCTGCATCGCCGAAGCGAAGGCCGTGCGCGCCTATGATGAAGCAGTTGCTCAGGCGCAATATACGAATACCCTGCGTGCCTACACCAAGGCGCGCATCAAGATTGCCGATGCCAACTACGACGTCGACCTGGCGCGCTGCAATGCGCTGACGGGCAACGACAAGGATGTCTGCGTCAAGCTGGCCAAGTCCACCAAGGTGGCGGCCCTGGCCGACGCCAAGGCGGACAAGAAAGTCATCGAAGCGCGCAGCGATGCGCGTGAAGCAAAAAGAAAAGCCGAGTACAAGGTCGCGACAGAAAAATGCGATGCATTGGCCGGCGCAGCCAAGGATGACTGTATCAAGGCTGCAAAAACCCAGTTTGGCTACTGAGCTCCCTCCGGCGCACAGTCACCACACTGGTATAAGAAGCTCATTGTGAGCACATTGATTGACCACTCCTAAGGAAACCACCATGAAATTCACTAAATCGATCGCTACTGGCCTTTTCGTCGCTTCCCTGTTCGCCGTTGCAGGTTGCGCTTCCACCCCAACCAAGGAAGGCACGGGCGAGTACCTGGACGACGCGGCCATCACCACCAAGGTAAAAGCCAGCATCTTCAATGAGCCGACCCTGAAATCGACGGAAATCAACGTTGAAACCTTCAAGGGCGTGGTTCAGCTGAGCGGCTTCGTTGCGCAGCCAGCCGATGCCGCCAAAGCGGGCGAAGTTGCCCGTGGCGTCAAGGGCGTGAAGTCGGTGAAAAACGACATCCGCGTCAAGTAATGGCATGAACTGCCGCAGCGGCCAGCCCCACGGCTGGCCCTGCGGCCCTCCACCGACCGTCGCGGGAATCGCATGCATATCCAGCCTACAGATACCCCGCCCGAGCCGGTGGCGGCTGCCTCCACCGAGCCTGCCGGGCCACCTCCCGGCGCGCCCGTGGAGCAGCCAGACGCATCCCTGCGTTTGCCGCTGCACGTCCATGCGCGCGGCATGGCCCTGGGCATCATCGCCACCGTCAGCTTCATCTATGCGCTGCAGTGGGCACAGAAATTCCTCATTCCCGTCATCTTCGGCATTTTCATTGCCTATACCCTCAATCCCGTCGTCGCCTGGCTGGAAAAGCTGCGCCTGCCGCGCGCCATCGGCGCCACGGCCGTCACGGCCCTGATCCTGTTCGGCTCCATCGTCGTCGTCGAGCGCGTGCAGGGCGAATTCGAATCCATCGTGGAAGAGTTGCCGGCCGCCACGCATAAACTGTCGCGGCTGATCGCCGCCAGTACGGGCGGCAAGAACAGCACCTTCCAGAAAATGCAGGCCGTGGCCAATGAAATCGAGCAAGTGGCCGCCGGCGCCGAAGCGCGCCGCAACAACCGCCGCGCCGCCGCCGCCGAGGCGCCCAACTTCAAGATCATGGACTGGGTCTGGGCCGGTTCGCTGGGCCTGGTGGGTTTTCTCAGCCAGGCCACCATGGTCATCTTCCTCGTGTTTTTCCTGCTGCTGTCGGGCGACACCTTCAAGCGCAAGCTCGTCAAACTGACGGGGCCGTCACTGAGCCGCAAGAAGGTCACCGTGCACATCCTGGAAGACATCAATACCTCGATCCAGAACTATATGTTCATGCTGCTCGTCACGAATGTCTTGCTGGCCGTCCTGATGTGGATCGCCCTGCGCGTGATTGGCCTGGAAAACGCGGGCGCCTGGGCCATCGTGGCCGGCTTGCTGCACATCATGCCGTATTTCGGCCCGCTGCTCATCACCATCGCCACGGGCCTGGTCGCCTTTTTACAGTTCGAATCACTGGAAATGGTCTTGCTGGTGACGGGCACGTCGATGGCCATCGCCACCCTGGTGGGTACCTTTGTGACCACCTGGATGACGGGGCGCATCGCCCGCATGAATCCCACGGCTGTCTTCATCAGCCTGCTGTTCTGGGGCTGGCTGTGGGGCGTCTGGGGCTTGCTGCTGGGCGTGCCCATCATCGTCATCGTGAAGGTCGTGGCTGAGCGCGTGCAGGGCATGGAAGTGGTGGCCGAGCTGCTGGGCGAATAGTTTGCGGCAGCACAAGAAAAACGGCGCCCGCGGGCGCCGTTTTGACATGCGTCAGCCTGCTCAGGACTGATGGCGTTTCAGTATCTTGACTTGCACGTCGCCATCGTCCGTCTTCGGCATATCCTTCATGCTGCCCAGCTGCAGGGCGAACTGGCGCGTGAATTCGGCGCCCAGGAAGAAGATTTGCGCCGAGTAATACACCCACAGCAGCAGGGCCACCAGCGAACCGGCCGCGCCATAGCTGCTGGCCACGCCGCTGTTGCCGATATACACGCCAATCGCGTATTTTCCCAGTGAAAACATGAAGGCCGTGCCGATGGCGCCGATCAGCACGTCACGCCAGGACAGGCGCACGCGCGGCAGCATTTTATAGATGACGGCAAACAGGCTGGCGATGACGGCAAAGCCGATCAGGTTCGACAAAATGGTAAACAGCACGGCCGTGTCTTTCCACACGCCTTCCCAGAAGTTGGCGAGGATGGCCATGGCCGCGTTCACCACCAGCGACACCATCAGCAGGAAGGCCAGCACCAGCACGAGGCCGAAGGACAGCAAACGCGTGCGCAGCATGTCCCAGGCGCCTGCCTCTTTCAATGGCGGCACTTGCCAGATTTCATCGAGACTGGCCTTCAGTTCCGCAAACACGCTGGTGGCGCCAAACAGCAGCAGGGCGCTGGCGATGAGGGTGGCGATGCGGCCTTGCTCATGGTTCTTCGCGCCGGCCAGCACCAGCTGGATGGCTTCGGCGCCCTGCGTGCCAAGCAAACCCTGCAGTTGCCCCATCAGCTCGCCGCGCGCGGCGGCCGGGCCATAGAAAAAGCCGGCGATGGCGATCACCAGCACGAGGATGGGAGCGATGGAAAACAGGGTGTAATAGGCGAGGGCCGCGCCCTTGCTCGAGGCGCGGTGTTCCAGCCATTCGGTGACGGAGCAGACGATGACGCTGCGCATTTGTTTGCTGAGCGGCGCCAGGCCGGCCAGCCTGGGATAGCGGGTAGAAAAATTCATGATGGCTTTCAATGCAAAAAAGGGGCGCGAGCCCCTTTTTTTATTTACAAGTGGCGTACCACCGTTCAGCTTACTGCACGCGGCGTTCGATGGTGATCTGTTCCACTTCAACGCGGCGGTTCGGTTCCAGGCACTTGATCAGGTCGGCACGTTTCTTGTTATCGCAGGTGACGACAGGATTGGTGGAGCCTTTGCCTTCGGCCGTCAGGCGGTTGGCGGCGACGCCATGGGCGACCAGGTATTCCTTGACGGCGTCAGCGCGCTGCTGCGACAGTTTCAGGTTGTACTTGGGCGAACCGATGCGGTCGGCATAACCGCTGATGACGACGTTGTTGACGTCCGGCGCTGCGTTCAGCACGCGGGCGATTTCGTCGAGCTTGGTCTGTGTCGGACCCAGCTTGGCGCTGTCGAACGCGAACAGTTCCGTTGCCGACATCGTCACTTTTTCAAAGCGTGCTGGCGGCGGTGGCGGTGGTGGCGGCGGTGCAGGCGGTTTGTCGAACGCGAAGTTCAGGCCCACGGTGACGTAGTAGTTGTTCGACTTGCTGCTCGGGTCGAAGGTATTGCCGCGCAGGAAACCGTGCACATTGCGCACGTCAGCCTGGAACGACAATTGATCATTGATGGTGGACTGGAAGCCCAGGCCGACGCTGGCGTATGGCGAACTCTTGCTGCGTTCGCCGAAGGCAAAGCTGGTGTCCTTGTCGCGCTGCATACCGGCACCGACCAGCAGGAAGGGGCGGAAGGCTTTGCGCGAGAACATGTACAGGCCGTCTACGCCCAGCGTATTTTGCTGGTAGCGCTGTTGGCCATCCTTGGAGCGGGCATACGTGGTGCCCAGTTGGATATCCCAGTCCTGGGAAACAGGTTTGCCGAAACGCAAGCCTGCGCCATAGCCGGTTTTATCCGTGGCGAAGTCGGAATCTGGCTTGAGTGCGTTGAGGCTGGGTTGAATGTACCAGGAAGGATTGATTTCCTGGGCCTGTGCGCCGAGGGCGGAGCACAGTACTGCGGCGGCAACGGCGATTTTTTTTAGATTATTCACAAGTAACTCCCAACGTTGATAAGAGATTTTCTCTACTGCATCAATGCGACAACTGCCAGACATGCTATTGCTAGAGATAGACAACAATTCCAGGTGCGCTTTCTTGCGATAAATGCACTGCTGTTGGACTAGAGAATACGGTTGCACGTTCAACCGGTCGGTGCGTTGGCGCACAAAGCATTGCGGTATATCAATGGTGTTGCAGATTCACGACAAATACTTTGCTGTTGAAAAAAACTCATCTGCCTCGATAAAAACTGGCGGCAACCGCCAACGGACGGGTGCCGCCGCAAGAGGCAATCGTACGACTTGCTACTGGCTTGCCACTGTATATTAGCAACAATGATGAGCTTGATAACTAATATTACATTACTGTTGTATTCCTGCCGCGCTGCCTTGCCGAGATTCCATTGGGCAACTTTTGCACGCCGCAGCCAGCTCCGCCACTTTTCATCAAGGAGTTACCCGTGCCTGATCGTCCCCGTATTTTTTCTTCCCCGCTGTCTGGCAAGCTGGGCCGGCTAAGTCTGTCCCTGTCCCTGTCGCTGGGCCTGGCCATGCCGGCCTGGGCCGATAGCGGCGTAGCCCTGTTTTCACCGAGCGGCACGGTCAAGGCCGTGCGCCAGGTACGGGCCCAGTTCGCCACGCCGATGGTGCCTTTCGGCGACATGGGCTTGCCCGCGCCGTTCGCCATCGATTGCGGCAAGGCCGAGCCTGGCGTCGTGGCGGGCGCGGGGCGCTGGGCAGACGAGCGCAACTGGAACTACGATTTCGAGCGCGACTTGCCGGCCGGCGTGGCCTGCAGCTTCACCTTGAAGCCAGGGCTGAAGGACTTGGCGGGCCAGGCCTTGCAGGGCACGGCGGCGTACCGCTTTTCCACGGGCGGCCCGGCCATCGTCGAGGCCGTACCGTATGACGGCCAGCCCTACATCGATGAAAACCAGATCTTCGTGCTGGGCCTGGACGCCGCGCCGAACGAGGCCAGCGTGGCCGCCAACGCGTATTGCCGCGCCGATGGCATCAATGAAAAGATTCCCGTGCGTCTGCTCAAAGGCAAGGAACTGGAGCAGGTATTGACCCTGCGCAAGAGCTTCCTCGACCGCTACCTGACCGTGTATTTCAAGAAGCGGGGCACGCTGTGGAAAGTGGGCATGCCCGTCGCCAGCAAGGGCGCGCCGCCGCTGCCCGTGACGGTGCTGCAATGCAAGCGCAGCTTCCCGGCCAACGCCAAGGTGTCGCTCGTGTGGGGCGAGGGCATTGCCAGCGCCAGTGGCATCGCCACGGACAAGGCGCAAACCCTGCAGTACAAGACGCGGCCCGATTTCACGGCCAAGTTCAGTTGCGAGCGCAGCAACCCGAAGGAGCAGTGCATCCCCTTCCTGCCCATGCGCGTGCAGTTTTCCGCGCCCGTGAGCGCGGCGCAGGTGCGCGCCATGACCCTGAAGGGCGGCGGCAAGACGTATGCGCCGACGATTGCAAAAGAGGAAGAAAAGGCGGAGTTCCTGTATAGCGCCACCTTCAACGGCCCCTTCCCCGTGCAAGCCAGTTTCGTGCTGAACTTGCCGCCGAAGCTGACAGACGATGCGGGCCGCGCCTTGCTCAACCGCGCGCGCTTCCCCATGACGGTGCGCACGGGCGAACAGCCGCCGCTGCTGAAGTTCCCGGCCCCGTTCGGCATCATCGAAGCCAAGGGCGACGGCTTGCTGCCCGTCACCGTGCGCAATATCGAGCCCGTGCTGTCAGGCAAGGAAGTCGCCCAGCCATCCGCTGCCGCCACGGGCGCCACCTTGCGCGTGCCCGACAATGACGACAAGTTCATCATCGAGTGGATGCAGCGCCTGGCCGGCGATGGCGCTGGCGGCGAGTACTGGCAGCCGTACGCCCAGTATGCGGGCAACATGAGCAAATCCGTGCTGGCCGACGCCGCCGGCGCGCGCCCCATCAGCCTGCCGCGCCCCGATGGCAAGAAAACCTTTGAAGTGATCGGCATCCCTTTGCAGAAACCGGGCTTTTATGTGGTCGAGCTGGCCAGCCCCATCCTCGGCAAGGTGCTGCTGGGCAAACCGACGACGGCGTATATCCGCACGGCCGCGCTGGTGACGAACCTGGCGGCCCACTTCAAGCACGGCGCGCAATCGTCGCTCGTGTGGGTGACGTCGCTGGACAAGGGCGCGCCTGTTGCGAAAGCGCAAGTGGCCGTGCGCGACTGCACCGGCAAGCTGCTGTGGCAAGGCGCCACGGGCGCGGACGGCGTGGCGCACATCCCCGCCGAGCTGGCCGCTTCCAGTTGCAAGAACAATGGCCGCTACTTTATCAGTGCGCGCAGCGGCGGCGACATGACCTTCACCCTGTCGGACTGGGTGGGCGGCATCGAAGCCTGGCGTTTCAATTTGCCCACGGACGACACGCGGGCCGACAACACCCTGCTGGCCACCGTATTCGACCGCACCTTGCTGCGCGCCGGCGAAACCGTGCACATGAAGCATTTCATCCGCAAGCACACGGGCGAGGGCATGAGCCTGGTCGACAAGAACAACGGCCCCGGCAGCGCCACCTCCGTCGTCATCACGCACCAGGGCAGTGACCAGAACTATCAATTACCGCTGCGCTGGTCCGCCGGCGGCACGGCGGAAAGCGACTGGCTCATTCCCGCCGACGCCAAGCAGGGAGAGTACAGCGTCACGATGGCGGGCCGTCCTTCCGGCAGTTTCCGCGTAGAAGCCTTCCGCGTGCCGACCATGAAAGCCGTGCTGCAGGGGCCGAAGGCGCCCGCCGTGCAGGCAAAGCAGCTGGCCCTCGATGCGCAGATCACGTACCTGGCCGGCGGCGCCGCCACGAATGCGCCCGTCAAGCTGCGCACGGTGCTGCAAGACAAGAGCGTGACGTTTGCCGATTATCCCGATTTCAGCTTCAGCAATGGCGACGTGAAGGAAGGTTTCGTCAAACAGGGCACGGGCTACGACGACGATGAAGGCGAATGGCAGGATGAAGGCCGTGGTGGCCCCTCCGGCGCCGGCGCGACGGCCGCGCGCACGCAAAGCTTGAGCCTGGACAAGGCCGGCGGCGCGCGCATCGTCATCGACCAGTTGCCGCAACTGTCCGTGCCGCGCGACCTGGTGGCGGAAATGGCTTTCCAGGATGCGAATGGCGAGACAGCCTCGGTGGCTGCACGGGTGCCGCTGTGGCCATCCAACTATGTGATCGGCATCAAGCCCGACGCCTGGGCCTTGAGCAAGGATGCCTTCAAGTTCACGGTCGCCGTGCTGGGCACGAATGGCAAGCCCGTGGCGAACGCCCCGGTCGCCGTGGACTTCTTCCAGCGCAACAGCTATTCGCACCGCCGGCGGCTGATCGGCGGCTTCTATGCGTATGAAAACAGCAGCGAAGTCGTCAAGCTGGGCCAAGCGTGCTCGGGCAAGACGGACAGCAAGGGCCTCTTGATGTGCGACGTGAAGGCGCCCGCCAGCGGTAATCTGGTGTTGCGCGCCCGCACGCAGGATGCGGCCGGCAACGCGGCCGTGGCCAACCGCGAAACCTGGGTGGCCGGCAGCGGCGACTGGTGGTTCAACGCCAGCGACAATGACCGCATCGACGTCTTGCCTGAAAAGAAACGCTATGAACCGGGCCAGGAAGCGAGCTTGCAGGTGCGCATGCCGTTCCGCTCGGGCACGGCGCTGATCACGGTCGAGCGCGAAGGCATCCTCGACACCTATGTGCGCCAGCTCAATGGCCGGGAACCGGTGGTGACCATCCCGGTCAAACCGAACTATGCGCCGAATGTGTATGTGTCCGTGTTTGTCGTGCGGGGGCGTGTCGATGGCGTGCAGCCGACGGCGCTGGTGGACCTGGGCAAGCCGGCCTACAAGATGGGCATCGCCCCGCTGAACGTGGGGTGGCAGGCGCATGAACTGAACGTCATGGTGGTGTCCGACAAGGAAGTATATAAAACGCGCGACAAGGCGGAAGTCTCCGTGCGCGTGCGCCGCGCCGACGGCAAGCCGCTGCCGGCGGGCGCCGAAGTGGCGCTAGCGGCCGTCGACACGGGTTTATTGGAGCTGATGCCCAACGATAGCTGGAAGTTGCTCGATACCATGATGGCACAGCGCAGCTTGCAGGTGGAAACGGCGACGGCGCAGATGCAGGTGATCGGCAAGCGCCATTTCGGCCGCAAGGCCTTCCCGGCTGGCGGGGGCGGCGGCAAGGGCGCCAGCCGCGAGCTGTTCGACACCCTGCTGTTCTGGAAGGGCACCGTCAAGCTCGACGCCAAGGGCGAAGCGACCGTGCAAGTGCCGCTCAACGATTCCTTGACGGGCTTCCGCATCGTTGCCATTGCCAGCGCGGGCAAGGAATTGTTTGGCACGGGCAGCACGGACATCCGCAGCTCGCAAGACCTGATCTTGATGTCGGGCTTGCCGACCCTCGTGCGCGAAGGCGACCAGCTGCGCGCAGGCTTTACTGTGCGCAACACCTCGGCCGCCCCCCTGAGCGTGGAACTCAATGCCAGCGCGGCCGGCAAGGCGCTGCCGCGCCAGAGCTTGACCCTGGCGGCGGGCGAAGCGCGCGAAACGGGCTGGGATTACCAGGTGCCGCTCGGTGCGCAAACTGTCGTGTGGGAGATCAGCGCCAAGGCGGGCAGCCACACCGCGGGTAGCGGGCTTGGCAACACCTCCGATAAACTGAAAATCACGCAAAAAGTCGGCCAGGCCACGCCCGTGCGCACGTATCAAGCCGCCTTGATGCAGATCGACAAACCCATCAATATGTCCGTGCAAATGCCGGCCGGCGCCTTGCCGGGCCGGGGCGGCCTGCAGACGAGCTTTGTCGCCAGGCTGGGCGGCGAGCTGCCCGGCGTGCGCGAGTACATGGCCGCCTACCCGTACACCTGTTTCGAGCAAAACACGTCGAAGGCCATCGCCCTGCAAGACCAGGAGGCGTGGAACCGGCTGGCCGCCAGCCTGCCCGCCTACCTCGATGGCGACGGCTTGGTGAAATATTTTCCCATCATGGAGCAGGGCAGCGACAGCTTGACGGCCTACGTGCTGTCGGCCACCAGGGAAGCGGGCTATGCAATTCCTGAACAAACGAAGAACCGCATGGAAGCAGCCTTGACGGCCTTCGTGCAGGGCAAGATCGTGCGCCGTTCCGCGCTGGCCACGACCGACCTGGCCGTGCGCAAGCTGGCTGCGCTGGAAGCGCTGTCGCGTTCGAATAAAGTGCCGCCCGATGCGCTGGAGAGCATCAGCATCAGCCCGAACCTGTGGCCCACGTCCGCCGTCATCGACTGGAGCTTGTTGCTGCAACGCACGCCAAGCCTGGCGCGCCGCGATGCGCTGCTGGCCGAGGCGCAGCAGATTCTGCGTTCGCGCCTGAATTTCCAGGGCACGACCATGGGCTTTTCCACCGAGCGCAAGGATAACTGGTGGTGGCTGATGGTCTCCGGCGACGTCAACGCCAACCGTTTATTACTGGCCGTGATGGACAACCCGGCATGGAAGGACGATATCGGCCGCCTGGTGCGCGGCAGCATGGGCCGCCAGAAGAAGGGCCGCTGGGATACCACGGTGGCCAACGCCTGGGGCACCCTGGCGATTGCCAAATTCTCGGCCAAGTTCGAGTCCACGCCAGTGACGGGCGCCAGCGCCGTCAAGCTGGGCAGCGATACGCAGGCGCTCGTGTGGAATGGCGCCGCGAAAGTGGGACCCGTGCTGCAGGCGTGGCCGAAAGGCACGGACACCCTGGGCCTGGCGCACAGCGGCACCGGTAAACCGTGGGCTACCGTGCAAAGCCTGGCGGCCATCCCGCTCAAGGCGCCCGTCTCCAGCGGCTACACGATCAAGAAAACCATTACGCCGGTGGAACAGAAAACGGCGGGCGCCTGGTCGCGCGGCGACGTCTACCGCGTGCGCCTGGACTTGTCGGCGCAGGCGGACATGAGCTGGGTGGTGGTCGACGACCCGATCCCGGCCAGCGCCAGCGTGCTGGGCAATGGCCTGGGCCGCGATTCGCAGCTGCTGACGGCGGGTGAAAAATCCACGGGCTGGGTCTGGCCCACGTTCGAGGAACGGGCCTTCGACGCCTTCCGCGCCTATTACGCGTTTGTGCCGAAGGGTAACTGGAGCGTGGAATACACGGTGCGCCTGAACAATGCCGGGGATTTCAGCCTGCCGGCCACGCGCATCGAGGCCATGTATTCGCCCGAGATGTTTGGCGAAGCGCCGAACGCGAATGTCAAGGTGGGCCAGTGAAGCGGTTGATCTTGATCATGGGCTGCCTGCTGGCCAGCCCGGTCTTCGCCGAGGCGGTCCTGACGCCGGCCCAGGTGCAGGCCGCTTACCGCAGTTCGGAAGCGCAGTTGCTGGACCGCGGCGGCGCACCGCTGCAATCGTTGCGCGTGGACATGAAGGTGCGGCGCCTGCCATGGGTGCCGCTGGCCGATATTTCTCCCGCCCTGCAGCAGGCCGTGCTGCTGGCGGAAGACCAGCGCTTCATGCGCCATGGCGGCGTGGATGTGTCCGCGCTGGCCACGGCCGCCTGGGACAATCTGTTTGCCAAGAAAGCCCGTGGCGCCTCGACCATCACCATGCAGCTGGCGGGCCAGCTCGATGCTGACTTGCAGGCGTCCTCGGGCGGACGCGGCCTGCGCCAGAAATGGGACCAGATGCGCGCCGCGCAGGCCATCGAGGATAGCTGGAGCAAGGCGCAGATTTTCGAGGCCTATCTGAACCTCGTATCGTTCCGCGGTGAGCTGCAGGGCATCGCCTCCGCCTCGTACAGCCTGTTTGGCAAGGCGCCGTCGGGCCTGAACCAGACGGATGGCATCATTTTGGCCAGCCTCGTGCGGGCGCCGAATGCGCCGCCTGCCGCCGTCACGCGCCGCGCCTGCGCGCTGGCAAAGGAGTGGCGCATGGACAGCAGCTGCCAGCTGATCGGCCAGCGCGTGCAAACGGCCTTGCAGCGCACGGCCCTGTACGCCGACCTGGCGCCTGCGCCGCAAGTGGCGCAGCAACTGCTGAAGCAGCCGGGCGCGCAAGTCGCCAGCACGCTCGACGGTGCGCTGCAGCGTTTCGCCCAGGAAAACCTGCGTCAGCAGCTGGGATCTTTGCGCGAGCGCAATGTCAACGACGGCGCCATCATCGTGCTGGACAACCGCAGCGGCGAGATCCTCGCCTATGTGGGCAATGCGGGCGGCAGCCACGTCGATGGCGTGACGGCCTTGCGCCAGGCCGGTTCCACTTTAAAACCATTCCTGTATGAACTGGCCATCGAGCGCCGCCTGATGACGGCCGCCTCCGTCATGGACGACTCGCCGCTCGACGTCGCCACGGCGTCCGGCATGTATGCGCCGCAAAACTACGACCGCAATTTCAAGGGCTACGTCAGCGCCCGCACCAGCCTGGCCAGTTCCCTGAACATTCCCGCCGTGCGCACGGTGCTGCTGACGGGGCAGGACGGTTTTTATAACCGCCTCAAGGACGTGGGCCTGTCGAGCCTGACGGAACCGGCCGAATACTACGGCCCGTCGCTGGCGCTGGGCTCGTCGGAAGTAACCCTGCTGGAACTGGCCAACGCCTACCGCGCGCTGGCGAATGGCGGGCTGTACAGCACAGCCAGCCTGCAGCCGGGGCAGGCTGGCAAGGACAGGCGCCGCGTGATGGAGTCGGGCGCCGCCTTCATCGTGAGCGATATCCTGGCCGACCGTGCCGCGCGCAGCATGACCTTTGGCTTGCGCAACGAGCTGGGGACGAATTTCTGGAGCGCCGTCAAGACGGGCACGAGCAAGGACATGCGCGACAACTGGTGCATGGGCTACTCGGCGCGCTACACGGTGGGTGTGTGGGTGGGCAATTTCGACGGCAAGCCCATGTGGGACGTGTCGGGCGTGACAGGCGCCGCGCCCGTGTGGCGCGACGTGATGGATTATTTGCACAGGAACGTGCCCAGCCATGCCCCGAAAGCGCCGCCAGGCGTGCTGCAGCAAATGGTGGCCTACCAGCCCGCGCTGGAAGCGCCGCGCCGCGAATGGTTTATTGCCGGGACGGAAAGTCCCGTCATCGCCGTCGTGGGCGACACCGTGAAGCCGCCCGCCATCGTGTATCCGGCCGAGGACAGCATCCTCGCCATCGACCCCGACATCCCGCCCGCCCTGCAGCGCGTGTTCTTCCAGGCGCAAGGCAGCCACGGCTTGCGCTGGGTGCTCGACGGCAAGGATATGGGCGGCGCAGCGGAGAGCATCAGCTGGCGCCCCGTGCCGGGCAAGCATGCGCTGGCCCTCGTCGATGACGCTGGCAAGACGGTGGCGCAGGTGGCATTCCAGGTGCGGGGCAATGCCCTGGCGCAGCTGGCCGCACAGGGAAAATAATCAATTCGATGGATAGTTCGCCGGGTCGATGGCCGGCGTGACGTAGTGCCGCAGCACATCGCCGCCGTGCGGGTGTTTTTGCGTGCGGCGTTTTTCTTCCGATGGCGGGCTGACCAGCACGATGGTCGCCTCGTCCGGATTGCGCAGGTTCACCACCGCGCTGACGCCGCCATCGCGGTAGCTGCCCATCACGCCGATGGCCATCTGCACGAACAGGGTGGCCGCGCCCGTGTTGCCCAGGCGCCGGTCCGTATCGATCCATTGCGCCGTGTTGCCGCTGTCGAGTTCCGTGCCGCCATCTTCCGCATGTTTCAGCAAAGTCTTGTGCAGCGCCAGCAGCTGCGCCTGATTGCCGCCGGTGGCCGCGACCAGGCGCGCCGGCGCGGCGGGACGTTCGGTTTCCGGCAGGCTGCGCAAGGCTTGCTGCCAGCCCGCCTGCAGGGCGTGTTCGCGCTGGTCGCGCCGCGTGAGCGGCTTGCCGTGTTCATCCGTCAATTTGATAAAAGTGGGCCGGTGGAGGAAGCCGAAGGTGGGCAGGCGGTCCAGCTGCGCCAGCTGTTCCTTGTTAAACGGCAGGGGAAACCAGGGCGTGGGCTGCCAGTCTTTCGGCGGCTGATAGGTCTTGTGCTGAAGCCTGTCGAGCATGCTGAAGCTGCCCGTGCCGCGGATGTCGGAACGCCGGGCGAATTGCGCGGCGACGGGCAGCCATTCGGCGATGCTGGGCTGGCGCCGGGTGATGGCTGTGGGATCAGTTTCCAGGCGTGCCTGTGGCACGGTGCCCATCAAATCATAGTAGGCCAAATACAGGCGCCGCGCCACGCCGTAGGTATTCAAATCGTCGACGCTGTCCTCGGGCGGCGCATCGTCGTACGCAAACTTGCGCACGGCATCGATGCGTTCGCGCCGGGCCAGCACGAACAGGGCGGAGGCGTCGGGCATTTCGGGGATGTAGCGGCCGTCTCTTGTGAGCGGTGGCGAGTTGTCCGGGCTGTACAGATCGCGCGTGGGCATGCTGTCTTCCGAATTGAGCACGATGTAGGGCACGTCGGGATGGGCATCGAAGAAGGCGAATACGTCTTCCAGTATGCGGTCTGGGTGTTCGCTCAGGCGGCGCGGACCGGAGGCAAACAAGTGCCAGTGCATACCGGATGACGTGGCGCCACCTGCCAAGCCTATGGCTGGCGAATCTGGGCGATCCAGCATGCGCGAATTGAAGATAGGTGGTTCCGCGTTAAAGACGGGAACACCGAAATACATGGGAGTATCCCTCGCCCCATTCTCCAGCGTGTCGCCGCCGCGGCCACCTGCTATCCCAGCTCTTTGCATGGCGTCCCAGGTGTATTTTTCCTTGTCCTGTTCGCGGATGCTGGCATAGGCATTTCCCTGCTGCAGCACTTCCCACAGCTTGCCTTGGCGATACTTGTCCAGAGTGACGCCGAGACCGATGACTTCCAGCACATATTCCCGCTTGTCCTGCTCGGTGGGCGCCGCCTGTTGCACTTGCGGCTGTGCGACGGCCACAGGCTTGGACGAATGCAGCCAGCGAGAACCGAGCAATGTAGCCGCGACGATGGGCGGGATCAGCAACAGCCATTGCAGGTGGCGCCATATTTTGCTGCTCATCGTGGACTCCTGTAAATAAGTAGGACTGATCAATACAAACCCAAGCAATAGCAGAGTCATCAATGCGAGGGTTACGCAGAAGGGAGAGAGCAAGTTCGGGAAAATTTTTTTCATCTTGGAATGTCATCGCTGGCTTTATGTACAAAAGGAGTGACGACCGATTCGGTACGCCTGCCATTCACTGTTTCACAAACGACGGTAGACGGCAGGCCTGCTTGCAGTGCGGGCACAAAGGCAGGTAAGTCTCCCGAACTGTAGTAATGTGCATTACCTTCAATGATTTGCTTGCGTTGTAGAGGTTCTGCAGCCCAATAGATTGCAAATTTTTTCATGAAATCCTCCCATCTCAGGATGGATTTTCTTATAGGATTTTTTTTGTCGTTTTGCAGCCGCCAATCCGCCACCGCACACAAATACCGGTAAAACTGCGGATCGCTGCTCGCCTTCCCGCTGCCAATGGCCACGTCATACGCCGTCACATTGCGGTGGTTTTCCGCGTTGCCGATGATGGCGCCGTGGAAGGATTTGGGGCTGACCTCGTTCTGCCAGCGCTTGCGCGCCTCGTTCGGGGTCTCTTCGCGGTCGACAATCAGCTTGTCGCCACCGCCCGGATGGCGCGAAACGCGGTCTATCCTGCATTTGTCGCCCGCTTCCTTGCCCAGGTTCAGGGCCTTTTCCACCTGCTCGCGCTCGCCCGCGCCGAACATGCCAACGCCGTACTCGGGAATGCGATGCTTGAGCGGCCGGGGATCGGCGATGATTTCCTGCTTGCGCATCCGCAAACCTTTTTTGCTGGTTACCGCAATGGCCGCGTCGATCGGGTCGACCTCTTCGCACGGTCCTTGCTGGTCGCGCGGCAGCTTGGCCTGGTCGGAATCCTTGGGGAATTGGCCAGGGCGGATCTCGCCGCCGTCCAGCACGGCCGCCCTGGGCGCGCGCAGCGCTTCGCCATTGATCGAGCGCAAGCCTTCGCGCCGGCCCGCTGCCGTGGAAAAGATATTCCATTTGCCGGGCTTGACTGGCGGCCATTGCGCCTCGTCATGGTTGCCGCGATGGCCGTGGTTGGCGCCGGCCACGTGGGCGTGGTCGTCCTCGCCTTCCAGGCGCAGGGCGAAGTCGTGCGGCGGCTGGCCGACCAGCACGGCCCCATTGTTTTTGCCAGCCGCGTCAAGGCGCTGTTTGTTGGTGAAGACGCGCTGGTAGAATCCTTTACGCAGTTCCGCCAGCGGTTGCCGGCGCTGGAATTCCTTTTCCCAGCAGGTGGGGCCGTCGCCCCAGATGCTTTTGTCCGTCTTGCCCTTGGTTCTGGACAGAGCATGGCCGTCGATGTAGTCGGGTATGCCTTGCCAGCCGATGCCCTGCATATTGTCCAGCGCTACCGTCATGTCTTCGGGGCAGAAGTACAGGTAGACCTTGCCCCGGTTGTCGCGGTCCGCTTCCGCCCGCCATGCCGCGCCCGCCATGCCATGGCAGACGGCATGATCCTTGATCTGCGCAAAGGCGGGCGTGGCATGCTTTTTTGCCACCACGCCCTGCACGATCTGCACCAGCGTCTGCAGGCGCGCATGCAGGGTCTGGCGGTTGTCGATGGCATCGTATTGCTCTTCCATCACCGCATCCCGGCCGCCGCCAAAGATGCGGCTCGATTCCGCCGCGCCAAAGAACATGGTCGTGTCTTCCACCAGGCTGTAGGGTGGGTGCGTGAGGATCAAGGTGTCGGCGGGCCGCTTGCCCTCGTCGAGCAGGAAGGCCTGTGCCAGCAGCGAGATCAGACAGCCCTGGCTGTGCGCGACGATGGACACCACGTCGTTGCTGTCGTAATCGCGGATCATGGCGATGAGCGCGGCCAGGCGCTTGGCGGCCAGCACCATGTACATGCGCCCGGGGGCCGTCATCAGGGGCCGCACGGGGTCGCCGCCCACGTCGTACGGCGAGAACAAGCCCTTGTTCCACATGTCAGGCAGGGTGTTGGTGGCATTGCCGAACGGGCCGCCATTCTTCGACATGTCCTTGTCCAGGCGGTTGCCGTAGCGGTCCGTGTTCTGGCCGTTGACCATTTTGCTGGCGTTGCCTTGTTCGCGAAAGCCCCAGTAAAACGGGATCACGGGGCTGTACGTCGTATCGTCAGGCTGGCGCTTGAAAAACACGTCGTCCGGGTCGGCCAAGGCTTCCTTCTTGTCGGACGCCTGCGGCATGCGGTAGGCGGCCGGGGTGAACACGTGGCCGCCGCCATACATGCGCGCGTCGAGTCCCTGGCAGAGTCCCTTTTCCACGGCGCCGAAACTGGTGCCCACATCGTTGACGCCATGGATGACGATGATGTTGCCGGGCAGCTCAGGGCGGATGCGCACGATGGCGTCCTGCATGCGGCCGCAATGGAGCAGGGCGGTACTCTTGCCGCTGGTGTAGGGAAGTTTGGGATACGCCATCGCCGCTCCATGCTGACCAGTCAGGACAGTGTAGAGAGGCGCGATGGCGGATTAGTTGCGCTTACGCAAACTTTGCGGGAAAGAATGCGGTCTTACGGCGCGCTGATGATCTTCGTCAGCGCGATGCGGTACGCGGGCTGCACGTCGCCATCCTGGTCCAGCTTGTCCGTCATGATCACGCCGAAACCCTGCGCGTACCACACGTATTCGCCGCTTTTACCCTTGCTCTTGCCGCCCACGTCGTGCAATTCGAACTTGCAGGCGTCGGGGAAGCGGCGGCCGCCCAGTTCCAGGCGTTCCCAGCCCAGGAAGGTGATCGAGAAATCGCGTTGATCGGTGCGCGTGGAGGTGGTGATCTTGTCGGACAGTCCCGCCAGCGGGTAGTGGGTGCTCGTTTGCGTGTCCGTGAATTGCACGCGCACTTCCTGGCCCGGGCGCATTTTGGCGGGGATGGCGGACTGCGGCGCGTAGACGTTCTTGCTGCGCACGGTGCCGTCTTCGTTGTAATGGACCGTGCCCGTCAGGAAGACCTGGCCGTCGCGGATGTCCTGGTAGGACGTGGCCAGCAAGACGCCGCCGTCGAGGATCAGCTGGATACCCTTGAGTTTCTTGCCTTCGAAGACTTCCTCGACGTTGACTTGCGCGTCGCCATTGTTCTTGCTGAACTTGACGCCCGTCGTCAATTCCATGCACTCGCCCACCGTCGGCGCCGCCTGTACGCCCGCGGCCGCCAATACGCCTGCCGCCACCAACACTTGCCATGCTGCTTTCATTGTCATCCCGGCTATCTTGTAAAGGCGTGATGATAGCGTGCCCTGGAGCAATGTGGCGCAGCGCTGGCGGCGGACTTAGCGGGTCTGTGCTACCGGTGTCGCTGGCGGCGAGGTGGCCGCTCCGCTGGCGGCCGGGGTGTCCGAGGTGGCGACGGGCTTGCCGCGGCGGCTGCGTTTGTCCGTGCGGGTTTTGCTGGCCTTGCCGTCGTGGATCAGCTTGCCCTTGTTGTCGAGCTTGTCGGACTGGTCCGATTGCTGGCCCGGATCGTTGGGATTGTTGGTATGGTTGCCCGTCTGGTTGACATTGGTCGTCGACTGGGCTTGCACCCAGGCGCCGCCCACGGTCATCAGGGTGGCGGCCAGCAAGAGAGCGGCGGTTTTCATGGCGGTGTCCTGTGTAGAAGTTGAGCTTGCATTCTCACACAGGAGTCCATCGGTATGGGTAGGACGCCGCCTCATGGCCGTGTCGGCCATTTGCTTCAGATTAACGGAACTGCTCCGTCGAGATGTCAAAGCGCTTGAGCTTGTCGTACAGGGTTTTCTTCGGGATATTCAAGCTGGCGGCCGCGTCGATGACGTTGCCATTGTGGCGGCGCAAGGCTTCCTCGATGATGGAAATCTCGAAGGTGTCGACCTGTTCGGCCAGCGACGCCTCGCGGCAGCCGGCCGGGCTCAGGGTGTCGTCCAGCAAGCCCAGCACGAAGCGGTCGGCCACGTTGTGCAGTTCGCGCACGTTACCGGCCCAGCGCTGCGCCATCAGGGAGGCGATCAGTTCGCCGCTGACGAGCGCGGCCGGCTGGCCATAGCGCAAGGCCGCCTGCAGCACGAAAAATTCGAACAGCAGCGGGATATCCTCGCGCCGGTTGCGCAGCGCGGGCAGGGTCAGGCTGGCCACGTTCAGGCGGTAATACAGATCGGGACGGAATTTCCCCTGTTCCGCCAGGACACTCAAATCTTCCTTGGCGGCGGCGATGACGCGGAAATTGACGGAAATCAATTTGTTGGAACCCAGGCGCTCGACTTGCCGCTCCTGCAGCACGCGCAGCAGTTTCACCTGCAGGGCCAGCGGCATGCTTTCGATTTCGTCGAGGAACAGGGTGCCGCCGTTCGCGTACTCGATCTTGCCGATGCGCTGGCGCTGCGCGCCCGTAAATGCGCCTTCCTCGTGGCCGAACAGTTCCGACTCGAAGATCGATTCGGGCAGGGCGCCGCAGTTGATCGCCACGAACGGATGGTCGCGCCGCTCGCTGAAGTCGTGCAGGCAGCGCGCGATCAGTTCC
Organism: Janthinobacterium sp. GW460-12-1-14-LB5; assembly: GCF_059423585.1. Lineage (NCBI taxonomy): Bacteria > Pseudomonadati > Pseudomonadota > Betaproteobacteria > Burkholderiales > Oxalobacteraceae > Janthinobacterium > Janthinobacterium sp. GW460-12-1-14-LB5. Next base: position 113,390 of record NZ_JBWKYD010000011.1, on the reverse strand, counting down.
TTGCCGGTACCCGTTTCGCCGAGGATGATGATGTCGGCCGATTTCGGCGCCAGGTTCAGCACCAGCTGGCGCACCTTGGCCATGGCCGCGCTGCGTCCCACGATGCGCGCCTCGATGCCGACCCGCTGTTCCAGCTGGCGGCGCAAGTTCATGTTTTCCAGCACCAAATGGCGTTTATCCAGGGCGCGGCGGCACACTTCCACCAGCAAGTCGGCAGAAAACGGTTTTTCGATGAAATCGTAGGCGCCACGGCGCATGGCGCCCACGGCCATCGACACGTCGCCGTGGCCCGTGACGAGGATGACGGGCAGGCTGGCATCCTGCGCCACGGCGATATCGAGCAGTTTCAAGCCATCCATGCCGGGCAGCTTGATGTCGCTCAATAAAATGCCGGCAAATTCCGGCACCAGGTAGGGCAGCGCTTCCTCGGCCGTGGCGACGGCCGTCACTTGCAGGCCCGCCAGTTCCAGCGATTGCCGCGCGCCCTTGCGCACGACGGCATCGTCTTCCACCAGCAGCACTTGCATGCCTTCAAAATTATTCTCGTGCATTCCCTATTCCTTCGTCTCTATCTTATTCTCCCCCGGGGCGCAGCTCAGGGTGATGGTAAATTGCGCGCCGCCCCCTTCCTGCGCGCTGCGGTTGCGCACGGCCAATGCGCTGCCGGCCGCCCGCAGTATGCCAGCGCTGATCGACAATCCCAAGCCCAGCCCGTGTTCCTTGGTGGTATAGAAGGGGTCGAATATCTTGTCGAGCGAAGCGAGCGGGATGCCCGGGCCATTATCGGTGATGCGCAGCACGGCGAGGTCGCCTTCGCGGCGTACCTGGAACCAGATTTGCACGGGTTCGCTTTCCGGTACGGCATCCATGGCGTTCGTGATCAGGTTGGTAAACACCTGTTCCAGGCCGATGGCGTTGCACAGCACGATGATGTCGTCCTCAAGCCAGCTTTCATGCAGGGTCAGGCGCTGCGAGCCTTTGCGCGTGCGGATTTGCAGCATGGTTTGCGCAAACGCCTGGCGCACGCTGACGGGCTTGCGCGCATCGTCGCTGCGCCGCGCAAAGCCTTTCAGTTGCGAGGTGACATAGCCGAGGCGCTTGACGAGGTCGGAAATGGTCGACAGGTTGTCGAGCGCGTCGTCGATCTGGCCGCGTGCCAAAAACACCTTGGCATTGTCGGAAAACGTCTGCAGGGCGGCCAGCGGCTGGTTCAGCTCGTGCGTGACGCCGGCCGCCATCTGGCCGATGGCTGCCAGCTTGCCGCTTTGCACCAGTTCCGCCTGGGCGTAGCGCAAGGTCTGCTCGGCCCGCTCGCGCTCGGCCACTTCCGCCTGCAGGCGGCCGTTCGCGTGGACGAGGTCGGCCGTGCGCTGCTCGACCTTGATTTCAAGCTGTTCATAGGCACGGGCCAGCGTTTGCTGGGCGTTGAGCTTGTCGGCGATGCGGCGCCGGCGCTGGCGCGCATACATCAGGGCCAGCAGCAGCAAGGCCCAGCCCAGCGCGGCGGCGATGGCCGCGTTGCGCGCCGCCTCATCGACCTGGTCGAGCTCGGCCAGCACGGTGATTTGCCATTGCAGCGGGCCCAGCGCGCGGTTCACGGCCAGATAGTCCACCTTGTCGGCGCTGCCGGACAGGGCGGGCGTGTCGCCCGTCTGCGCACGTTCCAGTGTCATCACGCTGGCGCCGTCGGCGAACTGGCGCCGCAGCCGGTGCGGCAAGATGGGCAGGTTTTCCTGCAGGAACTGGCGCTGCGCGCTGATATCGTTCTTCGCGGCTGGCGACAAAGGCGCCAGGGTCTTGAACTTGAAGGCTTGTGTGGTGGCCAGGATCAGCACGCCATTCGCATCCTTGACCCAGATCTGTTCACCGGCGCCGGGCGTGCGCCACGATTGCTCGATCCAGTCCAGGTTGACCTTGGCGGCGACGATGCCGATGATGCGCCCGTTGCGCTGCACGGGCTGCGAAATGAAATAGCCGGCCTCGAAGGTGGAGGCGCCGATGCCGTAGAAGCGGCCGATGCCGCCCGCGATCGCATCCTTGAAGTAGGGCCGGAAACCGTAGTTGACACCCACATACGAGCTGCGGTCTTGCCAGTTGCTGGACGCCAGGGTCGTGCCCTTGTCGTCGAGCACGTAGACGGCAAACGCGCCCGCGCGGCGGTTCATGTCGACCAGGTAGGCGTTGATTTGCGTGACCTTGTCGGCGCTGGGCTGTTCCAGTAGTTGCGCTACGGCATCGCTCTGGGCCACGGCCAGGGGCAGGAATTCGTACTTGTTGAGGGCGCCGCCGATGGACGCCGCATACAGTTCCGCGCGCGAATCGAGCGTGCGGTGCAATTCATCGAGCTGGCGCTGCTTGACCCAGGCATACGACGCCCACGTCAGCACGACCAGCGAGCCCACGGCCAGCAGGGGGGCAAGCAGCTGTCTCAGGGGCCATTTGCCGAATGCCATGGTGCTCCGTGTGTCGGGTTAATTACGACGGTATTGTAAGGCTGAAACCCGCAAGTCGAAGACTGGGGTCGGACCTTAAGGTCCGCCCCCGGCACTTGCTTTCGGGTTAGCTTGCACGACGATTAATCTGCGGTGCTGGCCATCGTCTCGGCATTGTGATGACGCTGCTGCTCTTCCATCACCATCTCGCCCAGCATGCGCTTGAGGCGGTTGAACTCCGGGTCGCTCGGGTCGCGCGGGCGGGGCAGTTCGATGGCCACGTCGCGCTTGATGGTGCCGGGACGGTAGGTCATGACGATGGTGCGGTCGGCCAGGTAGATCGATTCCTCGATCGAGTGCGTCACAAACACGATGGTGGTGCCGAAGACTTTCCAGATTTTCAGCAATTCATCTTGCAGGTTGCGCCGCGTCAAGGCGTCCAGCGCGCCGAACGGCTCATCCATCAGCATGATCGGCGAATCGAGGGCCAGCACGCGGGCGATCGCCACGCGCTGGCGCATGCCGCCGGACAAGTCTTTCGGGTAGCGGGTACGGAATTCCGTCAAGCCCAGCATGCTCAGCAGCATGTCGACCCGCTCCTTGATTTCGGCCGGCGTCTTGCCGGCGATTTCCAGGCCGAAAGCGATATTGCTTTCGATGGTCATCCAGGGGAACAGCGCATATTCCTGGAACACCATGCCGCGGTCGGGGCCGGGTTCGGTAATCAGCTTGCCGCCGGCCAGGATCTGGCCCGACGTGGGCTGCGAAAAGCCGGCGATGGCGTTCAGCAAGGTCGACTTGCCGCAGCCGGACGGTCCCAGCAGGCAGATGAACTCGCCGCTGGCGATTTCCAGGTTGATATCCTTCAGGGCGATGACGTCCGCGCCGCCTGTGGTGAAGATTTTATTGACTGCATTGATATTGATCGTGGTCATGGCCGTTCCTCTCAGTGTTCCAGGCCGCGGTGCCACTGCAGCAAATGATTATTCAGGGCATTCATGGCCATGTCGATGGCCAGGCCGAACAGGCCGATGGTAAACATGCCGGCGATAATCTTGTCAGACCAGAAATATTCGCGCGCTTCCAGGATGCGGAAACCCAGGCCGCTGTTGACGGCGATCATTTCCGCCACGATCACGACGATGAAGGCCGTGCCCATGCCGATGCGCGCGCCGGCCAGGATGTACGGCGTGGCCGCCGGCAGGATGACGCGGCGGAACATGGTCATCTGGCTGGCGCCCAGGTTGCGCGCGGCGCGGATATAAATGCCGTCGACCTGGCGCACGCCGGCGATGGTATTCATCAGCACGGGGAAGAAGGAACCGATGCTGATCAGGAAGAAGGCGGGCGGGTTGCCCAGGCCGAACCATAAAATGGCCAGCGGAATATAGGCGATCGGCGGAATCGGGCGCAGCACCTGCACCAGCGGGTCGAACAGTTTATAGATGGTCTTGTTGGTGCCCATCAGCAAGCCCAGCGGCAAGGCCAGGCCGGCGCCGATGGCAAAGCCGCCCAGCACGCGCGACAGGCTGGCCCAGGCGTCGTGCGGCAGTTCGCCGGAGAACATCCACACCAGGTAATTGCCCGCTTCGGGCGTGTACGCTTGCATCGGGATCAGGTATTCATACCATTTCACCAGCACGGCCACGGGCGAAGGCAGGATTTGCGGGTTGATCCAGCCGAACGTCGACATGGCTTGCCACAGCAGCAGCACGGCGACGGGCACGGCGGCGCCGTGCGCGAAGCGTTTCATCATTTGCATATTCATCGTGACACTTTCAGATTAGCGAGGTCGTGGTTAGCGTGGGACATAGGACTTCTTGGCTTTTTCCAGCAGGTCCAGCTTGACCCAATCCTTGGCGGCAGGCGCCTTGGCCATGCGGCCCACGCCGAATTTCACCATGTAGTCGGTGGTCAGCTGCACGTGGCTTTGCGTGATGTCTTCCGTGAAGATGGCGTTGTCGATGGCGTCGCGGTAATCCTCGGACGTGATCTGGTTCTTGAACATCGATTCGCGCACGTATTTTTCTGCCAGTTTCGGGTCGGCCAGGAAGGCGCGGGTGGCGGCGACGAAGCAATCCATGAAGCGCTGGGCCACGGCCGGCTTTTCCTTGTACATCTTTTCCGTCATCACGAGGGCGCGCACGGGCTCGCCCAGCGGCGTGTCGTAGGGCTTGATGACGGCCGCGCCGTATTTCTTGTGGATCGCCTGCGTCGAGTACGGTTCGGACTGGCTCATGACGTCGATGTCCTTGGTCAGGAGCGCCTGGTTCAGGTCGGGGTAGCCCATGTACAGGATCTGCACGTCCTTGCCCGGCTTGTCGGACCAGGTCAGCTTGGCCTTGGTCAGTTCGGCAAACAGCAGGATTTCCTGCGGGCCGCCGCGCGTGACGCCGACTTTCTTGCCTTTCAAGCCAGCAATATCCTTGATGTTCAGGTCGGGCCTGGCGACGATCTGCACGCCGCCCTTGGCGAAGCCGCCCACCAGATACACGGGCAAGCCCGTGGCGCGGCCCGTGATGGCCGCTTCCAGCGCGCTGGCGGACACGTCGATTTCACCGGCGATCATGGCCGGCACGATGTCGAGGCCCTTGGCGAAGATGCGTTCCTCGATCTTCAAGTCGTATTTGGGCGCGATTTCCTTCATGTAGGCAACGGCGCCGTAATGGGCGAATTTCAGGTTGCCCAGGCGAACCAGGTCGGCCGCATGGGCGGCCAGCGGGAATTGCGCGGCCAGGGCGACGGCCACGGCCAGTGCCTTGGTGTTGAGGAAGGACGAGATGCGGAAGGTGCTTGCCATGCTGTTGTCTCCAAAAAAGGTAGATGGTTTTTATATTGGGTGAGGCTGCCGCTCTGATGGCGCTTATGAAAATATAAAAGCATCTTCCGTGCCAGTGGAGCGCATTTTGGCGTTTATTGCAAGTGATTGTTTATAAAGGCTTAATTTGAATCTATTGAAAATGGGAAATGGCGAGATTCCGCCTTTCCGCACGGCGAGGGGAAAGACTGTGCGGATTGCCGCATTGCGGCCGCTGCTGGCGAGGCGTGCCGGCGCCGCAGATACGGGTGAACCTTCATGGCGCGGGCGACTCCAAACGTAAAAAAACGCGTTGCAAACCGGCTGGCAACGCGTAACTCCCCCGTGGAGTAGGGATGGCGCCGCGTGGGCGCCTGATGGAGGCCTTCGTCTGTCGCCTTATTTCGGCGTGGCGGGCGGCAGGGCGGGCGCGGTGGCGGGATCGGTCAGCGGCGCAGGCGGCGTCGTGCTGCCCGGACCCGCTTCCGGCATGGCTGGCGTGACGGGGGCAGGCATCACTTGTGGCGTGGAGGCGGGATTCGGCGCCGTTTCGGGCAGGGGCGCTTCGGCCGGTTTTTTACAGGCGGACAAGGTGACGAGCAAGGCGGTGGCCCACAGGGCAGGCATTAGGGCAGGCATTTTCATGATGTTTCCTTTGCAAGAGTCGAAGGATCGCGGTGCGGGCGGCAGGCGCCGCGCGCGAAGCTTGAATTTATTGCAATGGCGACTCTGCTTCTGTTCGCTATTTCACTTTGCGCCATGAATGGACACAGTGTTTTTTTAGATGCCTTTTTTAGATGCCACGAGAGAAATGATTCAACAGGGAAATATTTTTCACTTTCTTGCTTCTAATGTTCGTTAACGCACAGACCAGCGCCGCCGGCACAGGCATTCTGTGTCCAGACGCTCAGGATTCGTGGCGTTCTGGTATAAAAATTGCCAAGAACTTAACAATCCGGGCTACCGGCAATCGTTTAAAAGGAGTATTCAAATGCATGCAATGACTCAGTCTCACGTGAAGAGCGAATTAAAGGCAGCGCACCAGGAACTTCGTAGCCCCGAAAAAGGCTCGCAAATGGTCGAACGCGCAGCACCCATCCCCCCGGAACGCATGAATCCCATTTCCATGGCACCGATCGAGCGCGTGCGTTCGACGTCGGCCACCCTGCGCCGCATCGAAAACATGCAAAAGCTGATCGGTGAATTGTCGCTGCACGAGATGCTGGCCGACGAAATCGCCTGGTTCCTCAAGTTTTCGCCATCGGGCGCCCGCAAATACATCCGCGACCTGCGCGAAGCGGGCGTGATCGAACTGGCCCGCTATATCGAAGGCACCGCCACCTACCTGGGCAAGGCAGTGTACCAGCTGACGCCGGACCCTGAGCGCGTGCGCGCCTTCCTGGCCGCCATCGTCCAGCCGAAACGCGAAGGCGCGCCACCGCGCAAGGACCGTCCAGGCTTGCGCGAGCAAAGCATGGCAGGCAGCGGCCGCCACTTCCACATCCTGGCCGATGACACGCATTACGCCATCCGCGTCAACCGCGGTCCCGTGACGCGCGATCCGCTGGTGGCCGCCTTGTTTGGCGCGCCACAGCAAAAGTCGGCCGAGTAAAACCTATCGGTTTTGTCAGGCGTTGTGACGTAATGGAAGCCGGGTTGCAACCCGGCTTTTGGCGTTGGAGCAAGCCCTTTGATCTTGGCGGATTGAAAAGATATTAATCAACCCCATGTGGGCTGGACTGCCGCCCGCAACGCGCGGGTTCACTTGAAGGAGCTGTCCTTGTCTGCCTACGCCGTGTTTTCCTGCCCCCATGCCTTCATTGTCCTGACGCGGGCCGCCGCATGAACCCGCTGCTGTGGATCGCCCTCGTCACGGCAGCCATCGTCTTTTCGCTGTGGTTCCCCCGCTGGCGCCTGAAGCGGGCCCTGGCGAAACCCTTGCCGCCGGAAGGCCTGGCCGTGCTGGAAAGCAATATTCCCGTCTACCGGCATATGCCGGCGCCGCTGCAGGAACAGTTGCGCCGCCTGGTCGTGCAATTTTTGTATCAGAAGAAATTCGTCGGTTGCGGCGGCCTGGAGATCACGGACGAGATGCGCTACACCATCGCCGGCCAGGCGTGCTTGCTGCTGCTCAATCGCCAGACCCAGGTGTATCCGGAACTCGACACCATCCTCGTGTACCCCACGGAATTCATCGTCACGCGCGATGAAGTGGGGCCGGGCGGCGTCGTCACGCCATCGGCCAACGGCTTGTTGGGCGAATCCTGGGGCGATGGCCGCGTCGTGCTGGCCTGGGACCACGTGCAGCGCGGGGCGGCCGACTGGACCGATGGCCACAATGTCGTGCTGCATGAATTCGCCCACCAGCTCGACAGCGAATCGGGCGCCGCGAATGGCGCGCCCTACCTGCCCAGCGTGTCGAGCTACCGCAGCTGGGCCACGGTGCTGTCGCGCGACTTCGACAACCTGCGCCACGACGCCATCTATCAGCAGCACAGCGTGATGGACCACTACGGCGCCACGAATCCCGCCGAATTCTTTGCCGTGGCCACGGAAACCTTCTTTGAAAAGCCGTACCAGATGGCCGAGCACCACGAAGAACTGTACGCGCAATTCTTGCAGTACTACAAGGTTGACCCGCGCGACTGGATGGCGCCGCCCGTGGAACCCGAACACATGGCCTCGCCGTTTCCCAATTACGCGCCGCACTGGTAAACGGGGCTTCAGCCCAGCAGCCGCCGTTTCAGCGCGGGATAGCTGCTGCGCGACACGGGAATGCCCGTGCTGGTCTGCGTGTCGAGCGCGTACTTGCCGCCCGCGGCGATCTGCAGCCGCTTGAAGCCCAGGCTGTTGACGAGGTAGGAGCGGTGCACGCGCAGGAAGTGGGGCGGCAGCAGGGCCATGAGCTTGTCGATCGGCAAGTCATGAAAACACTGTTCGCCGCTGCGCAGCACGATATTGCTGTAGTGGCCATCGGCTTGCACGTGATCGATGTCGGCCATGGCGATCCATTCCAGCGCGCCCCGTTTCTTGACGGCCAGCGAGGCCGCTTGCGTATGCCGCCCCGTATAGCGCTGCAGCGCCTTGTGCAGCCGTTCGCGGCTGAACGGCTTGGCGACGAAATCGAGCACGCCGAATTCGAAGGCCGTGATCGAGCGCTCCGCGTGGGCCGAGACGATGATGGTCTGGAATGGGGCTTGTTGGGCCAGGCGCAGCAGGTCATAGCCATCCCCGCCGTGCAAATTTAAATCCAGCAGCAGCAAGTCGACCTGCTCTTGCCCCTGCTTCTGCGCCAGGGCGGCCAGGGCTTGCGGGACATTGTCATGCAGCACGAGATTGCGGAGTCGCGCGCCGAAATGCGCGCGCACTTCGCGTTCCAGGCCTTGCGCGATCAGCGGTTCATCTTCCAGTATCAATACGTTCATGGGGCCGCCGGCAGGGTAAAAGTGAGACGCCAGCCAGCCTGATGCTGTTCGCTGGCATAGTGGGCCGCATCGCCGAACACGGCATGCAGGCTGGCGCGGATGTACTGTTCGCCCACGCCGCCGCCCGTATGGGGGCGCGTCTCGCCTTCGGGCAGGACCAGCGTAAGTATTTGCGTTTGCGCAAGCCTGGCGCTGCGCAGCACGAAGTGGGCACCGTGGCGGTAGCGGTTGTGGCTGAACGCGTTTTCGAGCGCCGTCAGCAACAGGGCGGGCGGCACGGCGATGCCCGCCGCGTCGCCATCGAGCAGCAGGCTGCACGGCTGCTGCAGCCGCGTGCCCATGATGCTCAGGTAGTTCTGGCACAGGGCCAGTTCCTGCGTCAGGGCGATGCTGGGCTGCTGGGCAAATTCATTGAGCATGCGCAACTCGGCCCCCAGCGCCTCGATGAAGGTTTCGGCCGCCTGCGGCGATTGGGCGTTGAGTTCGCTGATCAGGCTCAAGGAATTCATCAGGAAATGCGGCTGCATGCTTTTGCGCAAGAGCTGGTTTTCCAGCTGCCGGGCGCGCGCCGCCTTGCCGCGTTCGCTCAACAGCTGGGCCAGCAATTGCGCGCACAGGGGCAGCAGCAAGAAGCACACGACGAGGGCGAAGCCGCCTTCGGCAAACTGGCTGCCCGTCAGCAGGAACAGGGTGCACGAGGCCAGCGCGATCAAGGTGCCGCCGCGGCTGCCCGGCAGGCGGCGCCACAGGGCGATCAGGTTGAGCGCCAGGCTCGCCGCCAGACCCGTCATAAACATCAGCCAGCAGCTGGCGTCGAAATGCGCGGGCAAGGCGCCGGCCAGCGCGCTGCACGCCAGCAACACCGCCGCCGCCAGCGGCCAACGGGGCAGGCGGTACGCCGTATAAAAATACAGGGGCAGCAGGGCGGAAAACAGCCACGTCAGGGCGCTGACGGCATACAGGCGCGGCAAGTGCCAGGGGTAGGCATAGCCGGTAACGCTGCGCCAGAGTTCCACCACCAGCAGCAGCGCCGCCACCAGGCACAGCGCGGCAAACATGGCCCAGTGCCGCTGCCGCTGGTACAGCACCGTCAAGGCGAGGAACAGCAGGGCGACGGCGCCCAGCGCGCCCGCCAGCAGCAGCGGCGGCAGCCTGTACCAGGCCAGCGCCGCGCGGTAATCTTGCCGGTCGACCAGGTACAGCGCATACAATGGCGACGCCAGGCGGGCCGGCGCCTGCTGCGTCGACAGCAGCAGGCGCAGGTGGTGCTTGCCCACGGTCAACTGTTGCGGCGTCAGGTGGATGGCGAAATCGATGTCGCCCGGCCTTTCATCGACAGCCTGGCGGGCCGGCAGGCCATTGCTGCCGATCAAGTTGCCATCGAGCCACAGCTCGCTGGAAGCCAGCGCCGACAGTACCAGCAGCTGCGTCGACGAGGGCGTGGCGGCCAGGACCAGTTCGCGCTCGACGCACAGCAGCTGGCCCGGCCGGAGCAACTGGTGCAGCGTGGCGGCGGGCGCGGACGGCGTGTTGCCGCAGGTGCGCCAGCCTTCGCCCAGCCAGAGCGGATGCATGGCGCAGGCGAAAGAGGGCAAGGCCAGGCAGCACAGCAACAGGTAGCGGAAGAGGGAGGGCATGGCGGGCATTGTAGCTGCTCATTTGCTACTCCTTTGCAACATTTCCATGCTCCCCGGTGCCGTTCATGCAGTCCGCGTGCATTTCGTGCATCGTCCGCCTATGGCGCTGGCATGATGCTTATCATGCATCAGCGCCGCGTGGTGGACGCGGCCCTCACCATGGAATCATGACTATGCAAAGCAGCAAATACTACGGTTTCGCCGGCGCGCTGGCGCTGTTGTGCGGCGTGGCGCAGGCCGCCTCCGCGCCTTCCTCTGTTTCACCCGCTGCTCCTTCCGCCGCGCTGGCCGCGCGCCTGGCCGATTTCGACGGCTGGGCGGCCCGGCGCATGGCCATGCAGCGCATGCCGGGCGTGACCGTCGGGTTCAGCCAGGGCGACGTGGAATGGGTAAAAGGCTATGGCTATGCGGACCTGGAAAACCGCGTGCCGGCCACTGTCCGGTCCAGCTACCGGCTGGCGTCCGTCACCAAGCCCATGACGGCGGTGGCCATTTTGCAACTGGCCGAGCAGGGCAAGATCGACCTCGATGCGCCCGTGCAAACCTATGTGCCGTACTTCCCCGTCAAACCGTTTACTGTCACGGTGCGCCAGTTGCTGGGCCACCTGGGCGGCATCGACGCCTACCGCAACAGCCAGGCGGAGCAGCATTTCAAGGAGCACAAGGATACGCGCCAGTCCATCGCCGTCTTCGAGCAGTTCGACCTGGTGGCCGAACCGGGCACGCGCTTCCGCTACACCAGCTATGGCTACAACTTGCTGGGCGCCGTCATCGAGGGCGCCTCGGGCGAAAGCTATGGCGGCTACATGCGGCGCCACGTGTGGGGGCCGCTGGGCATGGACGCCACCGTGCTGGACGACCCGGACGCCGTGATCGCCCACCGCGTGCGCGGCTACCGGCTGGCCGGCACGGCGTTGAAGAATTCGGAATTCGTCGACATCAGCAGCCGCTTTTCCGCCGGCGGCACGCGCGCCAGCGTGCCCGACATGCTGGCCTTCGGCCGGGGCGTGCATGAAGGCAAGATTCTGTCGGCGGCCAGCGTGGCGGCCATGGTGCAGCCGATGGCCACGCGCGCGGGCCGCTTGACGCACTACGGCATGGGCTGGGAAATCCTGCCGACGGGCGGGCGCTACGCCATTGCGCACAGCGGCCAGCAGCCGGAAACCGTGACCTATCTGTACAGCTTTCCCTCGCGCAAGCTCACTCTTGCCGTCGCGTCCAATCTCGAGCGCGTCAATCCGGAAGCCTTCGTGCAGCGCCTGTTCGAGGTGGTCACGGGCGAACCGTGGCAGCTGAACACGTATATCGCCGATGCGGGCGCGCAGCGCGCTTACCAGGTGGCGCAAGGCCTGTTCGAGGAAGGCAGGGCGTATGCCGAGCGCACGGATCAAGCGTATGCGGATGCGGCGGCCACGCGGGCAGCCTTTGCGCAAATCAACCAACAAGCGCTGGCGCCGGACGCCACGGCCGCGCGCGCCTTCATCGAAACGGCCCGCCATCCCGCGGGCGGGCGCGTGTTTCTCACGGCCGGCGCCAGCATGGCCGGGGCATTGCGCGAATCGGGCGCCGACCTGAATACCTATTCGCGCGGCGGCGCGCTGGCGTTTGCGCGCGACTATATTCTGTTGTCGCAAGGCAAAGCGTCCGGCACCTTGCCCCGTTTCGATCCCGCCTTCGAGCAAGCCATCGTGGCCCTGGCCGCCAGCTGGGACCGCACGGCCGCCATCGCCTGGCCGCAGGCCCCCGTATCCATCGCCGCACTCGACGGCCAGCTGCGCGCAGCCTTCCGCAGCCAGCGCGCCTATCCCGATTTCGTGCCCGAGCTGCTTGAGCTGGCGCAAGCGTCGGCCGCGCGCGGCGAAGCGGAGGCGGCGCTGGCGGCCGGCCGCCTGGCCGTGGAACTGTATCCGCTCAGCGACGGCGCGCATGCGCTGCACGGCTTGACCTTGCTGCGCGCCGGCAAGACAGAACCGGCCCTTGCCGCCCTGCGCGTGTCGCTGGCCCGCGACACGCTGGGAGCGGCCAGCCCGGCGGCGCTGAACCTGGAAGCGTATCGCCTGAAAGGCAGCGGCGCCGTGGCGCAAGGCATGGCCGTGCTGCAGGCGGCCGTCAGCCTGCATCCGCAGAACGCGAACCTGCACGACAGTCTGGCCGAGTTTTATGTGGAGCAAGGCTTGCGCCCGCAGGCCGTCGAGGCTTACCGCCAGGCATTGCAGCTCGACCCCCGCTATCCGGGCGCCGTGGGGGCCAGGGCGGCGATCCTGCGCCTGGGCGGCGAGACGAAGGCGCTGGCGCCTTAGCTGAGGTCTTCACTGATGCCTTAGATGAATTCTTCATAAGCAAGGCTGAAAAGATTCCTTTTTGGAAATAAGGACGCTGCGGTCTAATGGCGGCATTCGTTATCCACCAGAGGAATCCCATGCAGACCCGTCTTCATTTCGCCGCCCTGTTATTCACCAGCATCGCCTTCACCCAGGTGGCGCAAGCGGACCAGTTGGCCGCCATCAAGGCGAAGGGCGAGCTGGTCTGCGGCACCCTGGGCACGGATGAGCCGAACAGTTTCATCGACGCCAGGTCGCGCCAGCTGGTCGGCTATGAAGTGGACCTGTGCCGCGCCATCGCCCAGGGCCTGGGCGTCAAACCGGTGATCAAACAGCTGGCCGTGGCAGCCCGCATTCCCGAATTGCAGCAGGGCCGCATCGATATCCTGACGGCATCCTTGACGCACAACAAGGAACGCGAAGCGCTCGTCGATTTCTCGCTGTCCACGTTCTACACGGGCCAGCGCGTGCTGGTCAAAAAGAGCAGCAATATCACGACGGTCGCGGGTCTGGCCGGCAAGAAAGTGCTGACCGTCAAGGGCGGCACGCAGGAACCGAATATCCGCAAGGCCGTGCCCGGCGTGGAGGTGGTGACGTTCGAGACGGCGGGCCAGGCCTATCTCGGCTTGCAGCAAGGCAAGGGTGTCGGCTATGTCGACGATGAAGTCTCGCTGCTGAATAATTACGCCAAGCTGGGCGCCGCGCAAAAGGACTATATTGTGCTGCCGCAAAACATCAGCGAGGAAGTGTTTGCCTTCGGTATCCGCAAAGGCGAGAAGGGCGTGAAAACGGCCGTCGACCAGGTGCTGCGCGGGCTGGAAAAGTCGGGCGAGGCGGAAAAACTGTTTTTCAAATGGTATGGCCCCACGAGCAACGTCAAGTTTCAAAAACGCACATTCAAGATCGAATCGGACAAGATCGACGCCTGAACCTTGCCTGACGCTTCCGCATGTTTGATCTGAACTTTTTGCTGGCCGGCGACTACCGCGACTGGTTGCTCTCCGGCTTGCTGCTGTCCTTGCAACTGATGGGCATTACCTTGCTGCTGGCCCTGCCGCTGGCGTGCGGCGTGGCCATGCTGCGCCTCGCCCCGTCGCGCCTGCTCAATGGGCTGGGCGCCGCGTATGTCGAGCTGATCCGCAACGTACCGTTGCTGGCCCATTTCCTGTTCTGGTATTTCGGCGCGCCCGAACTCTTGCCCGACTCTTGGAAGGAGCGCTTGTATGCCGGCAATATTGAAGCCGTCAGCGCCGTCACGGCCCTGACTTTATATACGGCCGCCTACATGGCGGAAGACATCCGCAGCGGCATCCGCGCCATTCCCGCCCAGCAATTCGAGGCGGGCCGGGCGCTGGGCTTCAGTTTTCTCGCCACCATGCGCCTGTGCATCGTGCCGCAGGCGCTGCGCCTGGCCGCGCCGCCGCTGCTGTCGCAAACCCTGACCCTGTGGCAAAACACCAGCATCGCCACCGTCATCGGCGTAGCCGAGCTGATGTACCAGACGCAGCGCGTGGAAGCGGCCTCGTTCCGCAGCGTCGAGGCCTTCGTCTTCGCCAGCGCGGCCTACCTGGCCGTCTCGCTGCTGATCGCGGGCCTGGCGGCCTTGCTGCAAAGGAAGGTGTCCTGATGCTGGAACTGCTGCACGATTACTGGCTGTATTTTCTCGTCGGTCGCTATCCCGAGGGGCCGCTGGGCGGCCTGGCGCTGACGGTCGTGCTGGCCAGCCAGGCGCTGGTGCTGAGCCTGCCCTTCGGCTTGCTGCTGGGCCTGGCGCGCCTGAGTCCCTGGCGCCTGCTGCGCTGGCCCGTCGCCGCGCTGATCCACGTGGTGCGCGGCATCCCCTTGCTGCTGGTCATCTTCTGGGCGTATTTCTTCCTGCCCAGCATCACGGGGCATGAAAGCGGGCAATTCGGCACCATGCTGGCCGCCCTCGTCATTTTCGACGGCATTTATCTGGCGGAAATCGTGCGCGCCGGCGTGCAAGCCGTGCCGCGCGGGCAGGTGGAGGCGGCCCGCTCGCTGGGCTTGAACTACCTGGACAGCATGCGCCAGGTGGTGCTGCCGCAGGCGCTGCGCCACATGCTGCCCTCGCTGGTGAACCAGTTCGTCTCGACCATCAAGGAAACCTCGCTCGGTTACATCATCGGCCTGGCCGAAGTGTCGTTCATCGCTTCGCAAGTGAACGGCCTGGTGCTGACGAAGCCCGTGCAAGTGTATTTTTTGCTGGGCATGACGTATTTTGTTTTGTGTTTCAGCCTGTCGCGCGCCGCCTTCTGGCTCGAGCGGCGCCAGGCGCGTCTCCTGAAAGCGGCTAGATGATTACCTTTGACAACGTCAACAAATACTATGGCGAGTATCACGCCTTGCGCGAGATCAATGAACACGTGGCCAAGGGCGAGGTACTGGTCGTGTGCGGGCCGTCCGGCTCCGGCAAGTCGACCCTGATCCGCACCATCAACCGCCTGGAGCCGATCGCTTCGGGCCGCATCGCGGTGGCGGGCCAGGATATCCACGCGCCGGGGCTGGACGTGAACGCCTTCCGTTCGCATATCGGTTTTGTGTTCCAGCAATTCAACCTGTTTCCCCATTTATCGGTGCTGGACAATTGCGCGCTGGCGCCGCAGCGCTTGCGCGGCCTGAGCCGCAAGGAAGCGGAAGAGCGGGCGCTGGCCCTGCTGGAACGGGTGGGCCTCGCGCACAAGGCGCACGCCATGCCGGCGGCCCTGTCGGGCGGCCAGCAGCAGCGCGTGGCGATTGCCCGCGCGCTGGCCATGCAGCCGCCGCTGATGCTGTTCGACGAGCCGACCAGCGCGCTGGACCCGGAAATGGTGGGCGAGGTGCTGCAAGTGATGCGCGACCTGGCGCAGGGCGGCATGACCATGGTGTGCGTCACCCACGAGATGGGCTTTGCCCGCGAAGTGGCGGACCGCGTCTGGTTCATGGACCACGGGCAAGTGCTGGAGCGGGCCACGCCCGAGGAATTCTTTGCGCGGCCGCAACATGCGCGCGCGCGGCAATTCCTGGCCGATATCCGCAGCCCGCTGGGCCTTCCCGCCTGAAGATTACGCGGCTGTGTGCGTAAGCGAACGGTTTGTCGGCGTTGTCCGGCGCACGCTATCGAGGCGGCGCGCGGTGCGCCAGCAGCCGACCAGGAGGCAGATCATGTCACGCATCATCGCAGGTCATTTTCAGTTGCAGGAACAGGTCGACGCCGCGCGCGCCGCCCTGAACCAGGCGGGCTTTTCCGATAGCCGCATCAGCGCGTTCTTTGTCAACCAGCCAGGGCAGCACGATCTGCACGCGCTCGGCGGCGACCGCGACATCTCGCCCGGCGCCCGGGAGACGCCCACGGGCGTGGTGGAAGGCGTGGCGGTCGGGGCCGCCGTCGGGGCGGGCATCGGCGCGGCCACCACGCTGGCGACGGGGCCGCTGGGGCCGGTGGTGGGGGCGCTGGTGGGCGCCCACGTGGGCTCGCTCTACAGTTTCAACAAGATGAAGGAGGCGGGCGAAGCCGAGAAGAACGGCGACCGGAATGGCGAAAACCGCCGCCAGCCGCGCCATCCGGGCATGCTGATCGCCGTGGCGCTGGGCGGCCTCGACGAGCGCGAACGGGCGCTCGAGGCGCTGCACCGGCTGGGTGCCGAGCATATCGAGGAAGCGGAAGGCACGATCGCCAATGGCGACTGGCTCG
Organism: Janthinobacterium sp. GW460-12-1-14-LB5; assembly: GCF_059423585.1. NCBI lineage: Bacteria > Pseudomonadati > Pseudomonadota > Betaproteobacteria > Burkholderiales > Oxalobacteraceae > Janthinobacterium > Janthinobacterium sp. GW460-12-1-14-LB5. The sequence continues at coordinate 97,087 of NZ_JBWKYD010000011.1, read as the reverse complement.
ACTTCGACCCGCTCAGCATTCCCGTGCTGGTGGCGTGAATCGCCGCCTCTGTGGTGCAAAAGGCATAAATTCCGCGCTGCACGAAATTTAGGTATGATCCTTGTTAGTATGAGTAATTATTGGTAAACAATGCCGACAGGGATAGTTTCCGCGCGCCCGAAGTGACACTGGACCAAGGTGACTGCCCGTAGTACTTGCCTCGCATGCTAACGAGTATGGATAGGAGGGCGCGTCATGACACAGGCATGGTTCATTCTGACACGGGCCGATGGGCGCGACATCTGCGCGCCCTCGCCGGCACAGCTGGCCGATGCGCTGGCCGAGGTGTACCGGGGCGGTGCCGTCACGCCGGACGGCAGCCCGGCCGCCGTCTTGTTGCGCTTTGGCTACGACGACGGCTTGATGTATCAGGTCGAAGTCGCTAGCGGAGGCGAAGTCACTTTCGAGGAATGGTCGGACCGCGATTGCGAAATCGCCCTGGCCAGTCCGCGCCACATGTCGGCCCTGCCGCAGGACGATGCGCTGCAGCTGTGGCAGTGGCTGGCGCAGCGCCAGGTGGCGAAGATCCGCAGCCAGCCCTGGCAGGGCGGCTAGCCCTGCCGTCTTTGCAGCGCGCTAGTGCGCCATCAGCACGGGAATCGTCATGCTCTGCAGAATCGTGCGCGTGACGCCGCCGAGGATGGTTTCGCGCAGGCGCGAATGGCCATACGCTCCCATCACCAGCAAGTCGGCCGACAGGTCGGCGGCCTGCGACAGCAGCGCTTCGCCGATATCGCCGCGCCGCACGCCCCCGCCATCGAGCAAATGCAGCCGCGCTTCCACGCCGTGGCGCGCCAGGTAGTGCAGCAATTCCGCGCCCGGCTGTTCACCGTGCTCGGCCGCGTGTACCTGGGCGTCGAAGATGGCGACGTGGACTTGCCCGGCGCGCTGCAGCAGGGGCAGGGCGGCGCTCACGGCGCGGCTCGCTTCTTTGCTGGCGTTCCAGGAAATGAGCACATTGCGCGCCGCTGCCGGCGGCGCCAGCAGGGGCAGCGGCGGCGCATACGGCACGATCAGCACGGGGCGGCCCGAATGCAGCAGCACATAGGCGGGAAAGTCGCGCATCACGGACGGCGATTTATCCTTGGCATTGTATTGGCTGATGACGACCAGGTCCGCATAGCGGGCCAGCAGGCTGATGCCGCCCGCCGCCTCGTCGTCGACGACGCGCTGTTCGTACGAGACGACGCCGGCCGCGCGCACCTGCTGTTCGAAACCGTCGAGGGCGCGCGTGGCCCGCTCGCGCAGGAAGTTCAAATGCAAGCTCAGGTTCGGGTCGGCATCGAGGTCGGGCTGGTGCTGGTACAGCAGGCGCGACACGCCCGTCAGGGCCACGCCCGTCAGGTGGCCGCCGCACGCCTGGGCGATGCTGGCCGCCGCTGCGATGCGGGCGGCGCGTCCGGCGCTGTCGTCGATGTGGAGCAATACGGTCTTGTACGTCATGGCCTGGCCTCTCGCTGTGCGGTAGTGGCCATTCTGGCACAGTCCGGGGCGGCGGCCGCGCACGACTGCGGCCGGCGCCTGCCGCTTCAGCTCATGGCGATGATGATGATGTCGGCGTCGCAGTTGCGGTAATGAATCACGATGACGATGACGCGCCGCAATTGCGCCGCTTTTTGCGCCACCTCCAGCATGGCGCGGCTGGCGCGGTTCTTCATCGTCACCTGCACTTGCGAGGCATCGCTGACGGGGATGCCCATGGCCTTCAGCGCCGCCTTCGGATTGGCCATCAGGGCCAGCGCATGCTGTGGATCGAGCTCCGCCTGATGCACCGATTCCACGTCGCTCATGCCGGGATTGATGTCGTTGAACAAGTCCCTCAATGCTTCTGTGTCGTCCTGGATTTCCATCGCGTTCTCCTTTGGATCATGCCATCAGGCAAGGATTATCTGCCTTGCCCGCCGAGGTGCCATCACCTCTCCGGTGAGTATGATTTTGATAATTTTTAGCATATGGACACAGCGCAGACGAACGCGGCAATAAGCAGACCGGGCCTTTGATCTGGCGCAATGCCCGCTTCAAAAGCGCCACCTACACTTGATCCCACGCAGAACAACCATAACAAGCGGGGAGAGACAGCAATGAAGGAACAAAAGGTAGCGTTGGTGACGGGTGGCATGGGCGGCCTGGGCACGGCCTTGTGCCGCCGGCTGCATGCGGCGGGCTTTGCCGTCGTGGCGGCGCATACGCCGGGCAACACGCGGGTGGAAAGCTGGCTCGACGAGCAGCAGGCACAGCAGTATTATTTTCATCCGCTGGCGCTCGACGTGACGGACTTTGCTGCCTGCAGCGAAGCCGTCGGCAGGGTGCTGGCGCAGTTCGGCCGCATCGACGTGCTGGTCAACAACGCCGGCATCACGCGCGACCAGAGCATGCGCAAGATGGAATTGCCGCACTGGTCCGAGGTCATGCGCACCAATCTCGACAGCCTGTTCAACATGAGCAAGCAGGTGCTGGAACCCATGCTGGCCAACCGCTGGGGCCGCATCATCAATATCTCGTCCGTGAATGGCCAGAAGGGCGCGTTTGGCCAGTGCAACTATGCGGCCGCCAAGGCGGGCGTGCATGGCTTCAGCAAGGCGCTGGCGCTGGAAGTGGCGCGCCACGGCATCACCGTCAACACGGTGTCGCCCGGCTATTTGCGCACGCAGATGGTGACGGCCGTGCCGGCCGATATCCTGGAAACGAAGATCCTGCCGCAGATTCCCCTGGGCCGCCTGGGCGAGCCGGACGAGGTGGCGGCCCTGGTGGCTTACCTGGCATCCGACGAGGCGGCGTTCGTCACGGGCGCGAACATCGCCATCAATGGCGGACAGCACATGAGTTGATCGGGCGTGCAGCTGGATATTTGAAGCAGGGCAATGGCAGTAGAGGAGACCCGTCCACCCAGCCGGCGCATAGACGCTGGCGGAGGACGGCAGGCAGCATGGTAGTCACGCTGGAAAACAGGGGGCAGGGCAGCAATGCCTTGCCCTTTGTTGTTGCGCCGCCGTGACGCTCACCTCATGGTAGCGGGCGCCGGGCTTTTTCCAGCCGCGTCTGGCAATCGATGCACAGCCGGGCTTCGGGGCGCGCGTTCAGGCGCGACAGGCCGATCGCTTCGCCGCAGTTGTCGCACAGGCCGTAGCTGCCGTCGGCAAACTTGGCCAGCGCGTGCTTGATGATGGCCAGTTGCGCCAGGTTGTGCTCGGCCGCTTCGCTGACGAGGGCGTTCAGGGTGCGCACGCTGGCATTGTCGGCCGGCGAAGCTTCGACTTCATTGAGCAGCGAGGCGCGCGCATCGGCCTCGGCCGTTTCATTCTCGATCTGTTCCAGCAACGCCAGCTTGCGTTGCTCCAGCACGCCCTGCAGGCGCTGCAACTGGTCTTGTGGCAATCCATTCATGGCTGTCCCCGATAGGCGTCTCTCCTCTATGGTAGTCCAGGATGGGCGCTTCTGCTTGCGCTACTACCCGCGCCGCGTTTGACGCGGCGCAGGCAGGCGCGGGCCGTTCTATGCTGGCTCTTTCAGGCAGTTGACCATCCAGGCCACGCCGAACTGGTCTTTCAGCATGCCGAAGCGCTTGGCCCAGAACGTTTCCTGCATCGGCATCTGGATGTTGCCGTCACGCGCCAGCGCGTCGAAGGCCCGTTCCGCCTCTTCCGGCGTGTCGACGGTCAGGCAGACCGAGCTGCCGCTCATGCCCTTGGCGCCATCTTCCTGGCAGCCGCCGTCCGAGCCCATCAGCATGGTCGGCCCCAGCTGCACGGAGCCGTGCATGATCTTGTCGTACCAGTCTTCCTTGACTTGCTCCTGGCCTGGCGTGCCCCGGTACGGCATCAGGCACAGGTTGTCGCCATGCAGGTGCTGGCGGTAATATTCCAGCGCTTGCGCGCAATTTCCATTGAATTGCAAATACGGTTCGATACGCATATTGGCCTCCTCTGGTGGTTCCGCCGGCACGATTGCCAGGCGGGGACGTCCCAGTATAGGCGTTCGCCGGCCGATTTCAATCACTCCGGCGTCATCTCTTGCAGCCGCTCACGCACCTTGCCCAGGGTGCCGAGGATGCGCTCGGGATTGCCGGCGAGGACGGCGCTGCCCAGGTGCAACAAGCTCGTCGCCAGGCTGATCCAGTGCCGCACGTCATCGTTGCGGGCGATGCGCAAACGCACCGTGTCGAGCAGGCCGCTGAGCTGGCGCTGCGCCGTTTCCAGGCCGGCCACCGTGTGCCCGGCGGCATCGGCATACAGCTGGTTGGCTTGCTGGCGCAAGGCCACTTCCAGGGCGAAGACGGCCTGTGCCTGGCTGTGGCTGATGCCGTTTTCTCCCTGGCTGGCGCGCTTGCGGATGGCGCGCATGACGGCGCCATGCAGGGTGACGGCCGCCTGCGACAGGCTGTCGGCCAGTTGCTCGACGCGCATGGCGCTGCTCAGGGCCGCTTCGCGGCGTTCGCTGCTCCTGCTTACTGATCCGTCCATCTTGCCTCCGTGGTGGTGAGGGCGGCAGCGAGCTGGGCATGGCCGCGCGCCAGTGCCGCCAGTTGCCGGCGCGCCAGGGTGTGGCGCAGGCCAAGCAGCCGGTATTCTTCGGTTTTGCTTTGTTGCATGTTTTTCGCCAGCACGGACAGCAGCCGCTGCTGCGGCGTGTCGGCATACGCGATTTCCACCTCGAGCAAGCCGAGCACCATGTCGCGCTCGTTATCTCCGCTTTTGTCGTACAGCGCCAGCAAGTTGTCGAGCGCCGCCAGCAAGGCTTGCAGCGGCGCGTCGCCATCGTGCAGCACTTGCGCCAGGTGTGCCTGCTGGCTGGCCGTCCCGCCCAGGCGCGACAGTTGCTGCAGCAATACGGTGTAGGCGCTGACGTGGCGGTCGTCGATGCCGCTGCCGGGCCAGGCGCGGATGGCGGCGCCGGCGCCGGCCAGTTCCGGCTGCACGTCATACGCATCGGCATGCGCCAGCCGGCCCAGCGCCTGCAGGTACAGGCGCACGGCCTGCGCCAGGCGCGCGACGTCCGCTTGCGCGGCGCGGCGCTGCGCATCGAGCAGGCGTTCGCGCGCGTCTTCAGCCGGCGACAGGTAGGGGCGGGCGCGCTGGTAGCTGTCCACGTGGCGCTGCGACAGTTCGTTGAAGGCAGTCAAGGCATCGGTGCCGGCTGCCAGGGCGCGCACCTGCGCCAGGTCGGTGCGCGGGCTGGCGCAGCCGCACAGCAGCACGGCCAGGCAGAGGTGCAGGCCGAGGCTATGGCAAAGCGCGCGGCGAAGGCGGGCAGGCAGGGTGGACACGTCACCTCTCGACAGGGAGTACTGTATGGAAAGGTATTGTCGTGCCGGCCAGCGCTGCCCGCCTTGTGCGGGCGCAAGCGCGCTGCGATCAGGCGCCTGTTGTGCCCGTTGTGCCCGTCAATTGCGCGCGCCAGCCCAGCCCGGCAACGGTGTCGCTGGCGGGCCGGTATTCGCAGCCGACCCAGCCCGCGTAGCCGATCTGGTCGAGCAGCTTGAACAGATGGCGGTAGTTGATTTCGCCCGTGCCCGGTTCGTGGCGGCCCGGCGTGTCGGCGATCTGGATGTGGCGGATCAGGGGCAGCAGGGCGCGGATGGTGTTGCTCAGCTCGCCTTCCATGCGCTGCATGTGATAAATATCGTATTGCAGGAAAATATTGCTGCGCTGACAGTCGGCGATGATGTCGGCCGCTTGCTGACTATGGTTCAGAAAGTAACCGGGCATGTCGTAGCGGTTGATCGGCTCGATCAGCACGTTGATGCCGTGCGGCCGGCAGGCGTCGGCCGCATGTTGCAGGTTGCCGATCAGGCTTTGCCGCGCCCGCTCCAGGCTCATGCCTGGCGGCACGATGCCGGACATGCAGTGCAGTTGTTTCGCCCCCAGCGCCAGCGCGTAATTGAGCGCCAGCTGCACATTCGTGCGGAATTCCTCGCCCCGGCGCGGATCGCAGGCGATGCCCCGCTCGCCGTGCTCCCAGTCGCCGGGCGGAAAGTTGAACACGGCCAGCTGCAAATGGTGGCGTTCCAGCCGCATGGCAATCTGGCGCGCCTCGACGGCATAGGGAAACAGGAATTCGACGGCATCGAAGCCCGCTTCCCTGGCGGCGGCAAAGCGGTCCAGGAAGGGCAGTTCGGTAAACATCATGCTGAGGTTGGCAGCGAAGTTCGGCATGGCAGCACGCAGGTGAGGAAGATGGATACTATCCTAGCCCAAATTGCCAATCAGTGGCGTGCATGAAAAAACCGTTCCAGAAACAAGTCCTGGAACGGTTTTGATTGCTGCGATACGCGCTTACAAGCGGGTATTATCGGCCGCGGCCACCAGATCTGTGATTCGCCGCCGAACGCGGCGCATTGCCGGAACGGTTGCCACCGCCACCGCCGCCGCCCGACGGGCCGGCGCTGCGTGGCTTGGCGCCGCTGCCGCCCGTTTTCACGCGCACGACGGCGCCGGCTGGCGCGCGGCTGTTGTTGCGGTGGCCGCCGGTGCCGCTGCGCAATTGCACAGGCTGGGCGCGGGCGTTCAGGTCCGGCTCGAAGCCGGGGATGACTTCGCGCGGCAGGGTTTGCTTGATCAGCTTTTCGATGTCTTTCAACATTTCGTGCTCATCCACGCAGACCAGCGACACGGCTTCGCCCTTGGCGCCGGCACGGCCCGTGCGGCCGATACGGTGCACATAGTCTTCCGGAATGTTCGGCAAGTCGTAGTTGACGACGTGCGGCAACTGGTCGATGTCGATGCCGCGCGCGGCGATGTCGGTGGCGACCAGCACTTGCAGGGTGCCATCCTTGAACTCCGACAGGGCGCGCGTGCGCGCCGACTGGCTCTTGTTGCCGTGGATGGCCAGGGCGCCGATGCCGTCCGCGCCCAGCTGCTCGACCAGTTTATTGGCGCCATGCTTGGTGCGCGTAAACACCAGCACTTGCGTCCAGTTGTTCGACTTGATCAGGTAGGACAGCATCGGGTGCTTCTTGTCGCGGTCGACGGGATGGATCTTTTGCTTGATCACTTCCACGGTCGAATTGCGGCGCGCCACTTCGATCATGGCCGGCTTGTTCAGCAAGCCGTCGGCCAGGGCCTTGATCTCTTCCGAGAACGTGGCCGAGAACAGCAGGTTCTGGCGTTTCGGCGGCAGCACGGCCAGCACTTTCTTGATGTCGCGGATGAAACCCATATCCAGCATGCGGTCGGCTTCGTCCAGGATCAGGATTTCCACCTTCGACAGGTCGACGGTGCCCTGGCCCATGTGGTCGAGCAAGCGGCCCGGCGTGGCGACGAGGATGTCGACGCCATGCTTCAATTGCTTGATTTGCGGGTTGATGCCGACGCCGCCGAAGATCACGGCCGAATTCAGCTTGGTGTACTTGCTGTAGGCGCGCACGCTTTCCTCGACCTGGGCGGCGAGTTCGCGCGTCGGGGCCAGGATCAGGGCGCGGATGGGGCGCGTCGAGGTGTTGCTGGTGATGGCAGCGCCATTCGCGTCGGTGGACAAACGGTGCAGCACGGGCAGGGTGAAGCCGGCCGTCTTGCCGGTACCGGTCTGTGCGCCGGCCAGCAAGTCGCCGCCAGCGAGCACGGCGGGAATCGCCTGCGACTGGATCGGGGTCGGCACGGTGTAGCCGTGTTCGGTAACTGCACGTACGATAGCGTCGGACAATCCGAGGGAGGAAAAGGACATGGTAACTTTATTGTGAGATCGGCCTGTCGCCATCGTGGGGCGCCAGTCGCAGGCAATCAGATTAGGGGTCGAAAGACAGCGGCAAGGGGACTGGTCATATGTGCCGCACACGCGAAGTATAACAGCATGGCAAAAAACCGCCGAGTTTGTTTAAAGTATGCAATGCCACAGGTAAAAGAAATACATGGCCAGGGCGCGCCTTTTCATGCCGTTTTTCATTATTATTGCCTGTAGCACTCCATTCGCGGGACTCAGCGCGGCGCCGGGGTGTTCACTCCCGGAGGACTATCATGCGTATTGCCGATCTTCGCATCGCCACCCGCCTGTATGGCGGTTTTGCCACCATCGTCCTGTTGCTGGCCGCCCTGGTCACCGTCGCCACGCTGAATGTCGCGCGGCTGGCCGACGCCAATGCCATCAACACCCACACCTACCTGGTACTGGCCGAAAACAGCGCCATCCTGGAAAGTCTGATCAATATGGAAACGGGCCAGCGCGGCTATGTGATCACGGGCGTGGAGGCCTCGCTGGAACCGTACCAGGCGGGTCAGGCCGCGTTCGGCGCGCATCTGGGGAAGGCGCGCGCCCTGACCAGCGACAATCCGGCCCAGCAGGAGCGCCTGGCAAAACTCGATGCCGCCAAGCAAGCCTGGCTGGCCGGCGCGCTCGAACCCGTGATCGCCATGCGGCGCGCCGTGGCGCAGGGCACGGCGGCCATCGAGCCCGTGCTGGCGCTGGAAAAGGAGGGACGGGGCAAGCAGGCCATGGATGCCATGCGGGCATTGCTGGGCGAGATCGGCCAGGCGGAAACGGCGTTGCTGGCGCAGCGCTCGGAAGCGGCGGCGGCCTTGCAGGCGCGCACGCACTGGACCTTGCTGGGAGGCGGCGCGGCGGCGCTGTTCCTGGCCGCCCTGATCGCCTGGTGGCTGGCGCGCAACATCAGCGTGCCGCTGCGCTCGGCCATCGGCGTGGCCAGGCAGGTGGCGCAGGGCGACCTGACGGTGCAGGTGGAAGTGCGTTCGAAGGATGAGACGGGCGAACTGATGCAGGCATTGAAGGACATGACGGCCAGCCTGCTGCGCATCGTCACCGAGGTGCGGGGCGGCACGCAAGCCATCGCCACGGCCTCGCGCCAGATCGCTTCGGGCAACCTCGACCTGTCGGCCCGCACGGAACAGCAGGCCAGTTCGCTGGAGGAAACGGCCTCGTCGATGGAAGAACTGACCGGCACGGTGCAGCAGAACGCGCAGAATGCCCATGAAGCCAACGGCCTGGCCGCATCGGCCTCCGCCGTGGCGGGCAAGGGCGGCAGCGTGGTGGCGCAGGTGGTCGATACCATGGGCTCGATCAACGACTCGTCGCGCAAGATCGTCGACATCATCGCCGTCATCGACGGTATCGCCTTCCAGACGAATATCCTGGCCTTGAACGCGGCCGTGGAGGCGGCCCGGGCGGGCGAGCAGGGGCGCGGCTTTGCCGTCGTCGCCACGGAAGTGCGCAACCTGGCACAACGTTCGGCTGGTGCCGCCAGGGAAATCAAGGCCCTGATCAACGACTCGGTGGCGCAGGTGGAGAGCGGCGCGCGCCTGGTCGACGAAGCGGGCCACACCATGCACGAGATCGTCGACAGCGTGCACAAAGTCAGCAGCATCGTCGGGCATATCTCGGCCGCCAGCGATGAGCAGCGGGCCGGCATCGAGCAAGTCAACCAGGCGATCAGCGAAATGGACCATGTGACCCAGCAAAACGCTTCCTTGGTGGAAGAGGCCGCCGCTGCGGCGGAAGCCATGCAGGAGCAGGCGGCGCGGCTGGCCGATGCGGTGGCCGTGTTCAGGACGGCGCAGGTGGACGCCATCGCGGCGCCGTCACCCCGGCCCGCCGTGCGCCGTCCCGTGCCGCTCAAGGCGGCGCGCGCACCTGCCCGCCTGAGTGCCAGGCCCGTGGCGCGCCATGCGCCGCAAGTTCCGGCCGGCAAACAGCGCCCGGGGGAAGATGAGTGGGACGAGTTTTAATGTCGCAGTGCATGTGACAGTTGTCGCAAAATAGCGCTTGCGTGCATGTGACTGTTGTCGCATAATTGTGTCAATAGTCACTAAAAGGATGCACCATGAGCACGCCCTCCGTCACCGAATTGTCGTTACTGAAAGCCTTGTGGAAAGACCACCCGCTGTCCGCGCGTGAATTGCACGCCAGGGTGGAAGACGAGCTGGGCTGGTCGTTTTCGTCCACGCGCAAGACGGTCGAGCGCATGCTGGACAAGGGCATGCTGCTGCAGCGCAGCGTGCATGGCGTGCTCGTGTATGAAGCGAACGTGGACAAGGTGGCTACCCTGGCCGCGTTTGCCCACGACTTTGGCCGGCGCGTGATGGAAATCGACAGTCCCTTGCCGGTCAGTATGTTTACGGGCAGCAAACTGGTGGACCAGCAGGAGCTGGCGGCGCTGGAGCAACTGCTGCAGGACTGGCCGCTCGAGGGAAAGGAATAAGCGATGCTGCTGTTTTCTCTCACGCTGTTGCAGGCCAGCGCCGCCTGTCTCATGACGGGCCCGCTGCTGTGGGCAATGCTGAGCCTGGCGCAACGGCGCTGGCCCGCGCTGGCGGCGCAGCGCAGCGTGTGGCTGGGCGCCCAGCTGGTGCTGGCCGCCGTGTTTGTGCTGCCGCTGCTGCCCGACGCGCGGCAACTGAGCGTGGTGCCCGAGGTAAGCGTGCCCGTTTTCCTGGCCGGCACGGCGCCCGGCGCGCCGCTGGCCATGGCGGCGCCGGTTGCCGGGCTGCCACCGGCTGCTTCCTGGCTGGCCCTGGTGCCGTCCGCCTGGGGCCTGATCTATCTGCTGGGCGTCGCTTGCGCCGTCTGGCGCTGGCGGCGTGGCCACGCCATGCTGCGCACCTTGCTGCAACTGGCGCGGCGCCGCCGCCTGCCTGGCATGGATGTGCTGGAAGTGGACGCGCCGATCTCGCCGATGCTGGTGGGCGTGTGGCGGCCGCGCTTGCTGTTGCCGGCGCACCTGGCGCAATTTACGCCGGAACAGCGGCAGCTGGTGATTGCCCATGAGCTGACCCATGCCCGCCGGCGCGACCCCGTGCTCCTGCTGCTGGCCAATCTGCTGCAGGCGCTGCTGTGGTTCAATCCGGCCGCGCGCTGGCTGGCCGGCCAGCTGGCTTGGGCGCAAGAGCTCGGTTGCGACCGCCAGGTTCTGGCGGGCCGCCCCGCGCGCCAGCGCCAGCAATATGCGGCCGCCCTGGTCCGGCAGCTGGGACTGCAGGCGCAGCCGCTGCCGGGGCTGGCCTTCGGCGGCGGCGGCATGGCCGAGCGCCTGCGGCGCATGCGTGACGGGCAGGGGCGCCCGCCTGCGGCCCTGCGGGTGCTGACGGCGCTGCTGCTGTGCGCGATCGGCGCGGCCAGCCTGGCGCTGCAGCCGGCATTGGCGTGGGCCGTGGCAGCCGCGCCGGCAACCATGCCCGCTGCGCCGGCAACGGCGCCAGCGCTCTGGCGCAATCCCCTCGATACCATGCGCGTGACCGGCTTCTTTGGCGTGGTGCGCCAGCTGACGCCGCGGGGGCATCGCGGCATCGATCTGGGCGCCAGGCGCGGCACGCCCGTGCATGCGGCGGCCGACGGCATCGCCAGCGTCAGCGAAGATGCGCGCCTCGGCAAGGCCGTGCGCATCGACCATGGCGGCGGCGTCGAGTCGCTGTATGCCCATCTCGACCGGGTCACGCTCACCACCGGCATGGCCGTCACGGCGGGGCAGGCCATCGGCACGGTGGGCGCCACCGGCCTGGCGACGGGACCGCATCTGCATTTCGAGGTGATCCGCAACGGGCGTTTGCAGGACCCGCAACAGTGGCTGGCCGGTCTCGATGCCAACGCCACCGCGCGCGCCCTGCGCACGCGCAAGGAGCAGTTCGGCCGTTAGTGTTACCTGGCCGCGGGTCGGGTGAGCGCGCGAGCGCACAGTTGACTCCACCACAACCCTTTCAGGATTCCCCATGCGATTGAGTATTGTATTGTGCAGCCTTGCGCTGCCGTGGACGGCGCACGTCCGTGCCGCGGACGTTCTCCCTTCCGTGACGGTCACTGCCGGCAAAGTGGACCAGCGCCGCAGCGACACCGTCGCCGCCATCGTCGTCGGCCACGAGGAGCTGATACGCCAGGGCGAGCGTACCTTGTCCGACGCCCTGAAGCGCCTGCCCGGCGTTACCATCGGCGGCACGGCTTCGGGCACGGCTGGCGGGCAGCTCCAGCTGCGCGGGCTGGGTCAGGGTTATACCCTGGTCATGCTCGACGGCGTGCCCGTGCCGCCCGGTTTTTCGCTCGATTCCCTGGATCCGGAACTGGTCGAGCGCGTGGAAATCATGCGCGCCGCCACGGCGCAATTTTCCGCCCAGGCGATCGCCGGCTCCATCAATATCGTGCTGAAAAAATCGGGCAAGCGGCGCGAGCGCACTGTCAAGCTGGGGGCGTCCGGCAGCCATGGCATGCCCGCCGGCAGCGCCACCGTGCAGTGGTCGGACAAGGACGGGGACCTGTCCTACGCGCTGGCCGGCACGCTCGCGCACACGGGGCGCCGGGGCGTGCTCGATGAATGGAACCGCGCATACGATGCCGCTGGCAGCCCCACGGTGCTGCGCCATATGCCGCTGACGGAGCGCGTGACCAGCGATGCGTTCGAGCTGGCGCCCCGTTTGCAATGGGCGCTGGCGGGCGAAGACAGCCTGGCCTGGCAAAGCCTGGTCAGCTGGCGCCGCGTGGCCAGCCGCCGCCAGGTGGTGGAAACGGCTTATCTGGGCGGCCATACCGGCTATCCGCACAACGACGCCGCCTTCAGCCAGGACAGCGGCACCGTGCGCAGCGATCTGCACTGGCTGCGCAAGCTGGGGCAAGGGGCCAGCCTCGATATGAAACTGGGCCTCGATGTCAACCACCGCAGCAGCGACTATCTGTTCCAAGGCGTCAGTGCCGCGCCCGGGCCGGCGAATGTGCGCCGCGTCGATGCGGGCGTGGACGAGCTGGGCGCGCAGACCAGCGGCACCTACCGCCGGACGCTGGGCGCGGGGCACGCGCTGGCGGCGGGCTGGGATGCGGGGCACCGGCGGCGCGCCGAGTTTCGCCGCGAGCGCCAGCTGTCGCCGGGCGGGCCGCCCGTGCTGCCGGACGCAGACTATGCGGCCACGCTGCGGCGCCTGGCCCTGTTTGCGCAGGATGAATGGGATATCTCCGCGCGCTGGTCGCTGTCTCTGGGGCTGCGCTGGGAAACCTGGCGCACGGCCAGCGCCACCGGTGGCGCGGACGCCGTCGACGTGCGCGCGCAAGTGTGGAGCCCCGTGCTGCACAGCCTGTGGAAGCTGGCGGGCAAGGATCAGCTGCGCCTGGCCGTCACGCGCACCTACAAGGCGCCGCAGATTTTCCAGCTGATCCCGCGCCCCTACCTCAACGACAACGGCAATAGCCCCGCGAATCCCGACAACCAGGGCAATCCGGCGCTGCGCCCGGAGCTGGCGTGGGGGCTCGATGCGGCCTACGAATACTATCCGGCAGGCGGGGCAGAGGGCGCCATGCTGGGCGCCAGCGCCTCGCTGCGGCGCATCGGCGACGTGATGCTGGACCGCCTGTACCAGGACCACGGGCGCTGGGTGGCCACGCCCGTCAATCAGGGCAGGGCGCAGGTGCGCGGCATCGAGCTGGAAGCGAAGCTGCCGTTGGCGGCGCTGTGGGCGGGCGCCCCCGCGCTGGACTTGCGGGCGAACGTGGCGCGCAACTGGTCGACGCTGGACGCCGTCGCCGGCCCGGACAACCGCCTCGATGGCCAGCTGCCGTGGAGCGCCAACCTGGGCGCCGATTACCGGCTGGCCAGCAAGCCCTTGACCGTGGGCGGCAATCTGCATTACCAGGGCGGCGGACGGTGGCGCGAGTCAAGCCAGCTGCTGGCCTGGCAGGGCGCCCGCCGCGAACTGGATCTGTACGCCTTGTGGAAGTTCAGCGACCAGCTGCGCCTGCGCGTGTCGGGCGCCAATCTGCTGGGGCAGCCTGAGCGCGCGCGCAGCCTGTATGCGGATGGCGCCGGCAGCCTGTTGCGCACGGTCGATACGGGCAGCTACCGCACCCTGCGCGTCATGCTCGAAGGCTCCTTGTAGGCCTTGTTCAGTCGTCGATCTCCGCGACGACGTAAGCGATGCCCTGCGCATCGAGCCAGGCGCGCACGGCGTCCAGGCCGTGCCACGGGTCCGGGCGCAGGTGCTGGCAGACATACAGGCCGGCGGCCGTCAGCCTGGCGTCCGTGTCGGGCATGGCGTTGCCGGGCGGGCGCGGCGCCGGCGCCGCCAGCTCTGGCAGCCGCGCGAGGTGCTGGCGCTGTTCCGGCGTCAGGCTGGCCGTGATCCTGAATTCAAATCCCATGTTTTCTCCTTGATTTGCGGGCCGCCGCAGCGGCTATTTTTCATCATCGAAAAAATTGCACATAGCTTGGCATTCTTTCCGTTTTTGTTTTCAAAGTATCTCGTCCATACTGCATAGCACTGGCCCCGCACACACAGAGTGACGCAAGGGCAGGAGCAGAAGCGCCGTACAACGACATCCCTTTTTTTATATTCAATTATTTTCACCAAGGAAAACATCATGCCTATCGCCACCGCCCAAGCCGCCCAAAAACTGCTGACCCCTGACGATCATACCCTGATCATGATCGACCACCAGTCGCAGATGGCGTTCGCCACCCGCTCGATCGACCTGGCCTTGCTGCGCAACAATGCGGCCCTGGTGGCGAAGGCGGCGGCGCAATTCAAGGTGCCGGCGATTTTGACGACGGTGGCGGCCAAGTCGTTCTCCGGCCCTATTTTTGACGAAATCCAGTCCGTCTTCCCCGACCAGGCGCCGGTCGACCGCACGACCATGAATACCTGGGAAGACGCGCGCATCGCCGACAAGGTGAACGGCTACGGCAAGGGCAAGATCGTGCTGGCCGGCCTGTGGACCTCCGTCTGCATCGTCGGCCCCGCCCTGTCGGCGCTGGCGCAGGGTTTTGAGGTGTACGTGATCGCCGACGCCAGCGGCGACGTCTCCGATGAAGCCCATGCGATGGCCATGCAGCGCATGATACAGGCGGGCGCGCAGCCGATGACGTCCGTGCAATACTTGCTGGAACTGCAGCGCGACTGGGCCCGCGGCGAGACCTACAATGAAACGGTGGCGACGGCCGTGGCGCACGGCGGCGGCTATGGCCTCGGCTTGATCTACGCCAAATCCATGTTCAACGCCAGCGAAGGCCATTGAGCTTTCATTGATATCGCGCCACCGCCGCCCGCCGGCGGGGCGGTATTCTTCACCTGAACCGGGAGTTTCCATGCACGCAAGCACGATTTTACTGAATGGCTGTTTCCACACGGTCGACAGGACGCAGCCGCTGGCGTCCGCCGTCGCCATCGCCGATGGCAAATTCCTCGCCGTCGGCGACGTCGAAGACGTGATGCGCCATCGCGGCCCCGCCACGCAGCTGATCGACCTGGCTGGCCGCACGGTGATTCCCGGCCTGAACGATTCGCACCTGCACCTGATCCGGGGCGGCTTGAACTACAACCTGGAACTGCGCTGGGAAGGCGTGCCGTCGCTGGCCGACGCCTTGCGCATGCTCAAGGAGCAAGCCTTGCGCACGCCGAACCCGCAATGGGTGCGCGTGGTGGGCGGCTGGACGGAATTCCAGTTCGCGGAAAAACGCATGCCGACGCTCGATGAAATCAACGCGGCCGCGCCCGACACGCCCGTCTTCATCCTGCACCTGTACGACCGCGCCCTGCTCAACCGCGCCGCCCTGCGCGCCGTCGGCTACGATAAAAATACGCCGAACCCGCCCGGCGGCGAGATCGTGCGCGACGGGGCCGGCAACCCGACGGGCTTGCTGATCGCCCGGCCGAACGCCATGATCCTGTATGCCACGCTGGCGAAAGGCCCGAAGCTGCCGCTGGAACTGCAGGTGAACTCCACGCGCCAGTTCATGCGCGAACTCAACCGCTTAGGGCTGACCAGCGCCATCGACGCGGGCGGCGGCTTCCAGAATTATCCCGAGGATTACGCCGTCGTCGACGAGCTGGCGCAAAAGGAGCAGTTGACGATACGCATCGCCTACAACCTGTTTACGCAGAACAAGGGCGCGGAATTGCAGGACTTCCAGAAGTGGACGGGCATGATCAAGCCCGGCGATGGCACGGATTACTACCGGCATAACGGCGCCGGCGAAATGCTGGTGTTTTCCGCCGCCGACTTCGAGGATTTCCTTGAGCCGCGCCCCGAGCTGGCGGCCGGCATGGAAGACGAGCTGGAAAAGGTCGTGCGCCACCTGGTCGAGCAGCGCTGGCCGTTCCGCCTGCATGCCACCTATGACGAATCGATCAGCCGCATGCTCGACGTGTTTGAAAAGGTCAACCGCGACACGCCGTTCGGCGGCCTGCACTGGCTGTTCGACCATGCGGAAACCATCAGTCCGCGCAATATCGACCGCGTGAAAGCGCTGGGCGGCGGCCTGGCCATCCAGCACCGCATGGCCTTCCAGGGCGAGTATTTCGTCGAGCGCTATGGCGCGGACGCGGCGAAGGCCACGCCGCCCGTGCAGCGCATGCTGGACGCGGGCGTGCCCGTGGGCGGCGGCACGGACGCCACGCGGGTCGCCAGCTACAACCCGTGGACGGCGCTGTACTGGCTCGTTTCCGGGCGCACCGTGGGCGGCCTGGCCCTGACGGATGCGGCGGGCAGACTGTCGCGCGACACGGCGCTGGAACTGTGGACGGCGGGCAGCGCCTGGTTTTCCAGCGAGCAAGGCAAGAAGGGACGCATCCGCGAGGGCATGCTGGCCGACCTTTCCGTGCTGTCGGCCGATTACTTTACGGTGCCGGAAGAGGCGATCAAGTCCATCGAATCCGTGCTGACCATGGTGGGCGGCAAGGTCGTCTACGCCCAGGGGGAATTCACGGCCCTGGCGCCGCCGGCCATCCCCGTGCTGCCCGAGTGGTCGCCCGTGCGCGCGGTGCCCGGCCATTACCGGCCCGCAGCCAGGCCGGCGCAAGCGCAAGCCATGCTGCCGCACCAGTGCGCGGGCGCCTGCGGCGTGCATGCGCATGCGCACGACCGGGCGCGCAAGTCGGCCGTGCCGGTTGCCGACTTTTCCGGTTTCTGGGGCACCCTGGGCTGCAGCTGCTTCGCCTTCTAGGCGGCCGGGCCTTATTTTGAAAGGCGCAGGATGGCCGAGGCGAGCCGCGTGAAACAGGGACTCAGGTCGCTTTCGGTGGCCGCATAGCAGTACAGGCCCACGGGCTCGGCCGGCTTGCGGCAACGCGTTGGCGCATCGCTCGTGTTGGCCATGCAGCGCAGAAAGTCTGCGCCCAGTTCGCTGTCCGGCCCCTCCGGCGTGATCAGCGATGGACCCATGCCCAGGGTAAAGATGTAAGTGCCTTCCTGGCGCGCCTTGGCCGCCATCGCTTCGGGCAGGTTGCGCGAGGCGCGGTGCACATTGTTCCACTGGTCCTGCGACGAAGAAACGGACGCCGTCACGGGGCGGGGGGTGCTGGTTACGATGGGAAATTCGCGCGCCGTCGGATCGTTGGACTGGGCTATCGGGTTATTCGCGTTATACCAGAGGGGGAGGGAAGTAATCGTGCCGGAGTCGCAGTCACCGTTCAATAGACTGTTGGTCGTGCCCATCTTGTACAGGCCGGCCAGCGCGTCCGATTGAAATTTGGTGTAGGTGGCGAGTCCACCGGCGGTCTTGCATTTAGTGCCAGAGTTCGGAAAGTACGAGGAAAAGGCGGCCGGTGAACCATCGGAAAAAAACACGATGACGCGCAGGCTGGAGCGGTTGAGCTGACTGATGTCGTTGAGCTGCTTGCGCGCCTGCCACATGCCTTCGGCCGAATTGGTGCCGCCTTCGAAGGAAAAATTCTTGATCGCCGCCGTGGTCGTGGCGCGGTTGAAGCCGCGCGTAACGGGATTGATGGGTAGATCGGTTTGCGCATCGGAGGCAAAATGCAGCAAGCCCACGCGGTCCACGGTGGAATTGAATTTATTCAGGAAGGAAATGCCCGCGGCCCGCACGGCGTCCGCATTGTTTTTCAGCGACCCCGACGTATCCATCACCAGCACCATATCCAGGTCCTTGCGGATGGTTTGCGCGCTGGCGGCCACGTTCATGGTCTTGAAGCCGAGTATGCCCATCAGCGAGACAGGCATCGAGGCGGTGGCCGAGACGTCGATGGTGACGGTGCCCTTGTCGAACGTGACGTCGACGGGATTCAGGGTCGGCGTCGAGAGCAGGAACTGATCCGGATAATTGATGTCAAAAAACTCCTTGGCCGACTGGCGCGCACTGTCCCGCTGTTCCGCTTCGGAGTTGCCTGTAGTAACGCCGCGTGCCGCCGCCAGGCTGGCCGAGTCGACGGCCGCATTGAGCTTGGCCTTGACGAAGTAGCCGAGGGCCGAATCGATGGCCAGGCCCGCCGAGGCGATCAGGACGACGGCCGACAGCGCCACCATGATCAGCACTTGGCCGCCTTGCCGCTTGTGTGGAGTGCGCATCAGAATATCGTCATCGAAGTCAGGTTGGGGCCCAGGATGGGCGTCGTGCTGTTGCCAATTTTCAAGGTGCCGAAAAGCATGTCGAAATTGTAGAAAGTTTCCACGGCGTAGATCAGTTCGCCGTCCGCCAGCTGGTTCTGCATCAATGCCACCGTGGGAGCATAGTCGTCCTTGGCGATGCTGGTGCACGTGCCATTGCTCCAGCTGCTGCATTGCCACACCTGGCTGGCGGGCAGGTAGCCGCTGGCCTTGGCGCCGGCGTCCCAGCGGTACTGTTCCAGCACGATATTGCGCAAGCCGCTCTTCGCCGTGTAGCCCATGATCTTGGTGACGTAGATCATGCCGCGCCTGTTCATGTCCAGCGGCGGCGTGCTGGCGGCCAGCGCATTCATGATGGTCTGGCTTGAGCCGCTCAGGTCGGACGTCGAGCGCGAGGCCAGGTTGGCGCCTTCGCGGCTGATGTTGAGCAGGATGATCTTGGCCTGGATGGCGCGCGACAGGTCGACCACCATGAACAGCAGCAGCGCCAGCAGCGGCAGCACGATGGCAAATTCGATGGCGGCGATGCCGCGCGCGGCGCGCCGCGCAAGAGGGCGGGAGCGCATCACAGGCCGCCAAAGCTTTCATTGCGCATGGTGGCGGCCACGACGTAGGGCGACTCGCCGTCCTTGTAGAAGGCGGCCATCAGCGGCGTGGCGAATTTCCAGTTGTATGCGACGGAGATGACGACGATATCGCCGCTGTTGCCGAACATGCCGGTGCTGGTGCCGCTGGTGCCATTGACCGTGATGACGGGATTGACTTTGTCGTAGATGCCCATGGAACTGGCTTTCATCTTTTGAATGACGGCCTGGTAGCGCTGCTGGTTGCTGCTGGCCGGATCGAGATCCTTGTTGCCCGTCACGGCATAGCGTGCGCCTTCGCGCACCGCATGCTGCATGGTGAGATTGGCGAAATAGGCCATGCTCAGTTCGATCATGCCGATCAGCAGCAGCAGGAAGACCGGGGCAATGATGGCAAACTCGACAAGGGTGGCGCCAGCCTGCCGGATGCTGCATGGCGGAGGGCGGGAAAAGCGGGCCGTAGCCTTGCTGAGCGTCATTTCGGGTATCCAGGTAAAGGCTCGCGCCTGCGTTTTATGGCAATGCATTCAAATCAATTTGCCTCAGCTCATTTTATCGCGCTTTGCGCGAGTGAGGTTCGCATTAAAATGCACGGAAATCAAGTTTATTATAATTTACATAGTCAATGGCGGGCTGCCCATTCCTAATTTGTATTCCTGAGAGTAATATGCGGAGCGTACGGAAATTAAAAAATAATTAAGCAATTTCCGGCATGCCGAACCGATGGTGCTTTTTGCAAAGATGAAATGAGTATGCTGCAACAGCAACAATTGCAATGGGGAAAGAATGGCGTGCCAGCCTTGCCGCCGGAGGAGCATGCTGACTTGCAAATAATCTCAGGCATGCGCTTATTCTTGGCCGTGACGGCATTATTGGCACTGATGCTCAATTCCGGCAGCCAAGGCTTGTCCGGGCAATTGGCTTGGGTAATTTTCCCCCTGTATGTGCTGTATGGCGCGGTATTGCTGGTTTTGCTGCATTTTCATCGCGGCAGCGGCAAATTGGTGTATTGGCTCGACGTATGCTGGTGCGGCCTGATCGTGTTGTGCACCGGCGGCGGCGAGAGTTACTTTTTCCCGGGTTTTTTCTTTGCGATCCTGGCGTCCTCGTTCCAGCGGGGATACGATGAAGGCGCCCGCATAACGCTCGCTTCCTGTGCCATGCTGGTGCTGGCGTCGGTGCTGTCGGAGCAGGAGCCGAAGCTGCCGCAGCTGCTCTTGCGCACGGCGTTTGTCCTGGCGCTGGGCTGCATGATCGCTTGCTGGGGTGGCCTGAGCGTGCAGCACAAGCGCCGCCTGGCCTTGCTGCGCGAGGTGGGCCAGCAATCGAATCCCCGTTTCGGGGTCGATCATACGGTGGCGTCGATGCTGGAGAAGGCGCGCGTCTTCTTTGGCGCCAGCAGTTGCATCCTGGTCATGCGCGAGGGCGGCGCCGCGCATTGGCAGTTGCGCACGGCGCTCGACGACAGCCGGGGAAATGGCGGGCGCGTCAGCCAGATGAGCGAAGCGGCCGTGGCGCCGCTGATGGTGTTCGAGGCCAGCCAGAGCGTACTGTACGCGTCGTCGCTGCGTTCGCGCCTCGGGCTGGCGCATGCCTGGCAGGGCAAGGCACGCGCCAGCGCCAGATGGCAGCGGCTCGACATCGACGCGACGCAGGGCACCGCGCTGACGGAACTCTTCGATGCGCGGTCCTTCATCAGCGTTCCCTTGCCTTTGCATAAGGGACAGGGCCGGCTGTACGTGCTGGCGTCCACAACCCGGCTGTCGAAGGCCGACGCCATGTTCTTGACGCATATCGTTGCACAAGTATTTCCCCAACTGGAGAATATCGCCATTCTCGACAAGCTCGCCTCCGGTGCCGCTTACCGCGAACGGCAGAAAATTGCCCGCGATTTGCACGATTCGACCATCCAGCCCTACATCGGCCTGCGCCATGGCTTGAGCGCCTTGCGGGGCAAGGTGGCCGCCGGCAGTCCCCTGCTGGCCGACCTCGACAAGCTGATCGATATGAGCGGCCAGGTGATAGCCGACTTGCGCCAGATGGCGCAGACGGTGCGCGGCGGCAAGGAGCGGTACGACGAGCCGGAGTTGCTGGCGGCCCTGCGGCGCCAGGCGCAACAGTTGAAGAAATTCTTTGGCATCGACATCGAGATTGTCTCGGACCGGACGTTCCTTCTCAGCGACAGGCTGGCGGCGGAAGTGTTTCAGATCGTCAATGAAGGCATGAGCAACATCCGCAGGCACACCACGGCCCGCGAGGGCTGCGTGCGCCTGGCCTGCGGGACGCATGCCGTGTCGATCTCGATCGAAAATGCCGCCGAGTCCGGCGCACCGGGGCGCGTGCCGTTCATGCCCGCTTCCATCGCTGAACGCGCGCAGGCGCTGGGCGGCACCGTGCAGGTTGGCCAGGCGGCTGGCGGCGCCACGGCGGTGCGTATCGAAATTCCCGTGTAAGGGCCCGGCCCTGCGCGCCGTGGCACATTGAAGGTAAGCCTATGTCAAGTCTGCATCCCATCCGCGTCATGCTGGTCGACGATCATAAAACCATGTTGTGGGGCCTGGAAAAAATGCTGGAGGACGCGTGCCCGGCGATGACAGTGGTCGCCAGCGTCAGCAATATTGGCGATGCCGTGGCGCTGGCCGGCAGCTTGCAGCCCGATATCGTCGTACTCGACGTCGATCTCGATGGCGTGTGTGCCGTCGATTCCGTGCCGGCGCTGGTGGCCAACGGCGTCACGCGCGCGCTGATGTTCAGCGGCACGCGCGACCAGGAAGTGCTGGCCCGCGCCGTGCGCAGCGGTGCGCGCGGCGTGATCGGCAAGGAAGTGGCGGCGGAACAGCTCATCGATGCCATCGCGCGCGTGCACCGCGGCGAACTCTGCCTCGACCAGGCCTTGCTGGGCAGTCTGCTGGGAGCGCTGATCAAGCCGGTCCCGGCACCGGCGGCGCCCGATCCGGAGGCGGCGCGCATCGCCCTGCTGACCCTCAAGGAACGCAAGATCGTTGTCATGATGGTGGAAGGCAATGGCGCACTCAACAAAACCATAGCGCAGCGCGCCTTCATTTCCGAGCAAACCTTGCGCAACCATTTGACGTCGATTTACAGCAAACTGGACGTGGCCAACCGCCTGGAACTCTATGTCTACGCCTTGAAGAACGGCCTTGCGGGGCCCCAGGAATGCTGAATCCAGTACAAATGTACTGATATTGCAAAAGAAAAAAGCTCTTTTGTACCAGTTAAAAAATTACTTTTATCTGATTAATATCACTATTTATTTATTTATAATATATGAATCGGCAATCGATAAATGCCGCTGAATTAGTCAGACTGATATTGCGAATAGGATCAAGGGCAGGAAAGTCCGGAAAAAAATGATATGCCTGGCATCGTGTATTTAATGCGCGGTTGGCGCAGCAATTCATTTTCCGCTTATACCTGGCGATGCTCGCCGATCGCCTTGGCGTGCCTGCTTGTACTTTCGCCCATATGCAAGGATCCGTGGCATAGATCCACTTCTGGCTGTATCCGCAGTTGTCATGACGTTGTAAAACTTACTCTGAATGGATTAATCATGAATTTCATCAAAAATTTTATCGCTGAAGAAGATGGCGTTACCGCAATCGAATACGGCCTGATCGCCGCGCTGATCGCTGTCGCGATCGTTGGCGTCGTGAAAACTGTGGGTACCGATCTGGGTGCCGTATTTACCAGCGTTTCGAAGAACTTGACAGGCAAGTAATCGCCACGCGTGCTATGGCAGTGCGCGCCCCTCCGGGCGCGCGCCGATGGTGGCCCGGATCAGCCGCATGGCGCCGGGCCATCGTCGTTTCTGCCCCAGTCCTTGTCTTTCCCGCGCCGGATAATCCATGTATACCGCTCTTTTCCTGACCTGGTCGCCGGCAGTTCTGCTGGCCGGCTTGCTGCTGCTGGCCGTGTGCCACGACGTGCGCAGCCGCCGCATCCCGAATCGCCTGGTGTTTTCAGGCGCGCTGGCAGGATTGTTGCTCAACGCAGCGTTGCCGGCCGGTGCAGGCCTGTTGTCGGCCACGCCCGGCGCGCTCGGCTTCTGGCCGGCCCTGGGCGGCCTGGCCCTTGGCCTGGCGTTGCTGCTGCCGATGTATGCGCTCAAGGCGCTGGGCGCCGGCGACGTGAAATTGATGGCCATGGTGGGGGCCTTTGTCGGTCCGCACGCCGTTTTCTTTTGCCTGCTGGCCAGCCTGCTCGCTGGCGGCGTGCTGGCGCTGGCCGTGGCCGCTTATCACGGCACCTTGCGCCAGGTCGGCAGCAATAGCTATCACATGGCCTTGAGCAGCTTCATGCGGGCCATCGCGGCGCAACGGCCCGATATCGACGCGCCGGTCGCGCCCAGCGGCAAGTTGCCGTATGCCATAGCCATCGCCAGTGGCACCGCGCTCTACCTGCTCCTGGCCGCCGGCGGCCAGCTGGGAATCTTCGCATGACCGCTGGCGTCTTCCGCACCCGTACCCATGCCTGCTGATCTGCTTGCCGCACCGGCTTCCCAGCGTGCCCCGCGCACCGTCGAAGAGACGGGCTTGCCCTTTTTCTTCCTGGTCGAACTGCTGGTCAAGGTGCTGTTCCAGCGCGGGCAGCTGCACCTGCCCGAGCTGGCCAGCTACGTCAAGCTGGGCCTGGGCGTGATCGACCCCGTCATGGTCTTCATGCGGCAGGAAAAAATGTGCGAGGTCATGCGCCGCGGCGCCAGCGGCACCGATGCCGACCTCCACTATCAGTTGACGGACAGCGGCCGCCAGCGCGCCCTCGAATGCCTGGCGCGCAATGCCTATGCGGGCCCATGCCCGGTGCCGCTGGCCGCCTATAACGCGCAGGTATCGGCGCAAAGTGTTGCCAACATGCATGTCACGCGTCCGCAGGTCGCGGCCAGCTTCGACGGCGTGGTGGTGAATCAGACCGTGCTCGACCAGCTGGGCGCGGCCATGAATTCCGGGCGCGCCATTTTCATCTACGGCGCCGCCGGCAGCGGCAAGACGTATCTGGCCGAGCGCCTGCAAGACTTGCTGCAAGGGGCCATTGCCTTGCCCTACGCCATCATGGTCGATGGCGAAGTCGTGCCCTTCTATGACCCGGTGCTGCATCTGCCGGCGGCGCAGCAGGCGGAAGCGCCGGCCGGCATCGAGCGCGCCGTGCAGCTCGACGCGCGCTGGGTGCGCGGCGTGCGCCGCCCGGCCGTGCTCACCGGCGGCGAGCTGACCCTGGAAATGCTGGACCTGCGCTTCGACGGCGTAACGCGGCTGTACCGCGCGCCGCCGCACCTGAAGGCCAACAACGGCATTTTCATCATCGACGACCTGGGGCGCCAGCGCTGTTCGCCGCTGGAGCTGATGAACCGCTGGATCGTGCCGATGGACCGCGCCATCGATTACCTGTCGCTGCATAACGGCCATACCTTCCAGGTGCCGTTCGACGTGGTGGTGGTGTTTTCCTCGAATTTCCTGCCCGAGCGGCTGTCGGACGCGGCCTTCCTGCGCCGCCTGGGCTACAAGATCGAAGTGCCGGCGCTCAGCGCGGCGCATTACGAAAGCGTGTTTCGCCAGACCTGCGCCACCTGCGGCGTGGCGTTCGACGCGGAGGCCTTTGCCTTCCTGCTGCAGCGCCATGCACGCGGCGCGACGCCCTTGCTGGCCTGTTATCCGCGCGACCTGCTGCGCCAGGTGCGCGATCTGGCCCGCTACGAAGGCACGCCGGTGCAACTGAGTGCAACGGTGCTGGACTGGGCCTGGAACAATTATTTTGCCGGCGCGAACCAGCGCCAGGGCGCGGACGACATGGCCGTGCAAGAGCGGCGCGAACAGAAATCAAGCTGAAGTCAGAGGAAAAACGATGCGAAATACCCGTGCTTTACTTATGTTGCTGCTGGCCCTGGTGCTGGCCGGTGCCGCCGTGCTGACGGCGGCGATCTGGATGGGCGGCCAGAGTACGCCCGCGAGCCAGCAGATCGTCGTGGCCCTGGTCGATATCGGCGTGGGCACGAAGATCAGTCCGCTCATGCTGCGCAGCATGGACTGGCCCGCCGGCGCGCAGCCGCCCGGCGCCTTTACCGACAGCAAGGCGCTGGACGGACGCATCACGCGCACGGCCATCAGCCTCGGTGAACCGGTGCTGGAAAGCAAACTGGCGCCGCCGGGCACGAGCGGCGGCCTGTCCTCCATCGTGGCCGATGGCAAGCGCGCGATGACCGTGCGCGTCAACGATGTGGTGGGGGTGGCGGGCTTTGCCTTGCCTGGCAACTTTGTCGACATCCTCGTCAATACCCAGGACGACCGGGCCAAGGCCAGCGGCGGCGCCGAGCTGGCCATTTCGAAGATCGTGCTCGAGCGCATCCTGGTGCTGGCCGTGGCGCAGGAATCGAACCGCGACGACAACAAGCCCAAGGTGGTCAATGCCGTCACCCTGGAATTGACGCCGGACCAGGTGGAAAAGCTCGACCTGGCGCGCAGCGTGGGCACCTTGTCGCTGGTGCTGCGCAACCAGATCGACCCGGCGCCCGTCAACACGGGCGGCGCCACCAAGGAGTCGCTGCTGGGACTGAAGCCGCTGCTGCCCGTCGCCGCGCCGCGCGCGGCTGCACCGGCGCGCCAGGCGCCGCGTCCCGCCGCGCCACCGGCCGAGAGCGTCAAAGTGATCACGGGCATGGATACCCGCGTCCAGCAATTCTAACCATACCAGTAGCAGGGATAGTCGATGACCTCATTTTGTAACCGTATCGCCAGGCCGCGCTTGCGCCTGGCCCTGGCCCTGAGTGGCTTGACGGCGAGTTTGCTGTGGCCGCCTGGCGCCAGCGCCGCGCCCGCCGTGCGCAAGGTGGACGCCGCCAGCCAGGCCGCCCCCCTGTCGCTGGGGGGCGATATCGCCCGGCTGGGGCCGCCGATCCGCTTGTCCGTCGGCAAGTCGACCTTGCGCAGCCTGACGCGGGCCGTCTCGCAGATCGCCGTCAATGATCCGAAGGTGGCGGGCGCCAGGCTGCTGGGCAGTTCCAGCGAGCTGTATATCTGGGGCCTGGCCCCGGGCAGCACCAATCTGATTCTGTGGGACAAGGAGCATCGTCCCGTGATCGTCGATATCGAAGTCGGTGTCGATGCCGACGGCTTGCAGGCGCAGCTGGCGCATGTGTTTCCCCGTGAAACAGATCTCAAGGCCAGTTCGGCCGGCGGCGCCATCGTGCTGACGGGCATGGTTTCGGATGCCGTCAAGGCCAGCCAGATCATGGCCATGGCCACGGCGTTCGCGCAGCGGGGAGGCGGCGAAGCGGCGCCGGCGGCCGCAGGAGCGGCAGGAGCCGCTATGGCGCCAGTCGCCGGCCCGGCCGGCGCTGCCGCTTCCGGCGTGAGCGTGATCAATATGCTGACCATCGCCGCGCCGCAGCAGGTGATGCTGGAAGTCAAGATCGCCGAAGTCTCGAAAACCCTCGTCGACCAGCTGGGCGCCAGCATCGGCGCGCGCGCCAGCAGCGGCAACTGGACTTACAGTTTCCTGTCGAACTTGTTGAGCGGCAACCCCAGCATGATCGACGGCTTCAATGGTAAAAACGGCAACTTCCTCACGCTCGATGCGCAAAAGCGCGACGGCCTCGTGAAAGTGCTGGCCGAACCGAACATCATGGCCATCAGCGGCCAGGAGGCCAGCTTCCTGGCCGGCGGCAAGATCTACATTCCCGTCTCGCAAGACAGCGCCACCAACAAGATCACCCTGGAAGAAAAGGAATTCGGCATTGCCGTCAAGTTCACGCCCACCGTGCTCGACGGCGGACGCATCAATCTGAAGGTGGCGCCGGAAGTGTCGGAGCTCAACAAGGACGGCATCGGCATCACCACGGGCGGCACGGCCGGCAGCGCCATCCTGCCGGCATTTACCACGCGGCGCGCCACCACCACGGTGCAATTGTTCGATGGCCAGAGCTTTGCCATCGGCGGCTTGATCAAGAACAATGTGACGACGAATATCAAGGCGCTGCCGATGCTGGGCGAGATTCCCGTGCTGGGCGCCTTGTTCCGCAGCAGCGATTTCCAGACCGACCGCACCGAGCTGGTGTTCATCATCACGCCGCACCTGGTCAAGCCGCTGGCCGGCGACTACGTGCTGCCGACGGATGCCTATGTGGCGCCCAGCCGCGCGCAATTTTTCCTGCAAGGAAAGATGGAAGGCGATGCCACGCCGCCGCCGGCGGCGGCCGACAAACAACCGGGCGCCCCAGCGGCGACCGGCTTCGACATTCAATAGGAGAGTGAGCATGCAGCGTCCTCCATTCCTTCCCCTGCTGTGCGTGCTGCTGGCATCGATCGCCGCCAGCGGCTGCGCCACCACGCCGCGCCTCGACAGCAACTTCGGCCGCAGCGTCGATTTGCTGCGCGCCCAGCAAGTGATCAACCCGCAGGCGGGACTGAACCGCGACCCGGTGGCTGGCCTCGACGGCAAGTCGGCGGCGGCGGCATACCAGGCCTACGAGAAGACTTTCAGCGCGCCCGTGCCGCAGTCGGGCGCCATGACGATCAGCCTGGGACGCCAATGAAGATGTCACCGTTACCACAGAACAGGCAAGGCATATCGTGAAAATCGCCATCATATCCCGGGATGACAGAGTATTGGCCGAGCTGGGCCGCCTGGTCGGCAACCGTAATCCGGCGGACGACGTCGACGCCCGCAGCGGACCGCTGGAGCAACTGTATGCGGCGCAAGAGCTGCCAGACGTGCTGATGTTCGACCGGCCCGGCAACGATGGCGCCGACCTGGCCGCCATCGAGCGCCTGAGCAATCAGTTTCCGCGCCTGGCCGTGATCCTGCTGTGCCCGCAGCATTCGCCCGACTTCCTGCTGCAAGCCATGCGTGCCGGCGTGCGCGAAGTGTTGCCGTCGCCGGCGGCCGCCGCCAGCGTCTACCCGGCCCTCGAACGCATCGAGGAAAAACTCGAGCGGCGCGACAATGGCAATGGCAAGGTGCTGGCCTTCATTTCCTGCAAGGGTGGCAGCGGCGCCACTTTCATCGCCACCAACCTCGGCTATGCCCTGGCGGAAAGCGGCCACAAGCGTGTTGCCTTGCTGGACCTGAACCTGCACTTCGGCGATGCCTCGCTGTTTGTCTCCGAAAACAAGCCGCTCGCTACTTTGGCCGACGTGACGCGCGACATCCACCGCCTGGACCCGTCCTTCCTCGCTTCGAGCATGCTCAATGTGCTGCCCAATTTCAGCGTCCTGGCGGCGCCGGAGGACCCGGCCCATGCCAGCGAAGTCCAGCCCGAGCATATCGACGCCATCATCAAGCTGGCGCGGCGCCAGTACGACTTCGTGGTGCTCGACGTGGGGCGCAACCTCGATGCGGTCAGCGTGCGCGCGCTCGACCACGCCGACCTGATCTTCCCCATCCTGCAAACGACCTTGCCCTACATCCGCGACGGCAAGCGCCTGCTGGGCATGTTCCGCTCGCTGGAATACGACAAGGGCAAGGTGCGCCTGATCGTCAACCGGCACGACAGGGGCGGCGAAATCCGCCTGCAGGACCTGGAGGCGGCATATGGCACGACGATCGACCGCACGGTGCCGAATCATTATGCGTCGGCCGCCGCATCGGTCAACCAGGGCATGCCGATCTTGCAGCTGGACAAGAACAGCCCGATCACGCGCTCGCTGCAGGAGTTTGCCGCCAGCCTGACGGGCGCCAGCGTCGAACCCGCGCGGCAAGGCTGGCTGAACCGCGTGCTGCGGCGCGCCTAACCCCATTCGAACAGGAATTCTTTTATGGCAACTTCCCCCGTCTCCAGCCTGTCGATCCGCGAGCGTCTCGGCAATGGCAAGATCGCCACCCTGACGCCGCAGCGCGCGCCCTCGATCGACAACCGCAGCTACCGCGAGCTGAAACAGCGCATCCATACGCTGCTGCTCGAGCGCGTCGACCTGGAAAGCATGCAGCGGCTGACGCAGGATCAGATCCGCGACGAGTTGCGCAGCCTGGTCGAGCGCCTGCTCGACGAGGAAGCCGTGGTCATCAACGATATCGAGCGCAAGAACCTGACGCGCGACATCCGCAACGAGATGCTGGGGTTTGGCCCGCTGGAAACCTTGCTGTCGGACCCGAGTGTGTCGGATATCCTCGTCAATGGCCACAAGCAAGTGTATGTCGAGCGGCGCGGCAAGCTGGAATTGACCGATGTCGTGTTCAATGACGATGCCCATTTGATGAAAATCATTGACAAGATCGTCTCGCGCGTGGGCCGCCGCATCGACGAATCGAGCCCCATGGTCGATGCGCGCCTGCCCGACGGTTCGCGCGTCAACGCCATCATCCCGCCGCTGGCCATCGACGGGCCCGTGATGTCGATCCGGCGTTTTTCCGTCGACCCGCTGCGCCTGGCCGACCTGGTCGCCTACACCAGCATGACGGCCGAGATGGCCGAAGTGCTGCAGGGCCTGGGCAAGGCGAAGATGAATATCCTCATTTCCGGCGGCACGGGCAGCGGCAAGACCACCATGCTGAACGTGATTTCCGGCTTTATCAGCCATACGGAACGCATCGTCACGGTGGAAGACGCGGCCGAGCTGCAATTGCAGCAGCCGCACGTGGTACGCCTGGAAACGCGCCCGCCGAATATCGAAGGCAAGGGGGAAGTGTCGCAGCGCGCGCTGGTGCGCAATGCCCTGCGGATGCGCCCCGACCGCATCATCCTGGGCGAGGTGCGCGGCGCCGAGGCGCTCGACATGCTGGGAGCGATGAACACGGGCCATGAAGGCTCGATGGCCACCATCCACGCCAATACGCCGCGCGACGCCATCACGCGGCTGGAAAACATGATCAGCATGGCGGCCGCCAACCTGCCCAGCAAGGCCATCCGCCAGCAGATCAGCTCGGCCATATCGGTGGTGGTGCAAGTGTCGCGCCTGATCGACGGCAAGCGCAAGGTCACGTCGATCCAGGAAATCACGGGCATGGAAGGCGATGTCATCACGATGCAGGAAATCTTCAGCTTCAGGCAGACGGGGGTGGGGGAGAGCGGGGCCGTCGTCGGGTATTTCTCGGCCAGCGGCATCCGTCCCCATTTCCTGGAACGCCTGAAGAGTTTTGGCGTCGGCATTTCCAGCGCGGTATTCGAGCCGACCGGCAGCGGGCGCTGACACGGCATGGGCTATCTCTCGTATCTGGTGTATCTGCTGATCTTCCTGGCGGTCATGCTGCTGGTCGGCGCCGTGTATTTCAACCTGCAGTCGCGCGGCGCAGGCGCCGGGCGCGTGGCGCGCCGCTTGCGGGCCATGAATACGGCCAGCGACGACGCGCAGAAAACCGTTTCCATCACCAAGAACCGGCAGCTCAGCTCGCATGCGGGCATACAGGGATTGCTGGAATGGCTGCCCGGCGTGGCCGGTCTGGACCGCTTGCTGCTGCAGTCGGGCAAGGACTGGGACGTGGGCAAGCTGCTCGGCTACAGCCTGCTGGCCTGGCTGCTGGGCTTGCTGTTGGGCAGCATCAGCCCCTTGCCCTGGTATCTGCGCCTGCTGCTCAGTCTTGCCTGCGCGGCGCTGCCGCTCCTGCTCGTGATGCGCGCCAAGGCCCGGCGGCAGGCGCGCATCGAACTGCAATTGCCCGATGCACTGGACATGATGAGCCGTGCCATGCGTGCCGGCCACGCCTTTCCCACGGCCCTGAAAATGGTCGGCGACGAGATGACGGGGCCCCTGGCCGATGAATTCCGCGCCGTGTTTGACGAAGTCAATTTTGGCGTGTCGATGTCCGATGCCCTGTCGGGGCTGGCGGCGCGGGTGCCGAGCACGGACTTGCGCTATTTCGTCATCGCCGTGCTGATCCAGCGCGAGACGGGCGGCAATCTGACGGAATTGCTTGGCAGCATCAGTGCCATCATCCGCGACCGCCTTAAATTGATGGGCCAGGTGCGCGTGCTGTCGGCCGAAGGGCGCATGTCGGCCTGGGTGCTCGGTTCGCTGCCCTTTGCCGCCGCGCTGATGATGCAGGTGACGAACCCCGAGTTCCTCTCCGTGCTGTACACGGATAGCGGCGGGCGCAAGATGGTGGGAATGGCCTTCGGCATGTTGGTGATTGGCATCTTTGTCATCCGCAAGATTGTGCGGATTCGCGTGTGAGGCTGTGAAATGAGGCAATTGACTATACAGAGGGTGGCACGATGAGCGGCATGCAGATGGGCTTGTTGGTGGTGCTGTTCCTGATCGTGTTCGGCATCGTCCTGGTGCTGGCGCGGTTGTTTGCGGGCAACGCGGTGCAAGTGCGGCTCGATACCCTGGATGTGCAGAAAATAGATACGGGCAAGGCCCGCCGGATGAACCAGCGCTGGCTGGGATACCTGGTCAGCCTGACCCGTCCGCTGGCCAGGCTGTCGCTGCCCGAGGAGGGGTGGGAAGTATCGCCCATCCGCATCCGCTTCATCAATGCGGGCTGGCGCAAGAGCGCCGCGCCGGCGCTGTTTTACGCGGCCAAGACGGGTCTGGCGCTGCTGTTCCCCCTGCTGGCTTATCTGCTGCTGCGGCACGGCGAGTACAACCTGTTCCTGTGGCTGCTGCTGGCCGCGGCCCTGGGCTATTATCTGCCGGACTTCTGGCTCAAGCATTGCTTGAAAGAACGGCAGCGCGAAATCTTCGAAACCTTTCCCGATGCGCTGGACTTGATGACGGTCTGCGTCGAAGCGGGTCTGGCGATGGATGCCGCGCTGGCGCGCGTGGCCCAGGAAATTGGCATGAAAAGCCTGATTCTGGCCGAGGAATTGCAACTGGTGACGCTGGAACTGCGCGCCGGCAGCGCCAAGGACAAGGCCTTGCGCAACCTGGCACTGCGCACGGGCGTGGAAGATGTCGATGCCCTGGTGACCCTGCTGATACAGGCAGAGCGCTTCGGCACGAGCATCGCCGCTTCCTTGCGCGTGCAGTCGGACGAGCTGCGCACCAAACGGCGCCAGCGCGCCGAGGAAACGGCGGCCAAGATTGCGCTCAAGCTGCTGTTTCCCTTGATTTTTTTCATTTTCCCATCCCTGCTGGTGGTGCTCATGGGGCCCGCCCTGCTGCAGATCCGCCGCGCGCTGCTGCCGGCGATGGGGGGCGCGTGATGCCGCGCTGGTTCAGGATGCCTGTCTGGTGGCTGCTGGCGTGCCTGCTGCAAGGCTGTACGGCCACGCCCGTCGCGCCACAGTGGCAAGTGCAAGGCGTGCAGCGCATCGGCCATTCCGCCGGCCAGAATGCCGCCACGTATTTGCAACTGGGCAAGTTTTACCAGGAGCGGGGCCAGCTGGAGCTGGCGGCCGGCGCCTATGCCGCCTCGATTGCCCTCGACCCGCGGCAACTGGGCGCGCGCAATGCGCAAGCCGTGCTCGATGCGCGCCAGGGCCGGCTTGAACAGGCCGCCACGGCGCTGCTGGCGCTGGTGCGCGACTATCCCGAGGCCGCCCAGCCCATGAACAATCTCGGCTATGTCTACTACCTGCAAGGGGAACTGGCGCAAGCGTCGGGCATGCTCGGGCAGGCCGTGGCGCGCGATGGCGGCACGGCGCTGGCCCGCAATAACCTGCAACTGGTGCAAGCGGCGCAAGCGATGCAGGCGGCACCAGCCGTGGCCGCCGCGCCGGCGGCGCTGGCCGGGATCGAAATCATCAATGGCAATGGCATCCGCGGCATGGCGGCGCAGGTGCGCCAGCGCGTGCGGGAGCATGGCATGGCGGTCGGCCGCCTGGCGAATCAGCCTGGTTTCCGCCAGGCACATAGCCAGATCCTGTACGCCCCCGGCCATGCGCGCCAGGCCGATGCCTTGCGGCAAGTCCTGGCGCAGCAGGGGCCGCCCGTGCAACTGGTGGCCGTCGCCAGCCTGGGGCGTGGCGCCGGCATCCGCCTGATCCTGGGACACGACCAGGCTTAACTGGAACAAGCTAGCAGCAATACATTATCAGTATCACAATAACAGGGAGAAGTGCATGTATGGATTGACGAGTAGGGCTTGGCCGGCGCGCTGGGCGCATTGCCTGGCTGCCGGCACGGCAGCAACGTTGCTGGCCGGCTGTGGCGGCGGCGGTTCCGGCGGCAGCGATTGCAGCACCCTGGACCCGGGCCGCAATCCGAACCTGCCCGGCTGCGTCGTGCCGCCCGTCACGCCGGTGGCTCCCGTCACGCCCGTCGTGCCCGTGCCTGCAACCCTGGCGCTGAGCCTGAAGGATGGGGGCGGCAAGGCGACCACCTCGGTCGGCCCCGGCAACAGCGCCACCGTGCAAGCCGTCGTGAAGGATGGCAAGGGTGCGGTGCTGCCGGGCGTCTTGCTGACCTTGAACAGCAGCGACAAGAGCGCCAGTTTCACCCCGGGCGCGGCCAGCGCTCTGACGGACGCGAACGGCGTGGCCAGCATCGTCATCGCGGCGGGCAGCCAGAGCGGTGCTTTTGCGCTGACGGCCAGCGCCACGGTAAATGGCAGCGTGTTGACGTCGAGTATCAATTACACGGTGGTCTACCCGGCCCTGACCCTGGGCGGCGTGGGCGTCGTGCCGGCGACCCTGTCGGCGGGCGGCACGGCCGGCCTGAGCGTGACGGTGATGAATGGCCCGGCCGTGTATGCGCCGGTGCAGTCGGTCGTCTTCAGTTCGCCTTGCGCCAGCGCCGGCAAGGCGGCCATCAGCAGCCCCGTGAATACGGTCAATGGCGTGGCCAGCACCTCGTACATCGACAAGGGCTGCGGCGCGCCGGACGTGATCACGGCCAGCACCGTCTTCAATGCCACCACCTTGAGCCAGTCGGGCACCCTGACGGTGCAGACGGCCAATGCCGGCCAGATCGGCTTTGTCTCGGCCCTGCCGCAAAACATCGCCCTGAAAGGCACGGGCGGGGCCGGGCGGCAAGAGTCGTCCACCGTCACCTTCAAGGTGCTCGACAGGAATGGCAATCCCGTCAGCGGCAAAGCGGTCAATTTCGCGCTCAATACGACGGCGGGCGGGCTGAGCCTCAATCCCGCGCAATCGACCAGCGGCGCCGACGGCAGCGTCAGCACCACGGTGGCTTCCGGTACCGTGAACACGCCGATCCGCGTCACGGCCACCCTGCAGGGCACCAGCCTGTCGACGGTGTCGGACCAGCTGGTGGTGTCCACCGGCATACCCGAGCAGGACAGCTTTACCTTGACCACGTCCATGTTCAATACGGAAGGCAGCGATTTTGCCGGCTGCACCGCGCCGACGGGCGCCACCATCACGGCGCGCCTGGGCGACCACTTTCACAATCCCGTACCCGATGGCACGGCCGTCAGCTTCACGGCCGAAGGCGGCACCGTCGATGCATCCTGCCTGACGGGCCTGGTCAACACCACCTTGACGGACGGCACGGTAATTACGCAGAAAGGCGTGCCGGGTTCGTGTTCCGTGCGTTTTTGCCCCGGCAATCCCCGTCCGCTTGACGGCCGCGTGACCATCCTGGCGTATGCGCTGGGCGAGGAAAGTTTTGTCGATGCGAATGGCAACAATTTGTTTGATGCCGGCGAAAGCTACGTCGACCTGGGCGAACCGTTCCGCAATGACCGCGCCATCGTCAGCAGCAATGCCAACTTCAAGGACGATGCCTACAGCACGGGCAATGCGGTGCTTGCCGGCAATGAAAAGCCTATCGATTCGAATGGCAACGGCAGCTGGGATCAGGTGGGTGATGGACAGTACAATGGCGTCCGACGCGCTGCCTCCAGCGCCAATGCCACGGCCGCCAACACCGTGCACATACGCCAGGCCCTGGTGCAGGTGTTGTCGGGCAGCACGGCGCGTTTCACGCCCCTGGGCGCCGCTTCCGTTGATCTGGACAAGTGCGTCGATGGCACCGTGTTCGAAAACCGGGTACGTACCTTCCCGCTCGCCATCCGCGACGGCAATGACACCGTGTTTGCCATGAATCGTGCCGCCGTGACGGGGCTGGCGATGGATTTGCCCGGCAATCCGTTGCCGGCGGGCACGACGATCAGCTTCTCGGCGAGCAATGGCAGCATCGTCGGCGGCACCAGCTTTGTCGTGCCGAGCATCGACAGCGCCAGTTCCGCGAACTGGATCTATCCGGTGCAGATGATCAGCGACGTGACCCAGATCGGCACTGCGTGCCAGCCGAACAGCGTGCGCAACGGCCTGTTGACGGTGACGGTGCGCACGCCGAATGGCATCGTGACGTCGGCGACGTATGGCGTCAGCGACTGATTGTTATACCTGCGGGCAATAAAAAAGCTGCCGGAGTCGCCTCCGGCAGCTTTTTTTAGTTCAACCCTTGCCTGGCAATCAGGCAAATGGCGTCAGCAGGGTGATCATCTGGCCAAAGATCTTCGGGCTGGCGGCGATGACGTCGCCCTTGTACAGGTAGTCCGATTCGCCGGAAAATTCACCGACGATGCCGCCCGATTCCGTGATCATCAGGGCGCCGGCGGCGATATCCCAAGGCTTCAAGCCTTTTTCGTAGAAGCCGTCCAGGCGGCCGCAAGCGACGTAGGCCAGGTCCAGCGCGGCCGAGCCAGCGCGGCGCACGCCCTGGCTGCGTTCGCCCATGATTGCGTACATCTTCAGGTATTCGTCCAGCGCGCGGGCGCTGCCGGCCACGTAGCCGGTGCCCAGCAGGGCGTTCGAGATCCGGTCCAGCTTGGTGACGCGGATGCGTTTTTCGTTCAGGTAGGCGCCGGCGCCCTTGGTGGCCGTGAACAGGTCGTTGCGAACCGGGTCGTAGATGACGGCTTGCGTGACGACGCCGCGATGCGCGAGGGCGATCGAGATGCAGTATTGCGGGAAGCCGTGGATAAAGTTGGTGGTGCCGTCCAGCGGATCGATGATCCACTGATATTCATTCTCGTCGTGCGAGTTGGCGGAAGCTCCCGATTCCTCAGCCAGGAACGCGTGGTCCGGGTAGGCTTTGGACAGCACCTCGATGATGGCTTGTTCGGCCGCCTGGTCGACGTCGGTGACGAAATCGTTATGTTGTTTTTCCGTGACGACGACGCGGTCGAGGTCAAAAGAGGCGCGATTGATGACGGCGGCGCCGCGGCGGGCGGCTTTGATCGCCGTGTTGAGCATTGGGTGCATGTGAGCTTCCGTTAAAAGCACGCGACCGCCCATGGCCGCCTTGCGGCGCCGGTACGGTAGAGTGCAAGAATGAATTAAAGAGCGGAGCGGTGCCGAAGTGGTTAAAATCCCGGCCTGGAGTCAGCGTTTTGTGACTCCGTTTCCCGAAATTTCCTGTATCGATACCGCGCAATAGCGCTATTTTAAATGAATCTGCCCGAAATCAACACGTCTCTTTTCAAACGCCTGCGATTTATTCTTGTC
The DNA here is from genome assembly GCF_059423585.1 of Janthinobacterium sp. GW460-12-1-14-LB5. Taxonomy (NCBI): domain Bacteria; kingdom Pseudomonadati; phylum Pseudomonadota; class Betaproteobacteria; order Burkholderiales; family Oxalobacteraceae; genus Janthinobacterium; species Janthinobacterium sp. GW460-12-1-14-LB5. Next base: position 60,904 of record NZ_JBWKYD010000011.1, on the reverse strand, counting down.
GAAACTAGTCGCTCTGGCAACATTGGCGCCGTCGCGCGGGCCATGAAAACGATGGGTTTTTCCGATCTGGTGCTGGTCAACCCCCGTTTTCCCGATGCCTTGACGGACGCGGAAGCGGTGGCCTTCGCCAGCGGCGCGCAGGATATCCTGTCCGGCGCGCGCATCGTCGGCTCCATCGCCGAGGCGCTCGAAGGCTGCAATTACGCGGCGGCCGTGTCGGCCCGGCTGCGCGAGTTCTCGCCGCCCGTCACGGCCCCGCGCGCCATCGCGGCCCAGCTGGCCGCCGGCGAAGACTTGCACGCGGCCGTCATCTTCGGCAACGAGCGCTTCGGCTTGCCCAACGAGATCGTCGAGCAGTGCAATGTGCTGATCAACATTCCCGCCAATCCCGAGTACTCGTCGCTGAACCTGTCGCAGGCGGCGCAGGTCGTCGCCTACGAATGCCGCGTGGCGGCCCTCGGCGACGGGCAAATCTCCAGTCCTGTCGGCTTTCACGGCGACGCGGCCAGCCTAGCGCAGGTCGACGGCATGTATGCGCACCTGGAACAGGCGCTGGTCGCCATCGATTTCCTCGACGCCGATAACCCGAAAAAGCTCATGCCCCGCTTGAAACGCCTGTTTTCGCGCACGGGGCTGGAAACGGAAGAAGTCAACATCCTGCGCGGCATCGCGCGGCATATCCTGGCGGTGGCGAAAAAAGGCCCATGATAGAGACGCGGCTGCTGCGCCAGTTCATCGCCGTCGCCGAGGAGCTGAACTTCCGGCGCGCGGCCGAACGGCTGCACATGGCGCAGCCGCCGCTGTCGCAGGCGATTTTTCGGCTGGAAGAAGCGCTCGGCTATCCCGTATTCGAGCGCACGAACCGCAAGGTCAGCCTGACGCCGGCGGGCGATGCTTTCCTGGCCACGGCGCGCCAAGTGCTGGCCAGCCTGGAAGAGGGCGTGGCCGCCACGCGCCGGGTGGCGCAGGGTATCGAGGGCCATTTGCGCCTCAGTTTCATCCACATCACGCCCTACGCCCACGTATTGAACGCCTTGCGCGCGTTTCGCGCCGCTTCGCCCGCCGTGCAATTCACCTTGCGCGAAGCGTCGACGCAGCAGCAGGTCGAGTGGCTGGAGCGGGGCGAGGTCGATATCGCGCTGCTGCGCGCGCCCGGCCGGGGCACGCCGGGCCTGCGCTTCGAGCGCCTGTCCGGCGAAGACATCCTTGTTGCGCTGCCGTCGGGCCACCGCTGCGCGGGGCAGGCGCGCGTGGACCTGGCGGAGCTGGCCGGTGACGATTTTGTCGCCTCGCCGCGCGAGCTGGGCCAGGGTTTCCACGATCAGCTGGCCAGCCTGTGCCTGCATGCGGGTTTTGTGCCACGCGTGGCGCAGCAGGCGCGCCGTTTGCAAACGGTGCTGGGCCTGGTGGCGGCCGGTTTCGGCGTGGCCCTGCTCCCAGCCAGCCTGGCGGCGTCCAGGCCTGCCGGCGTCGTCATGCTGCCGCTGGCAAGCAGCGCGCCCGCGCCGCTGCGCCAGCTCGACCTGTACATGGCGTGGAACCCGCAGCGCACGTCTCCCGTGCGCGAGCGGCTGCTGGCGCAGCTGCGGCTGTCCGCTGTTCAATAAGACTTTAAACGTCTCGTTTCAAGATAAATAAGATATTTTACAGATGATGGCCCAGGGGCCAGCATGGCGTTTTGATTGTCGGGAATGCCATGTCCAACGTTTCGCCACCCAGCCGCGCGCTGCCTCCTTCCATTTATTGGCTGTCCTTGTGCAGCTTTGCCTTCGGCTTGTCTGAATTCATCGCCGCCGGGCTGCTGACCCCCATGGCGCGCGACCTGCACGCCAGCGTGGCGGCGGCCGGCGGCGCTATCGCCGCGTATGCGCTGGGGGCGGCCATCGGCGCGCCCGTGCTGACGGCCCTGCTGGCGCGCCGGCCCGTGCGCCAGCTGCTGGTGGCCACCATGCTCGTGCTGGCGGCCGGCAGCGTGGCCATGGCGGCCGCGCCGGCGCTGGGCGCGCTGCTGGGTGTGCGTTTTGCCGTCGGCCTCGCGCATGGCGTGTTCATGGCCGTCGCCTCGCATGCAGCCACCAGCCTGGTCGACCCGTCCCGCGCGGGACGGGCGCTGTCCATCGTCTGGCTGGGCCTGACCCTGGCGCTGGCCGGCGGCGTGCCGCTGGGGACTTGGCTGGGCGCCGTCTCGTCGTGGCGCTGGGTATTTACGGCCATCGGCGTGCTGGCCCTGTGCGGCGGCGCCGGTTTGCTGTCCGCCATGCCGCGCACGCGCCCCTCTGCGCCCGCTGCACCGGCGCTGGCCAGCCTGCGTGCCATCCTGCAGCCGCCGCTGTTGCTGGCGGCCGGCGTGGCGGCGCTGGTCAGCGTGGCCACCTTCAGCTTTTTCACGTATGTTTCGCCGTTCCTGCTGCAGCTGGGCGGGCTCGATGCGGGCTGGCTCAGCGCCGCCATGCTGTGCTTTGGCGCGTGCGCCATCGGCGGCAACCTGCTGGGAGGCTGGTGCGCGGACCGGCCCCACGCGCTGCGCTGCACCGTGCTGGCCCTGGCCGCGCTGGCTCTCAACCTGCTGGGGTTGTATGCGCTGCGCACGCATCCGTTTGCCATGCTGGCCCTGTGCGGCACTTTGGGCTTGCTGTTCTTTGCCCTCGTGACCCTGTCGACCATGCGCCTCTTGCTTCTGGCACAACGGCATTGCCCTGGCAGCGACGCCGTGGCGGCGGGCTTGAATATCGCCGCCTTCAATGCGGGCACGGCTGCTGGCGGGGCGCTGGGCGGCATGCTGATCGTCGCGTTTGGCTTGCCCGGCATCGCCATCGGCGGGGCGCTGGCGGCGCTGCTGGCCATGCTGCTGCTGTGCTTCCAGTCGTGCAAACTAGACGGCCCGCTCTAGTTTTTGCGTTCAAACGCCCACTGCCTTTGGCGTACACTGGCCTGCAAAAGGCGGTACACAACAAGGGGAGACATGGGAATGCGACGCAGATCGTTTCTGAAACTGGGTGTACTCGGCGCCTGTGCGCTGGCCGCCGGCGGCGCCGCTTACCGCGCCGTGCGCGGGCCGGCGCCGCCGGGCCGCTTCGTGCTCGATGGCGAAGCGCGCGCGGCGCTGGCGGCCATCGTGCCGGCCATGCTGGGCAGCGCGCTGCCGCAGGATGCCACCGCGCGGGCGGCGGCGCTCGATGGCGCCATCGCCGGCGTGGAGACGGCCATCCATGGCTTGCCCCTGGCGGCGCAGCAGGAGGTGCAGGATTTGTTTGGTTTACTGGCGCTGGCGCCCGCGCGGCGCTTCGTTGCCGGCGTCAAGGATGGCTGGCAGGGCGCCGATCCGGCCCAGGTGGCCGCCTTTCTGCAGGCGTGGCGCACGCACCGCCTGGCCACCCTGCAGACGGCCTATCTGGCCCTGCACGATTTGATTCTCGGCGCCTGGTATGCCGATGCCGCCCACTGGGCCGCCATCGGCTATCCGGGGCCGCTGCCCGAACTGAGCGCATAAGGCATCCATGAGCACATCCCCCATTCCTGATCCCATCGCCATCGGCGTGGCCGCCGGCTGGAACGTCACCGATGCCAGCACCGTGGCCGCCGACCGCAGCTTCGAAGCAGATGTCGTCGTCATCGGCAGCGGCGCCGGCGGCGGCGTGACGGCGGAAATCCTCGCGCTGGCAGGCTTGACCGTCCTGATCGTCGAGGAGGGCGGCCTGAAGTCCTCGAAGGACTTCAAGATGCGCGAAGCGCAGGCCTATCCCGCGCTGTACCAGGAATCGGCCGCCCGCAAGACGCGCGACAAGGCGATCAATATCCTGCAGGGGCGCACGGTGGGCGGTTCGACCACCGTCAACTGGACGTCGAGCTTCCGCACACCGCCCGGCACCCTCGACTACTGGCAGCGGCATTTTGGCTTGTCCGGCTATTCGGTGGACGCCATGGCGCCGTGGTTCGCCATGATGGAAAAACGCCTGCACGTGAGCGACTGGGCCGCGCCGCCCAATGAAAACAACGATTTATTGCGCCGTGGCGCCGCGGCGCTGGGCATCCCCACGGCCGCCATCCGGCGCAACGTGAACGGCTGCTGGAACCTCGGCTACTGCGGCATGGGCTGCCCGACGAACGCCAAGCAGTCGATGCTGGTGACGACGATTCCGTCGGCGCTGGCGCTGGGCGCGGGTTTGCTCGTGCATGCGCGCGCCGAGCGTTTCATCTTCAAGGGCGAGCGCATCGACAGCCTGCAGGTGACGGCGCTGGACGCTGCCGGTCAGACGCCGACGGGCGTGCGCCTGACGCTGCGCGCGAAACATTTTGTGCTGGCCGGCGGCGCCATCAACTCGCCGGCGCTGCTGCTGCGCTCGCAGGCGCCCGACCCGCACGGCTTGCTGGGCCGGCGCACTTTCCTGCATCCGACCGTGGTGTCGGCGGGCCTGTTCCCGCAACGCGTCGACGCCTATGCGGGGGCGCCGCAGACGATTTATTCCGACCATTTCCTGCACACGGCGCCCATCGACGGTCCCATCGGCTACAAGCTCGAAGCGCCGCCTTTGCACCCGCTGCTGATGGCCACCACCATGGGCGGCTTCGGCGATGAACATGCGCGCACCATGCGCGACTTTCCCCATGCGCACGCCTTGCTGGCGCTGCTGCGCGACGGCTTTCACCATGAGGCGGCGGGCGGCAGCGTGTCCATCGACAGCTTCGGCGCGCCCGTGCTCGACTACCCGCTCACGCCCTTCATCTGGGATGGCGCGCGGCGCGCGCTGCTGTCGATGGCGGAAATCCAGTTCGCGGCCGGCGCGCGGAGCGTATATCCCGTGCATGAGCTGGCCAGCCACTACACGAGCTGGGCGCAGGCGAAACAGGCCATCGGCGATTTGCCGATGAAGGCGCTGCTGACCAGGGTGGTCTCGGCCCACGTGATGGGCGGCTGCGCCATGTCGGACGATGCGCGCCTGGGCGTGACGGGCGCCGACGGCCGCTACCACGGCGTGCGCAACCTGTCCGTGCACGACGGCTCGCTGTTGCCCACCTCGATAGGCGCCAATCCGCAACTGACCTTGTATGCGCTGGCCGCGCGCCTGGCCAGCGGCCTGGCGCGGGAGCTGACGGGCAAGCCGGCACCCGTGCCCGCCCCAGCTTCCGCATGATCGCGCGCATCCTCAAATGGCTGATGCTGCTGCAGGTGCTGGCCGTGCTGGGCGTGGCGTACCTGGCCATGCAGGCCTGGGGCGTCGCCTCGCCCGTCGCGGCCCTGCTGCTGGGAGCTGCCATGCTGCTGGCCGTGCGCGCGCTCGTCGTGGCGCGCAATTTCTGGGACAGCCGGCGCCTGGGCAGCCCCGTGCCGGCGGAACACCAGCTGGGTGCCGGGGGCGCCGCGCGCCTGTTCCTGGGCGAATTGCGCGCCACCCTGTGGACGTCGTCGTGGGGCATGCTGTATCCGCGCCTGCACGTGGCCGACACCGTCACCGGCCAGGGTCTGCCCGTGCTGCTGGTGCACGGCTATGTGTGCAACCGCGGCTACTGGGCGCAGCTGAGCCGCCAGCTGGCGCAGGCGGGCATCGCGCACGACGGCGTCGACCTGGAACCGATAGGCGCCGACATCGAGGACTTCGTGCCGCAGGTCGAGCAAGCCATCGCGGCGCTGTGCGCCCGCACGGGCAGCGACCGCGTGATTCTTGTCGCCCACAGCATGGGCGGCCTGGTGGCGCGTGCCTGGCTGCGCCATTACGGCGCGGCCCGCGTGGCGCGCATCATCACCATCGGCACGCCGCACCACGGCACGGCGCTGGCCAATCTGGCGGCGGGGAAGAATGCGCGGCAGATGAGCCGTATCGGTGGCGCACCGAGCGGCTGGCTGGCGCAGCTGGCCGCCAGCGAGACGCCGGAACTGCGCGCCCTGATCACGTCGATGTATTCGCACCACGATAATATTGTCGCGCCGCAAACTTCCGCCCACTTGCCCTGCGCGCGCAATCTGGCCTTTGGCGGCATCGGCCACGTGGCGCTGGCCAGCGACGCGCGCGTGCTGCGCCTGGTGCTGGCAGAAATCACTATCAAGAACGAAGTCGCCCGGCCCCCTTCGGCCCCCCATTTCGCCTGAATCGTGTTGTGTTTTATCTGCATGGCAAGACTGTCTCTTTTGACTCTGCTGTTGCCCGTGTTTAACAACGCAAGGGGCAGATAATGCTGTTTTCCACTGGCGTAGTGTATTAAGCTAACGTCGGAAGACGGTCGGTGGAAATTCGTTCTTGAGGCCGCTTCCGACCTTCCGCAGGCATCCGGCGGCCAGATATTTTTCTGGATGTATGGCAAGATGTTGTAGGATTGTTATGTAGCCCGCGCATGCGGAAAGATCAACGCAGGCAGAAAATGAGTCCATGCTGTTTTTATTGGGGGCGCTAATTGTCCGCACGTATCCTGATTATCGAAGATAACGCCACCAATATGGAATTGATGGTGTATTTGCTGCGTGCCTTCGGGTACACGCCGCTGGCCGCCTATGACGGTGAAGAGGGCGTGCGCATGGCGCGCAGCGAATTGCCCGACCTGATCATTTGCGACGTGCATTTGCCCAAGCTCGATGGCTATGGCGTGGTGGCGGAGCTGAAGAAAGACCCGCTGCTGCGCAAGATCCCGGCCCTGGCCGTGACGGCGCTGGCCATGGTGGGCGACCGCGAGCGCCTGCTCGAAGCGGGCTTCAATGGCTATATCGGCAAGCCGATCGAGCCCGACCTGTTCGTCGCGGAGCTGGAATCTTTTTTACCCGGGGCGCCGTCGACGCCAGTTAAAAACGACATAGCCACCATCCTGATCGTCGATGATCATGTGCTGAACCGCGAGTTCCTGACCGCATTGCTCGGTTACGGCGGCCACCGCCTGCTGGAGGCGGCCAATGGCGCCGATGCGCTGGAAATACTGCGCACCGAGCGGCCGGACCTGATCATTTCCGATATCCTCATGCCGAACATGGACGGCTACGAATTCGTCACGCGCGTGCATGCCGATCCCGCGCTGACCGACGTGCCCATCATCTTTTATACGGCCACCTACCGCGAGCAGGAAGCGATCCTGCTGGCGCAGGCGTGCGGCGTGCGCTGGGTGCTGCCCAAGCCGTCCGACCCGGAAGTCATCGTGCGCACCGTCAACGAGGCGCTGGGCTTGATGCCGGCGGCGCCGGGCGCGGGCGGCGGCGCGGTGCTTCCCGCCACGGGCAAGCTGGCCGGCATCGAGCACCAGGTCAGCGGCTATCTCGACGAGCTCGAGTCCAGCAGCCAGCAGATTTCGCAGCTGGCCAGCCAGCGCGAGGGCCACGCCGCCCTTCCCGAAGACCTGGGCGTCATGACGGAGCGCCTGTCGCGCTCGCTGTCGAGCCTGCAGGCGGTGAGCCTGCGCCTGACGGCCCTGATCGAACTCGGCATCGAGCTGGGCACCGAACGCGATCCGCGCGCCCTGATCGAGGCGGGCTGCAAGGTGGCGCAGAATATCTGCGTCTCCAGGTACGCCTGCATCGGCGTGCTGGAAGAGGGCGCCGACAAGCTCAGCTATTTTTCCTCGTGCGGTGCCGAAAAAAACCTCGAGCGCATCGCCAGCGCGCCGCGCACGGGCATCCTGAACCGCTTGCTGGAACAGCGCCAGCCTTACCGCGTCAATGGCTTGAAGGGCGACCCGGGCGCGCTGGGCCTGCCCGACACGCACCCGCCCGTGCACTCCTTCCTGGGCGTGGCCATCGCCTCGCGCGAGCGCAGCCACGGCTGGCTGTACTTGGTCGACAAGCTGGGCGCGAACGAGTTTTCCGAAGTCGACGAGCGGGTCGCCGCCACGGTGGCGGCGCAGATCGCCGTCGCCTACGACAACCTGCTGCTGTACGACGAAATCAAGCGCCACCACGAGCAGCTGACCCTGGACATGGCGGCGCGCATCCGCCTCGATGAAGACTTGCGCCGCTTCCGCCTGGCGATGGACGCCACGGCCGACGCGATTTTCCTCGTCGACCGCGCCGGCATGTGCTTCGTCGACGTCAACCAGACGGCTTGCCGCATGCTCGGTTTCGAACGCGAGGACTTCCTGCGCGTGGGGCCGGGCCGCGCGCACGAGGGCGAAGCCCAGCTGGAAGAGCTATACAACAAGCTGCTGGCCGGCGACCAGGGCGGCCCGATGACGGAATTGCAGCTGCAGCGCAAGGATGGCTCGCCGCTGTCGGTGGAAGTGCAGCGGCGCACCCTGCGCTCGGGGCAGAGCTGGATTCTGGTGGCCGTGGCGCGCGACATCACCGAGCGCAAGGATGCCGAGCAGCGCCTGATGAAGCTGGCCCATTTCGATACCTTGACGGGCTTGCCGAACCGCAGCCAGTTCTTCGCCTCGCTGACCCATTCGCTGGCCCAGGCAGCCGAGCACCAGTGGGCCGTGGCCGTGCTGTTCATGGACATCGACCGCTTCAAGAATGTGAACGATACCCTGGGCCACACCATCGGCGACGACCTGCTGCGCCAGTTTTCCAGCCGCCTCGTCGATTGCCTGCGCGTGCGCGATACCATCGGCCGCTTTGGCGGCGATGAATTCGCCACCATCCTGGTGCTGCCCGAAGGCGCCCAGCATGCCGTGGGCGTGGTCGACAAGATCCGCGAGGCGATGCGCAAGCCCTTCGACCTGCAGGGCCACGAGGTGACGGTGACGGTCAGCATCGGCATTTCCGTGTTCCCCGAAGATGGCGTCGATGCCGACACCCTGATTCAATATGCCGACACGGCCATGTACCGCGCCAAGGAAGCGGGCCGCGACGCCTTCCGCTTCTTCACGGCGGAAATGAACGCGCAATCGATGGCGCGGCTGGACATGGAAAATGCCCTGCGGCGCGCCATCGACAACGAGGAATTCGTGCTGTTCTTCCAGCCCAAGGTGAATATCATTTCGGGGCGCATCAGCGGCGCCGAAGCCCTGATACGCTGGCGCCGTCCCGGCCACGGCATGGTCTCGCCGGCCCTGTTCATCCCCCTGCTGGAAGAAACGGGCCTCATCGTGCGCGTCGGTAACTGGGTGCTCGACGAAGCCTGCAGGAAGATCAGCGAGTGGGGCGCCAGCAGCATCGGGCCCGTGCACCTGTCCGTCAACGTGTCGGGCATCCAGTTTTTCGTCGGCGGCCTGGAAGAGGAGGTGCTCAAGGCGATCCGCAAGTACGACATCGCGCCCGAGCTGCTGGAGCTGGAGCTGACGGAAAGCTCGCTGATGTCGAATGCCGAGGAAACCATCTCCGTATTGCGCAATCTCAAGGCGTTGGGCATCCAGATTTCCATTGACGATTTCGGCACCGGCTATTCCAGCCTGGCCTACCTGAAACGTTTCCCCATCGACAAGCTGAAGATCGACATCGCCTTCGTGCGCGAAGTGACCAGCAATCCGGACGACGCGGCCATCGTGCTGGCCATCATCAGCATGGCGCACAGCATGAAGCTGGAAGTGATCGCCGAAGGCGTGGAAAACGATGCGCAACTGGCCTATCTGCGGCGCCACGGCTGTGACGAGATGCAGGGCTATTATTTCAGCCGCCCCGTGCCGCACGAGGAATTCGAGCAGATGTTGATGGGTGGCAAGTTGCTGCAGGCGCCGCAGGATACCGATAGCGAAGAGCAGCAAACCTTGCTGATCGTCGACGACGATGTCTTCATGCTCGACGTGCTCAGCGATTTCCTGGCGCAGGACGGCTACCGCATCCTCACGGCGCAGACGGCCGCCGAAGGCTTCGACATCCTGGCGCGCCACAAGGTGCAGGTGATCCTGTGCGACCAGTGCATGCCGCTCATGAGCGGCACCGAGTTCATGGAGCGGGTCAAGCACCTGTGCCCCGACACCTTCCGCATCATGCTGTCGGCCTTTGCCGACCTGACGCCCATCATGGCGGCCATCAACCGCGGCGCCGTCGACCGCTTCTATACCAAGCCGTGGAAGGGCGCCGTGCTGCGCGAGAATATCCGCGAAGGCTTCCGCCTGCACAAGCTGCTGCATGGCCAGGTGAAGGCGGCGGCATAGGCGCTGGCCGCGTGCAAGCGACCGGCTGCCGCGTGCGCTGGCGCACCTTGGGGCGCAGCTCGCTATCGAATTAGACTCCCGTCTCTAGTTTTGCTCTCTAGAATAAAAAGCATCCATGGAGTGGCATGGCCTTTCACATGACGGGAGCTGGCGATGGTGAAGAAATTGAAGGACCTGGCGGAAGACAAGGAATTGGCGAACGCCGTGCGCTCGTCCGCGCAGCAGATCTGGCAAGCGGGCCTGGGCGCCTTCGCCAAGGCGCAGGAAGAGGGCGGGCGCGTGTTTTCCAGGCTGGTGAAGGAAGGCACGGAATTCCAGAAGCGTGCCGAAGACAAGGTGGCCGATGTCAGCGACAGCGTCGGCAAGCTGGCCGATGGCGTGGGCAAGCAGGCCAGCGGCTCCTGGGACAAGCTGGAGCAAGTGTTCGAAGAGCGCGTGGCGCGCGCCCTGGCCACCATCGGCGTGCCCATGCAGCACGACATCGCCGCGCTGCACGCCAGGATCGATGCCTTGAGCACGCAGGTGGAGGCACTGTCCGCCAAGCCCGCGCCGGCGGCCAGGCCGAAGGCCGGGGCCAAGCCTGCCGTGAAGGCGGCACCGAAAGCGGCACCGAAGGCGGCCGTCGTCAAGGCCCCGGCCAGGCCGGCAGCCAAGGCCGCGCCGCGCGCCGCAGCCAAGCCAATAAGCAAGCCAATAAGCAAGCCAGTGGGCAAGCCCGCCGCCAGGCCGGCGGCGAAGAAAAAAGTACCGGCCGCCTGAGCTGGCGCAACATCCCTCCAGCCTGCTCGCGCAGGCTTTTTTTTGCCTGCGGTTTTCGCTGGCGCCGTGGGGCGCAGTGTTTCATTACGGCTATCTTAGGTGGTATGCTTGAGGCAGAACACAGAGAGATTGCCCGCCATGCTACAAAAAGCACCACGCCGTACCCGCGAACGCATCCTGGAGTTGTCGCTGCGCCTGTTCAACGAGTTTGGTGAGCCGAATATCACGACGACCGTGATCGCGGAAGAGATGAACATTTCGCCGGGAAACCTGTATTACCACTTCCGTAACAAGGACGACATCGTCAATTCGATCTTCGTCCAGTTCGAGGCGGAAATCGAACGCATCCTGACCGTGCCTGACGGGCGCCGCTCGAATATCGAGGATGTCTGGCTGTATCTGCACCTGATGTTCGAACTGATCTGGCGCTACCGTTTTTTTTACCGCGACCTCAATGATTTGCTCTCGCGCAACCGCAAGCTGGAATTGCACTTCAAATTGATCCTGGCGCACAAGATCAAGGTGGCCACGCAGCTGTGCGAAGACTTGCGCAGCGAACAGTCGCTCGAAGCGTCGGACATGGAAGTGGCTGCCATGGCGACGAATATGGTGGTCGTTGCCACCTACTGGCTGTCGTACGAGTATGTGCGCAACCCGCGCAAGTACAGCGAGCAGCAATCGATGTCCGATGCGCTGGCGCGCGGCTGCTACCAGGTGCTGTCCCTGATCGGGCCGTATTTGCGCAATGAAACGCATTTGCTGTTTCGCAAACTGTCGGAAGAGTATGTGACCAAACTCAAGAACGACTGACGCGGCTGCTGGCGCCGCGTCGTCATTTACAGGAGAGATCGATGGCTTGGAAACAATTTCCCTATCCGGACGAGGCATATGTCTACACGCCGCAGACCCTGGAAGCGGCCTGGGCGCGCCTGCATGCGGGCGATGTGGAACCGTTTCCCACGCACCCGGCGCTGGTGCAAGCCTGGCTGGCCTTCCATGCGGGCGACTTCGAGCGCGCCGTGAAGCTGGGCCTGGCCATCGGCGTGCCCGGCTATGCGGTGGCGCACAAGGCGACCTGCATCTATGCCACGCACCTGGAAGTGGACGACAGCCAGAAACTCGACATGTACGAAGAAGTGGCCGAGCGCTGCGAGCGCCAGCAGAGCGAGCAGCCGGACAATCCGGCCGGCTACTACTGGCATGCCTACAGCCTGGGCCGCTATGCGCTGGGCACCTCCGTCGTCAAGGCCCTGGCGCAAGGCATGGGCGCGCGCGTGCGCAACAGCCTGGACCGCACGATGACGGTGGCGCCCATGCATGCGGAAGCGCATATCGCGTTTGGGATTTATCATACGGAAATTATCGACAAGGTCGGCGCCATGATCGGCAGCCTGACCTACGGCGCCAACAAGGAAGACGGCTACCAGCACTTCAAGACGGCGCTGGCCCTGACGCCGTATTCGGCGCTGGCGCACAGCGAATATGCGCGCGCGTTGAATATGCTCGATGGAAAGAAAAAGCTGGCGGAAGCGCTGGCCCTGTATGAAAAGGCGGCCCAGTGCGTGGCACTGGACGCCAAGGAGCGCCTCGAGGTCGAGGCGGCGATCGATGAATTGAAAGGGTAGGGATTACTGTGATCAAGGCTTTATGTGTGTATTGCGGCGCCAACGCGGGCGTCTCGCCCGACTATGCGGTGGCGGCGCGCGAACTGGCGCGCGTGCTGGTGGCGGAAAATATCTCGCTCGTGTACGGCGGCGGCAAGGTGGGCCTGATGGGCGTGATCGCCGACGAAGTGCTGCGCCTGGGCGGCGAGGTGACGGGCGTGATCCCGACCCAGCTGGTCGAGCGCGAAGTGGGCCACATGGGCTTGACGCGCCAGTTCATTGTGAAGGACATGCACGAGCGCAAGGCGATGATGGCCAGCCTGTCCGATGCCTTCATCGCCATGCCCGGCGGCTACGGCACCCTGGAAGAGCTGTTCGAGATGCTGACCTGGGCCCAGCTGGGCTTGCACGCCAAGCCCATCGGCTTGCTCAATGTCGACCGTTTTTATGATGGCTTGATCGCCTTCGTGCAAAACGGCAAGGAGCAGGGTTTCATCCGTCCGCAGCACGCCGCTTTCCTGAACGCCGATGCCGATCCCGCAGCGCTGGTGCAGCGCCTGAAGGAGTGCGCGCCCTAGTATTGTCGGTGCGATGCGATACGGCCATGCCCTGAAAAGTGCATGGCTTTTTTTATTTCTACACGGAAAAATTGATCAAGCTCAACAATTCAATTAATAAAAATATGTCCAGAATGTTTCTTTGTATGCATGTTTTTTTTGAAAATGAAGATGCTTTTTATATATGAATGTGGTCTACTGGCGTTGTTCAAAAGACAGGTCGTCGGACGCCCGGTGCAGCGCTTCCCGCGCTCCCGCGACGACGCCCAGGAATTGCAAGTTGCCACAATCTCGCCACTTCATCATCTTGAAAGGATGCTATTTTGAAACCAATGACCTTCTTGCGCGCGACCGCCGTCGCCGCCATCCTCGCCGCTGGCGGTGCCCACGCACAAAGCACCACCATCGGCTTCGATGCGCTGGAGCAGCCCGGCATCTTCGGTTCCGTCTTCAACTCCTATTCCGAAGGGGGCTACGATTTCGACAGCAGCTTCCTGGGCCTGTTGAGTTCTGCCCATCAAAGCAACTTCGCCTATGCGGGCTCGGCCGGCCTTGGCGCCACGGTGCTGACGACGACAACCTTGAGCCGTACCGATGGCGCGGCGTTTTCGCTCAGCTCGATCAGCCTGGCTGACTTCGTGAGCTTGCCAGGCTCCTACGATGTCACGTTCGTCGGCCACCAGGTGGGCGGCGGCACGGTGACCCAGACCTTCAGCCTCGATGGCAGCCACACGTTCAGCGATTACACGTTCACTGGCTTCAACAACCTGCTGTCGGCATCGTGGAAGGAAGGTGCCTTCCACACCTTCCAGGTCGATAACATCGCCGCCAGCGTGAGCGCCGTGCCGGAACCTGCCACGTATGGCATGTTGCTGGGTGGACTGGGCCTGCTGGCCTTTTTGCGCCGCCGCAAGAACGCGGCCTGAGCCTGACCAAGGCGCCGGCTTTGCCGGTCCGCGCGTAAAAAAAAGCCGCCATTTGGCGGCTTTGTCATGCTGTCCGGCACTGGCCGTCACGACCACAGGCGCTGGCCCGACAGGTCGAGCTGGGTCAGGTACAGCCGCACGTCGAATTCGTACTGGTGGTATTGCGGTTCCATATACGTGCACAGCTTGTAGAAAGCCTTGTCGTGTTGCTTTTCCTTCACGTGTGCCAGTTCGTGCACGGCGATCATGCGCAGGAATTCCAGCGGCACTTCCTTGAACATGGTGGCCACGCGGATTTCATGCTTGGCCTTGAGTTTGCCACCCTGCACGCGCGAAATCGAGGTATGCAAGCCCAGCGCATGCTGGATCACATGGATCTTGCTGTCGAACGCCACCTTGTTGATGGGCTCGGCATTGCGCAGGAATTCATTCTTCAAATCCTGCACGTACTGGTATAAAGCCTTGTCATTGCGCACGTCATGCGCGTTCGGGTAGCGTTTTAACAACACTTCTCCCAGCTTGTCCTGCGCGATCAGTTGCTGCACTTGCGTTTGCGTTTGTTCGGAATAGGCGCTCAGGTATTTCAGGGATGGCTGCATGCGGGGGCGGGCGGGGCGCGGAGGTGTCGGTAAGGCGAGAATGTACCATACCGCCGCGCCCCGCGTGCTGCGGCTGCCCCGGCACGGGGCCGCTGCAGCCGCCCCGTGCCGTCGTCAAGCCGGGTGGCAGCCCAGCCGTCAACCCTTGTCGTCCTCGTCCTTGTTGCCCTGCCGGCCAGTCTTCGATTGCTGCTCGGTGCTGCCGCTGCGTGCCGCCGTGCTGCTGCGGCTTTCATTGGCGCGCTGGGCCGATTGCCGGCTTTCACCGCCCTTGCGGCCGATTTCCGCCATGTGTTCGCGGTTGCGGCTGACGGCTTCACCCCCTTTCTGCCCGGCCCGGCGTGCCTCTTCCGAGTCGAATTCATGCGCCGTGCCCTTTTGATGGGCTGCCTGGCCGCCCTTGCTGGCGATTTCGCGCTGCTGCTCCTCGTTCATGGCGGCGAAGCCGCGCTTGCTCGTGCCTTTGGTGCTGCCCGCTTCGCCGGCTTTCTGGCTGCTGCCAGCGCCTTTGCCCTGTTCATTACCTTGATTGCTAGCCATGTCGCTCTCCTTGCTGTCGAGTGGTGGTGTTCAATGTGCCTGATCGGATTGCCGGCTGGTATCGCGGCTGCGGGCCACACCGTCGCTGCGGCCCGCGGCATGCATTTTTTCGATCATTTCACGCTGGCGCTGCGTGGCTTTTTCCGTTTCTTCCGCCGTCTTGCGCACCACTTCGTCAGCGAAGGCCACGGCCGTGCGGCTCGCTTCGGGCAGGTGGTTTTCCGCCGTGCGGTTCATCTCGACATTGGCGTTGGCCATGAGGTTGCCGAGCTGATGCTGGTACTGCTGCAGCTTGTTGCTGCCGGGCTGCAGCTGCGCGGCCGCCAGCGACATGAATTCGCCCGTGTCGCGCGCGGACAGCAGCTGCTGGCTGGCGTTGCTCCATTCCTGCAGCAGATCTTGCGCCAGCCGCAGATGGAGTTCGCTCAGTTGCTGCGCCGTATCGAACAGCTTGCGCGATAGTTCCGTGGCGAAATTGCACTGGGCCTCCAGGTGGGACTTCAGGGCGGGGCTGAGACTGGGGGAAAGACTGTTTGTGAACATGTTCTACCTCAATGAAAAGCTGATTCGGAAAACACCCGGTGCACCGGATGCGACGTATGGTGAAACAAGCAAAGGGATAGACGCCGGATGGCGTGCCAGGTTCCATGGCAGATGGGGGTTTGGCGCGAGAATGGCCGCTGGCCGCCAGAAAAACGCGATGACTTTGTGCCAGATCAAATGAACGTCAATCGGTTTGCCGGCGCCGCCGCCATGCCGCTTGTGTGGAAAATGCAGGTTTACAGGCCCGGCCGTGCGACAATAGCCGGCTCGCGGCAGCGCAGCCGATGGCCGGCGCGCGTGGCTGAGCCGAGCATCGCCTTACTTTTTTACCTATTTCCGCGACCATGACGCATCCCGAATACATCCTGACCCTGTCCTGCCTGGACCAGCGCGGCATCGTGCACCGCGTCTCCGGCTTCCTGGCCGAACGCGGCTGCAACATCCTCGATTCCGCCCAGTTCGGCGACCAGGAATCCCAGCTGTTCTTCATGCGCGTGCATTTCGCGCTGGAAGACGGCGCCGTCAGCGACGCCCAGTTGCGCAGCGACTTCGCCGCCCTGTCGCAAGCCATGCAGGTCAACGGCCCCTTCCACGGCCAGCTGCACGATGCGCGCGTCAAGCCGCGCGTGATGCTGATGGTGTCGAAGATCGGCCATTGCCTCAACGATTTGCTGTTCCGCTACAAGAGCGGCTTGCTGAACGTGGAAATTCCCGCCATCGTCTCGAACCACATGGAGTTCTACCAGCTGGCGGCCAGCTACAATATTCCCTTCCACCACCTGCCGCTGGCGGCCGGCGCGCCGGAAGCGGCCAAGCTGGCGCAGGAAGCGAAGATCCTCGACCTGATGGACACGCACAAGATCGACCTCGTGGTGCTGGCGCGCTACATGCAGATCCTGTCGCCGGGCCTGTGCCAGGCGCTCGACGGCCGCGCCATCAATATCCACCATTCCTTCCTGCCCAGCTTCAAGGGCGCCAAGCCGTATGCGCAGGCGCATCACCGCGGCGTCAAGCTGATCGGCGCGACGGCCCATTTCGTCACGGGCGACCTGGACGAAGGCCCGATCATCGAGCAGGACGTCGAGCGCGTCGACCATGCGATGGATGCGGAAACCCTGACGGCCATCGGCCGCGACGTCGAGTGCGTGGTGCTGGCGCGCGCCGTGAAATGGTTCGTCGAGCACCGTATCCTGAAAAATGGCGACAAGACGGTGGTTTTCCGCTGATACCGACTTCACAATTCACTTTACCGAGACAGAAACACGATGGCCCTCAAAGCAACAATTTTCAAAGCCGATCTGCAGATCGCCGACATGGACCGCAATTACTACCAGGATCACGCGCTGACCCTGGCGCGCCACCCGTCCGAAACGGACGAGCGCATGATGGTGCGCCTGCTGGCGTTCGCCATCCACGCCAACGAGGCGCTGACCTTTACCAAGGGCCTGTTCGACACGGAAGAACCCGACCTGTGGCAGAAGGACTTGACGGGCGCCATCGAGCTGTGGATCGAAGTGGGCCAGCCCGACGAAAAACGCATCCTGAAGGCGTGCGGGCGTTCGGAGCAGGTGATCGTCTACAGCTATGGCGCAACCAGCCACATCTGGTGGAAGCAGATCGCGAACAAGCTGGAACGGGCGAAGAACCTGACCGTGATCAACCTGCCGTCTGACGCGGCGCAAGAGATGAGCAAGCTGGCGCAACGCAGCATGCAGCTGCAATGCACGATTCAGGATGGCCAGATCTGGCTGACCGACAGCGTCAACACGGTGCTGATCGACCGCGAACCGGTGAAGCCGGCACGCTGAAGTTGACTGTCTGAAACGCAAAAAGCCCGGATCGCTCCGGGCTTTTTGCATTGTGCCGCCGCTTTACGGGGCCGCGTCTTCGTCGTTGCTGACGATCACCAGCAGCTGCGCCTGCTGCGCGCCGATGCTGCGCGTGCGGTGCGGAATCAGGGCGTTGAAATACACGGAGTCGCCCGTGTGCAATTGCACGGTTTCCTGCGGGAATTCGATTTCAATCGTGCCCTGGTGCACGAACAGGAATTCCTCGCCCGCATGTTCCTTGAAGGCGGAGGCGGCGAAATCGGGCGCCGGATACACCATGAAGGGCAGCATTTTCTTCGGTGCCACGCCGGCGGCGATGCTGGCGAAATGCGGCAGCGGCGGCGTCGCGCCCGCGCTGCCCGGATCGCCGGCGCGCGTGATGGTCACGGCCGCCTGCCGGTGGCTGTCGCTGAACAGCTGCTCCACGTCCACCTGCATCGCGTGCGACAGTTTCAGCGCCACGGCGATCGAGGGCACGCTCAGGCCCCGCTCCACCTTGGACAGGTAACTCTTCGTCAAGCCGCTTTTTTCCGCCAGCTGTTCCAGGGTCCAGCCCTTGTGTTTTCTCAGCAGTTTCAGACGCATAGCCATGGTTGCATCGGTCGATTTAAAAAAACTATTGTACCTCATGACACAAAGTGTCCTAAAATACACTCAGTTTCCTTGGATTGGGTTGCACGGCTGCTGCCGTGCATGCCGGGAAGCGTAGTCAGCATGAGTGAAGGATCAACGATGCAGCAAAATACTCCATATGAAGTCGCCGCCCCGGGCGCCAGCCTGGCCTTGTCGAAAGACGAACTGGTGGCCATCGCCGAGCGGCGCCTGGCCAGCGTCACGCCGAACAGCCCGTGGTCGGCGCGGCAAACCCTGGCGCTGTCCTGCCGCATCCTGTTCGATGGCGGGCATGATTCCGGCCTGGCAGGGCAGATCAGCTGCCGTGGCGGCCAGGACGGCACGTTCTACACGCAACAGCTGGGCCTGGGCTTCGACGAAATCACGGCCAGCAATCTGATCGAGGTCGACCATGACCTGCGCGTGGTGCACGGCGAGGGCATTCCCAACCCGGCCAACCGCTTTCACAGCTGGATCTACCGCCAGCGCCCGGACGTGGCCTGCATCATCCACACGCATCCCACGCACGTGGCGGCGCTGTCGATGCTGGAACAGCCGCTGCAGGTGTCGCACATGGATACCTGCCCCCTGTTCGACGATTGCGCCTTCCTGCCCTCGTGGCCGGGCGTGCCGGTAGGAAATGAAGAGGGCGAGATCATCGCCGGCGCCCTGGGCGACAAGCGCGCCATCCTGCTGGCCCATCACGGCCAGCTGGTGGTGGGCCGCACGGTGGAAGAGGCGTGCATGCTGGCCTTGCTGATGGAACGGGCAGCCCGCCTGCAACTGCTGGCCATGGCGGCGGGCACCATCCTGCCCTTGCCGCCGGCCCTGGCGCGCGAGGCGCACGACTGGATTTCCACGGCCCGGCGCGACACGGTGACCTTCGCCTATTACGCGCGGCGCGCCCTGCGCCAGCACGCCGATTGCCTGGCATAACGACACTCACCGGAGAACACGACATCATGCAAACCTTATTTCACGGCATCATTGCCTATCCTGTCACCCCGTTCACGGCCGATGGCGGCGACGTCAACCTGCCGCGCCTGCAACAACTGATCGAGCGCCTGATTGCCGACGGCGTGCACAGCATCGCCCCGCTGGGCAGCACGGGCGAGAGCGCCTACCTGCAGGACGCGGAGTGGGATGCCGTCGCCGCCACGTCGCTGGCCGCCGTCGCCAGGCGCGTGCCCACGGTGGTGGGCATTTCCGACCTGACCACGGCGGGCGCCATGCGCCGCGCCCGCTTTGCGGAAAAGCAGGGCGCCGACGCGGTGATGGTCTTGCCCGTGTCGTACTGGAAACTGAGCGAGGAAGAGATCGTGCGCCACGTGGCGCGCATCGGCGCTGCCGTGGGCATCCCGGTCATGCTGTACAACAATCCGGCCACCAGCGGCATCGATATGTCGCCCGAGCTGATCGTGCGCATCTGGCGCGAGGTGCCGAATGTGACGATGGTCAAGGAAAGCACGGGCGACATCCAGCGCATGCACCGGCTGGCGCAGCTGAGCGGGGGAGAGTTGCCGTTCTACAACGGCAGCAACACCCTGGCCTTCGCCGCGCTGGCGGCCGGCGCCCGCGGCTGGTGCACGGCCGCGCCCAACCTGCATGCGGGCTTGCCGCTGGCCCTGTATGCGGCCGTGCAGGCTGGCGACCTGGCGCGGGCGCGCGAATTGTTCTTCCAGCAACTGCCATTGCTGCAATGCCTGATGAAAGGGGGCTTGCCGCCCACCGTCAAGGCGGGGCTGGCGCTGCGGGGCTTTGATGTGGGTACGCCGCGTGCGCCGCTGCAGCCGCTGGGCGAGGCGGCCACGCGCGAGCTGGCCGCCGTGCTGGCCGGCCTGACGGCTTAATTCGGCGCAGCACCCAGGCGCTTGATGCTGCTTGAGCGCTGCATGCTGCGGCTGATGCGCGGATCGCCGTAGTAGCTCACTTCGCCCGAGCCGCCGATGCTGATGGTCAAGTCATCCTTGGCCCACACTTGCGCCTCGCCCGAGCCGCCGATGCTCACCTGCACTTCGCGCGCGGCCAGGCGGCCCGCCTGGATATTGCCCGAGCCGCCGATCGAGGCCGTCAGCTGCTCCGTCTTGCCGCTGGCCTTGAAGTTGCCGCTGCCGCCGATGGCGATGGAAACCTGGCGGCTGTCGAGCTCGCGCGCATCGATGGAGCCGGAGCCGCCCACGTCGAAGCGCAGCTTTTCCGCGCGCAAGCCCGTTGCCGTGATGTTGCCCGAGCCGCCCACGCTGATGCGTTCCACCTGGCGCGCCTGGATGACGATGGTCAGGCTGCTCTGGCGGAAGTTGGCGTTGCGCTTGGCGGGGCGGATGCGCAGGGTGCCGTTTTCCACCGCCGTGTCGATCAGCGGCAGGATATTGTCGTCAGCCTCGATGGTGACGCTGTCCGTGTTGCCAATGCGCAATTCGACCGTGCCCGGCACGTTCAGCGCCACGGCATGGAAATTGCCTACTTCGCGCGTCTGCTTTTGCAGCTTGCCGCTGCCCTGGATGCTGTTGCCGGAAATCCAGTCGAGCGGCGACGCCAGCGCCGGCGCGGCCGGGATGGCCAGCGCGCAGGCGGCCAGCAGCAGGGCGGTGGCATGGCGGCGGTGGAAAAGTGGCTGTGTCATTCTTGCTCCCTGTGTTGAATTGGTATAAGTGCATGGTATGCCAGCCGGCCGCGCCTGCGTACCGCGCTGCGACAGACTGCACCGGCAGCGGCATGGAATGCAGGAGGATGCGACAGGATGGCATGAGGTATCATGCGGGTATTGGACATACGACGAGCGGCACGCGCCGCTCACACTACTGGAATTACATGCTGATCATCACCATCAAACAGGGCAAGGAAAAGAGCTTGCTGGGCCAATCGTGGATTTACGCGTCCGCGATTGAAAAAGTCGAAGGCAAGCCGCAGGAAAAAATGAAGCCCGGCTCGACGGCCATCGTGCAGAGTTCGTCGAAGCAATTCATCGCCCGCGCCGCCTACAATTCGAAGTCGCAGATCCGCGCGCGCATCTGGAGCTTCAAGGAAGACGAACCGGTCGACCACGCGCTGATCAAGCGCCGCGTGAAGGCCGCCATCGAGAAAAAACTGCCGGCCATCAAGAAGGCGGGCGAAAACCAGCTGTTGACCCTGATCAAGGGCGAAGACGAGGGCTTGCCGGGCCTGGTGGTGCAGCTGTTCGGCGGCGTGCAAGGCTATTTGATCTGCGAATTCAACGCCGGCGGCGTCGACGCGTGGAAAGTGGCCATCGTGCAATCGCTGATGGCGTCCACCGGTTGCGCCAATGTGTACGAGCGCTGCGACGACCTGATGCGCAAGGGCGAAGGCTTGCCCCTGATCGACGGCGCCCTGGCCGGCGAGGAACCGCCCGATGAAGTCATGCTGACGGACAACGGCGTGCGCTATGCGCTGGACCTCAAGACTGGGCACAAGAGCAAGTTCCGCTGAGAACTGCTGTCTGACTTGAAAACCGGCGCGAGCCGGTTTTTTACTTCATATGCGTGTCTGCAAAACGTTCAGGGCAAGGCGCATCGACGCAGACAGTACGAATAGTACGGCAAGGAGATGCAACGCCGCCATGGACGTTTTTCAGGCGCGCTACTCCAGCGGCACGCTGCGGTATTTATTCACCTCTAAAGCGCTTACCGCCGGCGCATCATTGCCCCACGACGCGCGCAGATACGTCACCACGGCGGCCACTTCGGCGTCATCCATGACGGGTCCGAACGGCGGCATGCCGTAGGGGCGCGGGTTGCCGGTGGTGCCGGGCGCGAAGCCGCCGTTGAGCACGAGGCGGATGGCGTTCACGGCCGACTCCGTCGTCAGTGCGCGGTTGCCGGCCAAGGGCGGGTAGCCGGGCGGCACGCCCTTGCCGTCGGCCTGGTGGCAGCTCGCGCATTGCGCCTCATACAGTTTCGCGCCCAGCGCCAGTTGCTGCCGGGCTTGCTCCGACGTGTCGCGCGGCACCTTTTTCGCCGCTTGCGCGGGGCCGGGCAAGCTTTTCAGGTAGACGGCCATCGCCTGCACGTCGGCGGTGCCCATGTGCTGCAGGCTTTGCCGCACCACTTCGGCCATGGGGCCGAAGACGGTGGCGCGCGGCGAGACGCCCGTTTGCAGCAATTCCACGATATGCGCCGTGTCCCAGTCGCCCAGGCCCGCTTCCGCGTCCGACGTCAGCGAGGGCGCATACCAGCCCAGCACGGGGATCAGGCCGCCCGACAGGCCGTCGTCGCTGCCGCCCAGGGTGGTGCGGCTGCTATGGCAGGCGCTGCAGTGGCCCAGGCCCTGCACCAGGTAGGCGCCGCGGTTCCATTCCATGCTTTTTTCCGTGAGCGGCTGGTACACGCCCGGCTTGAAATACAGGGCGCGCCAGGCGGCCAGCACAATCTGCTGGTTGTAGGGAAAGCGCAGCGCGTGCGGCGCGTTCGTCTGTTTGTGCGGCGGCACGCTCTGGAAATACGCATACAGGGCATCGCTGTCCTCGCGCTGCACCTTGGTGTAATTGGTGTACGGAAAGGCGGGATACAGCAAGCGGCCGTCTTTCGACTTGCCGTTATGGATGGCGCGCCAGAAATCGTCGGCCGTCCAGCTGCCGATGCCCGTTTCCTTGTCGGCCGTGATGTTGGGCGAAAGCACCTTGCCGAACGGCGTTTGCAAGGCCCGTCCTCCCGCGTAGGGCACGCCGCCGCGCGTCGTGTGGCAAGCCATGCAGTCGCCCGCCTTGGCCAGGTAGGCGCCGCGCGCGACCAGCTGTTGCTGGCTTAGGGTGCTGGCGGCGGCGGGCGGTCCCATGTCGTCCGCCGGCCACAGCAGGAATCTGGCGCCGGCCACGCCGAGGGCCGCGATGGCGGCGGCGATCATCCATTTTTTCATGGCGCCACCTGCGCGCTGGAACCCGGCACGCCGCCGCAATGCAGGGGCAAGGGCACGGCAATGCCGCTGGCGGGGCGCGCATCGGCGCTGGCCACCTGCGTGCCCAGCCAGGCCGAGACGGCGCCCACGTCCGCGTCCGACAGGCGCTGCGCCACCTGCGCCATGCAGTCGGGCGCGTGGGCGCGGCGGATGCCGTTCTTCCAGGCGCCCAGCTGGGCATTGATATAGTCGCGCGGCAAGCCCAGCAAGCCGGGGATGGCGGGCGCCACGCCGGCCAGCTGCTGGCCGTGGCAGGCGATACAGGCGGGAATTTT
Organism: Janthinobacterium sp. GW460-12-1-14-LB5; assembly: GCF_059423585.1. NCBI lineage: Bacteria > Pseudomonadati > Pseudomonadota > Betaproteobacteria > Burkholderiales > Oxalobacteraceae > Janthinobacterium > Janthinobacterium sp. GW460-12-1-14-LB5. The sequence continues at coordinate 37,741 of NZ_JBWKYD010000011.1, read as the reverse complement.
TTTGCCGGCATCGCCATGCAGCACCAGCTGCTTGCCCCGCGCTAGGGCCGTCGTGCCGGCGCTGCTGGGCTGGGCCGGCGGCGGGGCAGGGTGTTGTACCGCAAAATAGTCGGCAATTTCGCGCAGGTAATCGTCAGGCAAGTGTTCCACCATATAGTTCATCATCGGATACTGGCGCCGTCCCTCGCGAAAGTTCAGCAGCTGGTTGTACAGGTAGCCGGCCGGCTTGCCCGCGATGCGGGGAAAGAAGGCGTCGTGGCGTTCCTTGGGCGCATGACAGGCCGTGCACGCCTTGATGCGCTGTTCCAGGCTGTCGTGGCCCGCGGAAATGGCGGCGGGCGCGGCCAGCGCCATGCCGGGCAGTGCGACGGCCAGGGTCAGCACCGGCACGAGGGGGAAATGCAGTAGCATGGAAAGTCGCATGGAAAATGGCATGGGAAATGGCATGGGAAATAAGCTGTCTCGTCGGTCGGGATGGCGTGCCGGTGTTGCTGCCCGGATGTTGTTACCCTAGCATATAACGGGTGCTGTCACTGTGACAGGATCAGTTGTGCAATAAAACTACGGATCAGTTTGAGGAGCAGGCTTGAAACGATATGAGGAATTGGCGGAAGAAGTCGCCGCCATGATCAGCACGCAGCTGTTGTTGCCTGGTGATAAGTTGCCTTCCGTGCGCCAGCAGCATGCGCGCAGGGGCGTGAGCCCGTCGACGGTGTTCCAGGCCTATTATTTACTCGAAGCGCGCGGCATGATCGTCTCGCGGCCCCGCTCCGGCTACTACGTGGCGCCGCAGCGCGCCGCGCTGGCCCCCGAGCCGGACAGTTCCCGTCCGCTCGACGCCAGCACCACGGTCGATGTCAGCGACCTCGTGTTCGAAGTGCTGGGCGCCGTCGGCGCGCGCGATATCGTGCCTTTCGGCTCGGCGTTTCCCAGCCCGCATCTGTTCCCGATGGAAAAGCTGGCGCGGGCCGTGTCGGCCAGCATGCGCCGCCTCGACCCGTGGAGCACGGTCACGGATTTATCGCTGGGCAATGCCGAACTGCGCCGCCAGATCGCCTTGCGCTACCAGCTCGACGGGGTGCTCGTTTCCAGCGACGACATCGTCATCACGAATGGCGCACTGGAAGCGCTGAACCTGTGCCTGCAGGCCGTCACGCGGCCCGGCGACACGGTGCTGATCGAGTCGCCCAGCTTTTATGCCTGCCTGCAGGCGCTGGAGCGGCTGGAACTCAAGGCGGTGGAAATTGCCACCAGCCCCCGCGACGGCGTCGATCTGGCGGCACTTGAGGAATTGCTGCTGCGCCACCGGCCCAAGGCGTGCTGGCTGATGACGAACTTCCAGAACCCGCTGGGCAGCCTGATGCCGCCGGAAAAGAAGCGCGCGCTGGTGGAGTTGCTGGCGCGCCATGGCGTGCCGCTGATCGAGGACGATGTATATGGCGAGCTGTACTTTGGCAAACAGCGCCCCGGCCTGACGAAAAGTTACGACAGCGCCGGTCTCGTCATGCATTGCAGCTCGTTCTCGAAGACGCTGGCGCCCGGTTTTCGCCTGGGCTGGGCCGTGGCGGGCCGCTACGCGCGCCAGGTGGAGCGTTTGAAACTGACGACCAGCCTGTCGGCGCCGATACCGCTGCAGATGGCGCTGGCCGATTACCTGGCGCACGGCGGCTATGACCGCCATTTGCGCCAGCTGCGGCTGACCCTGGCGGCGCAGCAAAACACCATGCTGCAAGCCATCGCCGTGCATTTTCCGCCTGGGACGCGGGTGACGCGGCCGCAGGGCGGCTATTTCGTCTGGGTGGAAATGCCTGCCGGTATCGATGCGCTGGCCTTGCACCGCAGCGCGCTGGCGGCCGGCATCAGCATCGCGCCCGGCCCCATCTTTTCCGCCACGCGCGCGTTTCGCCACTGCATCCGCCTTAATTACGGACACCCGTGGAGCCCGCAACTGGAAGAGGCCATCGCCACCCTGGGGCGGCTGGCGCTGGCGGCCGCATAGCGGTACATAAAAAAAGTCCCTTGCGGCAGCAAGTGTTTCATTTCAAAAAGAAATATTACTGTTATATTGATGTATCTATAACTAATGATGGGAATGATAATGGATAACACGCAGCCGGAAGTGGGTCGTACGCCAGATACGACGATGGCCATTCTGTCCCATGTTGGCGGCCTGTTCACCAGCTGGGTAGCGCCGCTGATCATTTATTTGATCAAGAAGGATGATGCGGATAAATTTTCGGCCGAGAACGCCCGCGAAGCGCTGAATTTCCAGATCACCCTGATCATCTGGTACTTCGCCTGCTTCATCCTGTCGTTCGTGCTGATCGGCCTGTTCCTGTTCTGGATCGTGGCGCTGGCCAACCTGGTGTGCTCGATCGTCGCGGCCGTCAAGGCCAGCAATGGCATCACTTACCGTTATCCCCTGACCTTGCGCCTCGTCAAATAAGGTTGACTCGGCCGCCGGGTTCAGCCCGGGCGGCCGGGCAGTATCAGGAATGACGCAAAGTCGGGCGCCACCGCCGTGGTGGCGCCTGTTTCGTGCGACCACAGCACGACCACCGGTTCACCGGCCGGTCCCGTTTGCGCATAATCAAAACAATAGTAGTCGCCCGTGCCGAACTGGGCAAAGGGCAGCAGGGCGGCGGCAGCGCCGCCATCCACATTCTGCAGCCACTCTTGCCAGTCTGTGCGGTAATGGCGATCGATCGATTCCCACGTCTTGCGCGCATTGGCCGTGTCGTAGACGGGAAATACGCTCAAGGCGCCCAGCGCGCGGCCATTGTTCACCAATAACCATTGCACGTAGGAAGCGGGCAGCGCTCGCCCCAGCGCCTGTTCGGCGGCGGCGATCGCGTCGGGCGTGGTACCGATGGACTTGCTCTTGCTCATGCTGCGGGAAGGCGCACCGGCTCAGGCGGCGACCGGCGGCGGGACAGGCGGCGTGCTGGCCCGCGGGGCTTTTTGCGGCGCCACCTTGCCGCCGTCGGCGATCCAGCGGCGGTACACGCGCAGGGCCACTTGCGCATCGTCGGCCGCGTACAGGATCTGCTTTTCCGTCAGGCGCGAGGTGGCCCAGTTGGTGGTGGAGATCTTTTTCGATTTCTGCAGGTGCAGGCCGAAGAACTTGGCCACAGCCGTCTTCGCGCCCAGGTCGTTGCGCTGGCCGCCGCGCAGGGCGACGGACAGGTCGAGCACTTGCGCTGGAGCAATACCCAGCTTGTTTCGCAGGCGCTTGACGTCGTCGGACAGGCCGAAGCCCACCTTCAGGGTGGTGGTCGATTCAAGGATGGCTTTGAGTTCGGCCAGGGGCGGCGTGGCGCCCACCTGGAACAGGTAGGCGATGTCGTCGGTGGCCAGCTGGATCAGATGCGGTCCCGTGGAAGACTCGCCCTTGACGAACGTCGGCTTCGATTCCGTATCGAAGCCGATGGCATCCGCTGCCAGCAGGGCGGCCATGGCCGCTTGCGCATCGTCGCTGGTGCGTACCAGCTTGACGTGGTCGAGTGCGATGCCTTGATAGGGGGGCAGTGGCGGTGCGGCAGCTGTGTCCATGAAGCTGGATCAGCCTTTGCGCGAGAATTTCGCGGTCAGCTGATTCAGTTTTTCCAGGCGCAAGCGGTTCGCTTCTTCGGCGGCGGCCGCGTCGCGCTCGGCTTTTTTGCGCTCGGCTTCCTTCTTGAAGCGCTGCTGCAACACTTGCGTGGCGTGGTCGCGGTGGGTTTGCGTCACTTCCGCGCCGGCCGTGCCGTCGAGGTCGTAGCGTACCTTGGCTTTTTCCATCACGCGCAGGTAGCGCAGCGAACCCGTGTGGATGCCCAGCGCCGTGCGCATCAGCTTGCGGTCCAGGTCCGGCAAGCGCGCCAGGATCTGCTTGTCGATGCCGATGGACAAGGGCAGGCAATCGCGGAATGGCGGGAATTGCTCCTGGAACTGCTTCAGCAGGGCGCGCGCGGTCAGGCCGGCAGGCGCCGGCGTGGTCGCCGCTGCGGCCGCTGGGGCTGCATCGACTGGCGTGTCAGGAGTGGTGGCTTGCTGGTCTGGCGTGGAGCTGGTCATCGACATCATTGGTTGGGCTATAAAAGGGGAGCATAGCACGCGCCACAGGCAAGTGCATTGTCTTTTTTGGCAACTTGCGCACAGATAGGCGGGTCCGTGCTACAGCGGACGCAGCGCGAAATGCGGGAAATGTGTATAATGTCGGCTTGCGCTGATGACTGGACCCCGTATTCGACGGTCTGGCTCAGGTGTGCAGGGGATAGGAGCAGTGCGGTGCAGGGCCATCATTATTAATATTTTTGATATCAGATATTTTGCTTATCAATTATCCAGATAACTGGCCTTCGTGCATAATCTTGCTCTCCGCTGTGTCTTCACTGAACAACAATAGATTCAAGCCCGTTCTGGTACGGGCTTTTTTTCATTCCGCAATGTACATCGCTTATTTATCTGACCCGGCTTCGGCCCCGCCGCCGCTGGATGCGCGGGCTTTGAACGTCCCGATAGACAGGCGCCGCTGCCGTTAACACGGCAGCCGCAACAATACGCTCCATCGAGTCCGGTTTCGCAGGCTTAGGTGGAATCATTCACTTCGCGCCGACACCATCTGGTCTCGCATTAAGAGATATCTCATGAAGAATACGCCAAAAACTTTAACGTTGTCTGCCAAGGCGCCACGCCCAGCCGCGGCGCCGCTTGCCGTACCAAAAACGACTTTATCTTACTTCATCGATAATGCGCAAGCGAATCCGGAAGCCACCGTCACCACGGCGCCCACCGTCGTCACCGTGGTGAAGAAAAGCCGCTCGCGCCTGGCCGCCGTGCCGCCGGCCGAGCCGGTTGTCGAAGCGCCCGTGGCGGCTGTCGACGCCGTTGCCGAAGTCGCGGAAGCGGCCGACGCTGCACCGGTCAAGACGCCGAGCGTAAAGATCGCCCCTGGCGCCAAGGCCCCGGCCGCGCCGCGCAAGGTCAGCGAAAGCGCCGCCACGAACAAAGTGGTGACAGCAGCCCGTTCGAAAGTCGTGCGCGCCAAGCCTGAAGCGGCGCCCGTGACCATCATCACCGGCGCGCAAGTGGTCAGCAAGACCACGGACGCCGATGCCCTGGCCGCCATCGATACCTCGAATTACTTCTTGCCAACCGTCAAGGTGCCAGGCCGCCGTGGCCGTAAACCAAGCGAATTCACGCCGGAAAACGATGAAGTGGCAGCACTCAACGCCGTCGAGCGGGCCGAACTGAAGGCCGTGTCGAAAGCGCGCGACCGCAAGGCCAAGGGCGGCCTGGCCGATGCGCTGGGCGATCCGGAAGCGTCGGCAGCGGACCTGGAACGCCGCCGCAAGCAGATCACGGGCTTGATCAACATGGGCAAGGAACGCGGTTTCCTCACCTATGCCGAGATCAATGACCAATTGCCGGAAAACATCATCGATCCGGAAGCCATCGAAGGCATCATCGCCACCTTCAACGACATGGGCATCGCCGTCTACGAGCGCGCCCCTGACGCGGAAAGCCTGTTGCTGACCGACAACGTCGCCACCGTCACCAGCGACGATGAAGTGGAAGCGGCTGCCGCCACCGCCCTGTCGACGGTCGACTCCGACTTCGGCCGCACCACCGACCCCGTGCGCATGTACATGCGTGAAATGGGCGCCGTGGCGCTGCTGACGCGCGAAGGCGAGATCGAGATCGCCAAGCGCATCGAAGGCGGCCTGAAGGACATGATCCAGGCGATTTCCGCCTGCCCCACCACCATCGGCGAAATCGTTGCGCTGTCGCAAAAGATCGCGCGCGATGAAATCAAGGTCGATGAAGTGGTCGACGGCTTTGTCGACTTGAACGAAAGCAATGCCCCGGCGCCTGCCGCTGCCGCCGCGCCCGCCGCTGCCAGCGACGAGGACGAAGAGGAAGAGGAAGCCGAGGAAGAAGACGGCGACGCCAATGGCGGCGCGGCCGGTTTCTCCAGCGAACAATTGGCCCAGCTGAAAAAGAATGCGTTGGAGAAATTCAACGTCATTTCCACGCAGTACGACAAGATGCGCAAGGCGCCCGAGGGCTACAACTCGAAAGCCTACATCAAGGCGCAGGAAGCCATTTCGCAGGAATTGCTGGGCATCCGCTTCACGGCCAAGGTCGTGGAAAAGCTGTGCGACACCCTGCGCGGCCAGATGGAAGAGGTGCGCCACATCGAGCGCGCCGTGCTGGAACTGTGCGTGAACAAATGCGGCATGCCGCGCGCCCACTTCATCAAGGTGTTCCCGGGCAATGAATGCGACCTGGAATGGGTCGACCGTGAAGTCGATTGCAAGTATCCGTACAGCGCCATCCTCAGCCGCAACGTGCCTGCCGTCAAGGAACTGCAAAAGAAGATGATCGACCTGCAAGCGCGCGTGGCCCTGCCGCTGGCGGACTTGCGCAAGATCAACAAGCAGATGGCGGCCGGCGAAAAGCGCGCGCGCCACGCGAAACGCGAAATGACGGTCGCCAACTTGCGCCTGGTCATTTCGATCGCCAAGAAATACATCAACCGCGGCTTGCAATTCCTCGACCTGATCCAGGAAGGCAACATCGGCTTGCTGAAGGCCGTCGATAAATTCGAATACCGCCGCGGCTACAAGTTCTCGACCTACGCCACCTGGTGGATCCGCCAGGCCATCACGCGTTCGATCGCCGACATGGCGCGCACCATCCGCGTGCCGGTGCACATGATTGAAACGATCAACAAGATGAACCGCATCTCGCGCCAGATCATGCAGGAAACGGGCAGCGAGCCGGACCTGGCGACTTTGGCCGTCAAGATGGAAATGCCGGAAAACAAGGTGCGCGAGATCATGAAGATCGCAAAAGAGCCGATTTCCATGGAAACGCCGATGGGCGAAGATGGCGATTCGCAACTGGGCGACTTCATCGAAGACAACACGACGTTGGCGCCGCTGGACGCCGCGCTGCACGCCTCGATGCGCAACGTGATCAAGGAAGTGCTCGATTCCCTGACGCCGCGCGAAGCGAAAGTGCTGCGCATGCGTTACGGCGTGGAAATGTCGAACGACCACACCCTGGAAGAAGTGGGCAAGCAGTTCGACGTGACGCGCGAGCGCATCCGCCAGATCGAAGCGAAAGCCATGAGCAAGCTGCGCCAGCCTTCGCGTTCGGATAAATTGAAGACTTTCCTGACGCAAAACTAAGCAGCAGGTAATAGAAAAGAGGCGCAAGCCTCTTTTTTTACGTCTGTCGCTGTCTTACAGCAAACGCGTGCGATGCCCCGGCACGCCCGTGCGGTAGTTGCGCTGCAGCTTGTACAGCACCACGCCGCTGGCGCCGATGACGAAGGTGATCAGCAGCCAGTCCAGCGGATTGCCGCGCTGTGGTGGCGGCGCCGCGCGCGACGAGACGGCAAAAGCCTGGAATTTATGGCCGGTGTAGATGGCGCCCACCACCAGGCCGGCATCCGTGATCTTGTTGGTCAGGTACAAGCCGTCATCGCGGCGGCGCACCGTCATCACGCCTTCCTTGTAGACAAAGGTCATCGGCTCATAGCCATTGATCTCGACGCTGCCAACGATGTGGCCGGCCGCATTGACGGCGGTAGCGTAGCTGTCGCCCTGGCCTATCATGGCGCCCAGGTCGAGCATGCGCTTGCCATCCCAGGCGAACGCATGCCAGCGGCGTTTTTCCGTTTCCGACGCGCCCACGACCAGGCCCGCATCATTGATGGCGGTGGCGGAACTGATGCGTCCGCCTGGCAGCGTGCCGATTTCCCGCATGCCCTCGCCGGGGCGGTAGACGAACGCGCGGCGGTAGCCGTCGCTGCGCTGTGCCGTGCCCACCACCACGCCATGCACATTCAGGCCGCTGGCATAGCTGCTGGCGCCGCCCAGCGTGCCCAGGTCTTGCAGGCTGTGGTCGGCCTGCGTGACGAACGCATGGAAGTCGCCGCCGCTCGTATCGGCATAGCCGGCCACACGGCCGTCGCGCGTGATGGCGGTGGCATAGCTGCTGTTGCCGCCCAGGGTGCCCAGGTCGCGCATGCCGAGCGTTTCCTCGTAGCGGAATGCGTGCCAGGTACCGCTGGCCGTCTGCGCGGAGCCGACCACCACGCCGTGGGCATTGATGGCCTTGGTGAAACCCTCATTGCCGCCGAGCGTGCCCAGTTCACGGATGCGGCCATGTTGGTAGACCACGGCACGGCGCCGGCCTTCCTCTTCCGTGATGATGCCGGCGACCAAGCCCGCCGGGTTCAGGTCGGACGCGATGCTGCCGTCGCCGCCTTTCTCGCCGAAGCCATGTTCGGCATGGATGCTGGCGCCGGCAAGGGGCGTTATGGACAGCAACAGCAGCAGCGCCAGGCGCGGCAGCGGATTGGCGGGAAAGCAGGAGAACCGTGGCGGCATGATAGTTTCCTCAAAGAAAAACCCTACGATACGTTCGTGTGTCGTCAATGCATGCCTAATTTGCTACTGTTTTTGGTAGCTTTTCGGCTTTCCTGTCCTCGGTGTGGCTGGGGCGTGCCTGTGGCAGACGGATCGCCAGGGCCGTGCCCTGGCCCGACTGGCTGTCGATGCGCAGCTCGCCGCCCAGCGCATGCACGCGCTCGCGGATGCTTTTCAGGCCGAAGGCGGCCCGCTTGCCGTCGTCGCCCGGCTGCATGCCGATGCCGTTGTCGCTGATGCGCACGACGATGGCATCCTGCTCCTGTGCCAGCGCCACTTCCACTTCGCTGGCCTGGGCATGGCGCACGATGTTCGACAACGACTCCTGCAGCACGCGGAAGATGGCCGACGTCTGGCGCTGGTCCAGGCCCAGGTCGGGCGCCTCGCTGTCGAGCGAGAGCTGGTAGCGGATGGCGCCGCGGCTCTGCATCTGGCGTATCAGCCATTCGGCCGCCGGACCGAGTCCCAGCTCCAGGGTGCTGGGGTGCAAGTCGTTGATGATGGTGCGCACGGAGCGGATGGTGGCGTCGATAGTGTCGAGCACGCGTTGCGCATGGCTGTGCAGGCGCGGATGGCTGCCGGCCGTGCGCGCATGCAGCAGCGAGACATCGATGCGCAGCACCATCAGGTTCTGCCCCAGGTCGTCGTGGATGTCGAGCGCGATGCGGCGCCTTTCCTCTTCCTTGATGGTCTGCTGGTGGTCGGTCAGTTCGCGCAGCTGGGCCAGGGTACGCTGCAGGTTCTCCTCGTTGCGCTTGCTTTCCGTGATGTCGATGCCCATGGCGATGATCATCTGCGGCTGGCCTTGCGCGTCGAAGATGGGTTTTTTATGCGTCTGCAGCAGGCGGTTTTCCTGCAGCTGCGCATTCCATACCAATTCTTCGCGGATCACCACCTGGCGGCTGGCAAACGCTTCCTGGTCCGCCGCGTGGAATCCCTGCGTCTGGTCCGGGGGAAAGTGCTGCACGTCGCGTCCCTCGGCGATATCCTGGAACCGTACGCCCCATTGCTGCTCGCAGGCCTGGTTCATCAGCAGCATGTGCGAATCGGCATCTTTCAGGAACAGCGACAGGGGCATCATGGAAATGATGTCCTGCAGCCGCTCTTCGCTGCGCGCCAGGGCCGCTTCCGTTTGCGCGCGCATGGCGATTTCGGCGGACAGCTGGAGATTGACATCGAGCAACTGGGCCGTGCGCAGGGCCACGCGGCTTTCCAGCTCCGCATGGGCGACGCTCAGCGCGTGTTCGGCCCGCTTGTGTTCCGTGATATCGCTGGCCAGCACGAGCGCGCCAGTCAGCTTGCCCTGCTGGTCGTACAGGCAGCGGCCGGTGATCATCGCCCAGCGTTCCGAGCCGTCGCTGTGCCAGTACTGCAGTTCACCCATGCAGCTGTGTTCCTGCGCGCGCATCAGCGGGCACAGGCGCAGCAAGGTCGCTTCGTCATAGAAGTCGCGCATCTTGTGGCCCAGCAGCTTTTCCGCCGGGATGCCCAGCATGTCGCACAGGTGCTGGTTGACATGCAATATCGTGCCTTTTGCATCCGTTTGCCACATGCCATCCTGCGCCGCCTCGCTCAGGTCGCGGTAGCGCATGGCACTGGCGTCGAGCTGCAGGCGCGTGCTGGCGAGATGGGCGCGCAGCTTGCGCATCAGCCACATGGCCGTGCCGGCGGATACCGCCAGCAGCAGCGACAGCCAGAGATGTTCCCAGAAGTCGAGTTCCTGCCAGGCTGCGCCCGCCAGCCAGCCCAGCATGATCAGGATGAGGGCGGCGCATGCCGTACTCAAGGTTTCAATCGACCATTTGCTCATCCGCGCCCCTGGCGTCATGGTTGGCCGCTGCCGTGCGCCTGGCGCCGGAGTGGAAAAGTATCCGACGCTAGTGTAATACCAAATGTTGCTTTATTGAGAATATTTTTCCATCAGGCAAGCAAAAGGGCCGGCCCTTGCGGCGCCGGCCCCTGTGTGCCGATGGCGATGCGGCGCGATCAGCCCGTGTTGCGCAGGCCGGCGGCCACGCCGTTGATCGACAACTGGATGCCGCGGTGCACCCTTTCATCGATGCGGCTTTCCGCCGACAGGGCGCGGTTGCGCTTGATCAATTCCACTTGCAAGTGGTTCAGCGGATCGAGGTAGGCGAAGCGGTTCTGGATCGAGCGGGCCAGCAGCGGATTGCCCGCCAGGCGCTCGGTGTTGCCGGTGATCAGCTCCAGGCAGCGCAGGGTGGTGCCATGCTCGTCCGTGATGCGCTTGTAGATGCGTTCGCGCAAGTCCTGGTCCGCCACCAGTTCCGCATAGCGCGAAGCGATCGCCAGGTCCGTCTTGGCCAGCACCATGTCCATGTTCGACAGCAGGGTGGCAAAGAAGGGCCATTCTGCGTACATGGCGCGCAGGGTGGCGATTTTTGCATCTTTCGCGGCGCCGTCGGCCTCGTTGATCCAGGCGTCGATGGCGCTGCCGAAGCCGAACCAGCCGGGCAGCAGCAAGCGGCACTGGCCCCAGGAAAAGCCCCAGGGAATGGCGCGCAAGTCTTCGATGCGCTGGTTGGCCTTGCGCGAGGCGGGACGCGAGCCGAGGTTCAGCTCGGCGATTTCCGCGATCGGTGTTGCTGAAAAGAAATATTCCGTAAAGCCCGGCGTTTCATACACGAGGTGGCGGTAGGCGTGATAGGCGCGGTCCGACAGCTGCGCCATCACGGCTTCGAATTGCGCCAGCTGGCCGTTGCGGGCCGGATTGGCTTCCTGCGGCGCCAGGCTCGCTTCCAGGGTGGCGGCCACCAGCAATTCCAGGTTGCGCCGGCCGATTTCCGCGTTGGAAAACTTCGAGGCGATGATTTCGCCCTGTTCCGTCAGGCGGATCTGGCCGTTGACGGTGCCCGGCGGCTGGGCCAGGATGGCTTCGTAGCTGGGTCCGCCGCCACGGCCCACGGTGCCGCCGCGGCCGTGGAACAGGCGCAGCTTGACGCCGGCCTTCCGGAAGTCGGCCACCAGCGCCAGTTCCGCCTTGTACAGTTCCCAGTTCGAGGTGAGGAAGCCGCCATCCTTGTTCGAATCGGAATAGCCAAGCATGACTTCCTGCAACTGTCCCTGCTTGGCGATCAATTGTTTGACCAATGGCAAGGCCATGAGCTGGCTCATGATGCCAGCTGCGCGCTGCAGGTCGGGGATCGTCTCGAACAGGGGGATGACCATCAGCTCGCAGCTGCTGTCGCCTTCGCCTCCCGCCTTCCAGTCGGTGCGCAGCAAGCCCGTTTCCTTTTGCAGCAGCAACACCTCCAGCAAGTCGGACACGGTTTCCGTGTGCGAAATGATGTAGTTGCGGATGGCCCGCGCGCCGTAGCGCTGGCGGATGTCGCGCGCCGCGCGCAGGATCGCCAGTTCGGAATCCGTTTCCGTGGCGTAGCTGATGTAGGGCGAGTACAGCAGGCGCGGCTGCGCCAGTTCGTTCAGCAGCAGCGCCTGCTTGTCTTCCTCGGACAGGGCCGCGTAGTCGGCGGCCACGCCGCTTTGCGCGAACAGGTCGGCCAGCACGCGTTCGTGCACGTCGGACGTCTGGCGCATGTCGAGCGACGCCAGGTGGAAGCCGAAGATGTCGGCCGCCCGCGCCAGGGTGGCCAGGCGCGGGCGCACGAGGGCCGCGCCGTGGTGCGCTTCGAGCGAGGCGATGATGGTGCGCAGGTCGGCCACAAAGGCGGCCGCGTCCGGATAGGGGGCGGCCGCGCCCACTTCCTTGCGCAGGATGTTGGTGGCGCCCAGCGCGCGGGCCGTGGCGGCCAGGCGCGCATAGATGCCGATCAGGGCGCGGCGGTACGGTTCGTCGCTGCGGTGCGGCGAGGCATCCGGCGACTGGTCGGCCAGCGCCTGCAGTTCCGCGCTGACGCCCACCATCAGGGTCGAGACGGACAATTCCGCGCCCAGCGCGTGCACTTCGTCGAGGTAAAAATCGAGGATGGTGGTGGCGTGGCGCGCCAGCGCATGCTGCATGGTGCCCGCGTTGACGTTCGGATTGCCGTCGCGGTCGCCGCCGATCCAGCTGCCCATCTGCACGTAGGCGGCATTGATCGGTTCGATCGTGCCGTCGCCGTTCGGGTATTCGGCGGCGATATCGTCCTCGATGTCGTCATACAGGCCCGGCAGTTCGCGCAGGAAGGTGATGCGGTAGTAGGACAGGGCGTTTTCGATTTCGTCGGCCACTGTCAGCTTCGAGTAGCGCAGCATGCGCGTCTGCCACAGGGTGGCCACGCGCGAGCGCAGCAGCTGCATATTGGCTTGCCGCTCTTTCGGCGTCTGCGGCAGGTCGCGCTCGGCCAGCAGGCGGGCGATGTCGTGCTCGGCGTCGAGGATGCTCTTGCGCTGCACTTCCGTCGGGTGGGCCGTCAGCACGGGGGCGATCAGGGCGTCCTGGAAGAAGGTGTCGACGGTCTTGCGGGGCACGCCGGCCAGGCGCAGTTTTCTCAGCGCGAAGCTGACGCTGCCCTTTTGCGCCGGCGAACCGGCTAGCAAATGGGCGCGGCGGCGGCGGATGTGGTGCTGGTCTTCCGCAATGTTGGCCAGGTGCGAAAAGTAGGAAAAGGCGCGCACGACGGAAATCGTCTGTTCGCGGCTCAGTTCCTTGAGCATGGCGTCGAGTTCCAGCGCGGCGCCCGCGTCCGCTTCGCGGCGGAAGCGCACGGACGTCTGGCGTATGGTTTCCACCACATGGAAGACGGCATCGCCTTCCTGTTCGCGCAGCACGTCGCCCAGCAGGCGGCCCAGCAGGCGGATATCTTCTTTCAGCGGCGCATCCTTGTCGGAGCCGGCCGCCGGGACTATTTCTGGTGCTACTGCGTCATTGAGCATAATAAAGAACCAAAGTAAGTGTAAAAGCAAGGGAATGTGGATCGCACCGGGCGTTTGGCCGCAGAGGGGAGGGGGCGCATGATAAAATTTGTGGTCTTCAACATGGACGCTAGCCTGACTTGGCCTTCTAGGCTAAGGGATAACGATTATAGCGACGCCGGGCGCCATTCCGATACAAATTGATATCGGACGGGCGAATTGGCAACGACAATGACAGCCACAGCGAAAGAACTTGTTTTGAAAGCATCTGAATTGACCCAAAATATTCCTTCCCGCCTGGTGATCGCCACGCGTGAGAGCCGTCTTGCCATGTGGCAAGCTGAACACGTGCGTGCGCGCCTGGCCGCCCTGTATCCGCAGTGTAGCGTTGAAATTCTCGGCATGACCACACGCGGCGACCAGATTCTGGACCGCGCCCTGTCCAAGGTAGGCGGCAAGGGCCTGTTCGTCAAGGAGTTGGAAGTGGCGATGGAAGAGGGCCGCGCCGACCTGGCCGTGCATTCGCTGAAAGACGTGCCGATGGAGTTGCCAGAGGGCTACAGCCTGGCCGCCATCCTCGAACGTGAAGACCCGCGCGACGCGTTCGTGTCCAACGATTACGCCAGCCTGGCCGAGCTGCCGCACGGCGCCGTCGTCGGCACCAGCAGCCTGCGCCGCCAGTCGCTGATCGCCGCGCGCTATCCGCACCTGACGATCCTGCCCCTGCGCGGCAACCTCGACACGCGCTTGGGCAAGCTCGACCGTGGCGACTACGCCGCCATCATCCTGGCCGCCGCCGGCTTGAAACGCCTGGGCCTGGCATCGCGCATCCGCGCCGTGCTGGCGCCGGAAGACAGCTTGCCGGCCGCAGGCCAGGGCGCCATGGCCATCGAGATCCGCAGCGGCCGCGCGGACGGCGCCGACCTGGTGCGCCTGCTGGCGCCGCTGAACCATATTGATACGGCGCAAGCCGTCACGGCCGAGCGCAAGGTCTCGAAGATCTTCGGCGGCAGCTGCCAGATTCCGCTGGCCGCGTTTGCCACCGTCGATGGCGAACAGATGCGCTTGCGCGCCATGGTCGCCACGCCGGACGGCGCGCGCATGGCCAGCGCCGACGTCAGTGGCCCTGCCGGCGCGCCGGAACTGCTGGGCGAACAGGTGGCCGAACTGCTGCGCGGCCAGGACGCCGCCGGCATCCTTGCCTCATGCGCCGTTACCCCCGACAACCATGAAGGCCTGGCGCCGCATGCCTGACAGCGTGGTGATCACGCGGCCCGCGGCGCAAGCGGGGCCGCTGGCCGCCAGGATCGCGGCGCTGGGCTGGCCCGTGACCCTGCTGCCGCTGCTGGAAATCCATGCGCTGGACGGTGAACAGGAATGCGCGCAGCTGCAAGCCGTGCTGGCGCGCCTGGCCGCTTACGACCTGGTGGCCTTCGTCTCGCCCAACGCCATCGACTGCGTCTTTGCGCACTTGCCCGCCTGGCCGCCAGGCGTGCCGCTGGCCGTGGTGGGCGAGGGCAGCAAGATGGCCTTGGCGGCGCACGGCGTCACGGATGCCAACGCCAGTATCACCAGTCCGCTCGACGCGGCGCGCAGCGATTCCGAACACTTGTTGCTGGCGCTGGACTTGCCGGCCCTGCGCGGCAAGCGCGTGCTGATCGTGCGCGGCGATGGCGGGCGCGATTACCTGGCCGACGGCTTGCGCGCGGCCGGCGCCGAAGTCGAGTTCGTCACAGCCTACCGCCGCCAGGTGCCCAGGCTGACGCCGGCCTTGCGGGCGACCCTGGAAAATCTGTTGCAGCATAATAATGACTGGATCATCACCAGCTCGGAAGCGCTGCGCGGTTTGCTGGCGCTGCTGGGCGAAATGGGCGATGAAAAGACGGCTGTTGTGAAAATGCAACAGCAGCATCTGATCGTGCCGCACGCCCGCATTGCACAAACGGCGGCGGCCCTGGGTTTTGCCCGCGTCACCCTGACAGGTTCAGGCGACGCAGGCGTGCTCGCCGCGTTACAATCACGACCATGAACGAAATGCCTACACTCTCCGAACCGAATGCAACGCCTGGCAGCGCCGTGAAGACGGCGCCGCAGGCGGCCGACCAACCTGCCGGCCGCGCGCCGACCCTGCTGGAGCAGCTGCAAAAGCCCATGAGCATCGCCGTCATCGTGCTGGCCGTGCTGCTGGCGGCGCAAAGCTGGTCGACCAGCAAGCAGATCCGCAACCTGCGCGAAGAGGTGGCCAAGCGCCTGCAAAAGGGCGATGTCAGCAATGCCGAAACGGGCGTGCTGGCGCGCAACGTGCAAGAAGGCACGAAAGAGCTGCAAATCAAGGTGGGCGCACTGGAAAACCGCCAGAGCGAAACCCAGAGCCAGCAGCTTGCGCTGGAACAACTGTACAACGACTTGTCGAAGAACCGCGACGAGTGGGCGCTGACGGAAATCGAGCAAGTGCTGTCGACGGCCAGCCAGCAGCTGCAGCTGGCCGGCAACGTGCCCGGTGCGCTGATCGCCCTGCAAAACGCGGACCGCAGCCTGTCGCGTTCCGACAAGCCGCAATTCATCACCATCCGCCGCGCCATCGGGCGCGACATGGAAAAACTCAAGGCCCTGCCCAGTGTCGATTCGACGGGCGTGGCCCTGCGCCTCGACGCCGTGATCGCCCAGATCGACTCGCTGCCGATGCTGTCCGACGAAACGCCGGCCTCGCCGGCCGCGCCGGAAAAACCAGGCAAGGCCAAGGCCAAGGCCGTGCGCGATGCCGGCGGCAAGCTGGTGGGACCGCCGGCGCCGGAACCGCTGCTGCAAACCGTGCGCGACGGCTGGAATAGCTGGAGCGGCGACATGTGGGCCGATGTGCGCCAGTTGATCCGCATCCGCCGCGTCGATACGCCGGAAGCGCTGATGCTGTCGCCGACGCAATCGTATTTCTTGCGGGAAAACGTCAAGCTGCGCTTGCTGAATGCCCGCATGGCCTTGTTGTCGCGCAATGAAACGGCGTTCCGCAACGACTTGATCGCCGCGCAGGATGCGCTGGCCAAGTATTTCGACACCCGCGCCAAGGGCACGCAGACGGCGCAAGCCCTGTTGCGCCAGGTGCAGGGCAGCAATCTGGCCATCGAAATGCCAACCTTGTCCGACAGCCTGACGGCTGTGCGCAACTACAAAGCGAAGTCCTGAGCCCATGCGTCTATTTCTCTGGTTACTCGCCCTGATGGCCGCGGCGATCGGTATCGCCGTGACGGCCCGTTTCAACCCCGGCAACGTGGTGCTGTTCTATCCGCCGTACCGCATCGACTTGTCGCTGAACTTCTTCCTGCTGCTGCAGGTCGTGCTGTTCGTGCTGCTGTACCTGCTGGTGCGCGCCGTGCGCGCCACCGTGCGCATGCCGGCGCAAGTGGCGGCCTACCGCCAGCGCAAGCGTGAGCGCGATGGCAACAAGGGCTTGCGCGAAGCCTTGAAGGCCCTGTTCGAAGGCCGTTTCGGCCATGCGGAAAAAGCTGCCCTGCGCGCCGCCGAGCTGGAAGAAAACGCCGGTCTGGCCGCGCTGATCGGCGCGCGCGCCGCGCACCGCATGCGCCAGTCCGAGCGCCGCGACAGCTGGCTGTCCCGCGTCGAAGGCGATGCCAGCCTGAAAACGGCCCGTTTGATGACGGTGACGGAATTGCTGGTCGACGACCACCAGCCGGAAGCGGCCCTGGCCGCCGTGCGCGAACTCAACGCCAGCGGCACGCGCCATATCCACGCGCTGCAATGGTCGCTGAAGGCCGAGCAGCAGGCGAAGAACTGGCCGGAAGTGCTGCGCCTCGTGCGTTCGCTCGACAAGCACCGCGCCCTGCATCCGGCCCTGTCGTCGCGCCTGCGCGAGCTGGCCTACGACCATTTGCTGTCCGACCCATCGCATGACGCCGAATCGCTGATGCGCGTGTGGTCCAGCGTGCCGAGCGCCGACCGCGTCAAGCCGTATATCGCCTGCCGCGCCGCCACGGCCCTGAATGCGCGCGGCTTGCACGACGAAGCGCGCCTCGTGTGCGAAGAGTCGCTGGCCGCCGACTGGGACGAGCGCGTCGTGCGCGCCTACCGCGAAGCGGCGGCGCCCGCCGGCACGCCGGCCCTGCTGCTGCAGATCGAGCATTGCGAGCAATGGATGAAACAGCGCCCGCTGGACGCGGAACTGGCGCTGACCCTGGGCACCCTGTGCCTCAAGCAAAAACTGTGGGGCAAGGCCCAGCGCCACCTGGAGCAGGCTTTGTCGGACGCGAACGAGCCGCAGATGGTGCGCGACGCCCATCTGAAGCTGGCGCAGATGCACGATGCCTTGCAGCAGACGGAACAGGCCGCCGCGCATTACCGTCAATGCGCGCTGGCCACCATCCTGTAATCTGTTTCTCCAGACGTAAAAAAGCCGTTCAGTGCAGACTGAACGGCTTTTTTTATGCGCGCACTCCAGGGCGGAGTGCGTTGCTAATTACTTCTTCGGTACCGCAGTGCCTTCCGGCAAGGCATACGCCACCAGGGTGTCGCTCATCTTGGTGCCCAGCGAACCGTGGCCGCCTGCCATGACGACGACGAACTGGCGCCCCGACTTGTTCGACACATAGCTCATCGGCGTAGCCTGGCCGCCGGCTGGCAAACGGGCTTTCCAGATGACTTTACCGTTGCTGACGTCGTAGCCGCGGATGTAGTAGTCGAGCGTGCTGCTGAGGAAGGTCACGCCGCCACCCGTGGTGACCATGCCGCCCAGGCTGGGCACGCCCAGTGGCAAGGGAATCGGCACGGGACCGCTGTCGCGCGTGGTGCCGTTCTTGTGCATCCACACTTTCTTCATAGTGCGCAGGTCGACGGCGGCCACATAGCCCCACGGCGGTGCCTGGCACGGGAAGCCCAGCGGCGACAAAAAGGCCTTGATTTCCACGGCGAACGGGACGCCCGTCTGCGGCTGCAAGCCCATTTCACCGCCCGTGCCGCCCTTGGCCGTCGTTTCCGCGCGCGGCACGAGTTTTTCCAGGAAGCCCATGTAGTCAGGGTTGACGATCAGCAACTGACGCACGGGGTCGATGGCCGCGCCGCCCCATTCGAAGATGCCGAGCGGGCCCGGCGAGATGACGGCGCCCTTGCCGGCCGTTTGCGGCGTGAACGGGCCTTCATAGCGGCGTTCCTTGAAGATGATGCGGCAAGCGAGCTGGTCGAACGGCGTCGTGCCCCACATGTCCGCTTCGCTGATATTGCGTTCAGGCAAGAAGGTCAGGGCCGAGAATGGCTGCGTGGGCGACAGGGTGTCGCCGGCGGCAGGATTGCTCGTTGGCACGGGTTTTTCCGGCGCCGGCACGACCAGGCTGCCGTCGCGGCGGTCGATCACGTAGATGTCGCCCCGCTTGGTTGTGGCGACAACGGACGGCACTTTACCCTTAGGCGTGTCGATGTCGACCAGGCTCGGCTGGCCGCCGATGTCCATGTCCCAGATATCGTGGTGCACGGTCTGGTAGACCCAGCGCACTTTCCCCGTCGCCAGGTCCAGCGCGACGATGGCGCTGTTGAATTTCTCGCCATTCTTGTTGCGGTTGCCGCCCCAGGTATCGGGAGTTTCATTGCCCATTGGAATGTAGACCATGCCCAGCTTTTCATCGATGCTGGCCACGCCCCACGAGTTGGGCGAGTTGTTGGTGTAGTTCTTGCCTTCAGGGAAAGGCGCCGTATCTTCCGGCGTGGCCGGGTCCCAGTTCCACATCAGCTTGCCCGTGACGGGATCGTAGCCGCGGATCACGCCCGACGGCTCTTCCGTCGAATGGTTGTCCGTCACGCTGGCGGCGATCACGGCCACGTTTTGCGCCACGGCTGGCGGGGAAGTTGGCATCAGGAAACCGCGTTTGATCATGGCCATGTTTTTATACAGGTTGACGACGC
Source organism: Janthinobacterium sp. GW460-12-1-14-LB5 (assembly GCF_059423585.1). Classification (NCBI taxonomy): domain Bacteria; kingdom Pseudomonadati; phylum Pseudomonadota; class Betaproteobacteria; order Burkholderiales; family Oxalobacteraceae; genus Janthinobacterium; species Janthinobacterium sp. GW460-12-1-14-LB5. The sequence goes on along the minus strand of NZ_JBWKYD010000011.1, from coordinate 18,599 downwards.
CGTTGTTGCCAAAGCTCTTGCACGATTCGCCCGTATCGGCATTGACGGCGATCATGGTGCCGTCCATGGTCGGCGCCAGGATGCGGCGCGGGCATTCCATGCCGGCCGCTTCGGGTGCCGGATTGTTTTTGGCGCGCCCCGCGTTGACGTCCCAGTAGGCGACGCCGCGGCAGATCATGTGCTGGTAGCTGGCCGCGTCGCGGTCGATCTTCGGATCGTGGCGCCAGATTTCCTTGCCCGTGTCCGGGTTCAGGGCGATGACGATATTGTGCGGCGTGCACAAATACAGCATGTCATTGACCTTCAGCGGCGTCACTTCATTGGCGATCTCGCCCGGGTCGTTCGGACCCTTGAAGTCGCCCGTGTGGTAAGTCCAGGCTTCTTTCAGGCCGGAAATATTGGCCGGCGTGATCTGCGCGGCCGGCGCGTAGCGGTCGCCATAGCCGGAGCGGCCATACGCGGACCAGTCATTGTGCTCGACGCCGGGCGCGAAATCGCCGTTGGCCGTGGCGGCCATGCTGTCGGCCGGCACGTCGCCATGCAGGTCATGGTAGTCCTGGAACAGGGCGATGACGCCGGCGATGACGGTCAGCGCCACGGCGGCGGACAGGGCTGTCCTTCCCAATTGCGGCTGTTTCGCCGCGGCGGGTGGCGCCAGGCGGCGGCTGACGAAGGGCAGCAGCAGCCAGACGGCGGCGGCAAACCAGATGTCGAGGCGCGGCAGCAATTGCCACCAGTCAAATTTCACTTCGATCACGGACCAGATCAGAGTGGCGAGCAGCAGCAGCGCCATGAATGGTTGCGCACTGCGCTTGCCTTGGAAGACGAGCGCGCCTGCGATCAGCATGCCTATGCCGGCCAGCAAGTAGTACCAAGAGCCGCCGAGCGTGGCCAGCCAGATGCCGCCGCCCAGCAGGGCGAGGCCGAACAGAATGAAAATAACGCCAGTGACCTTTAATAAAGGACCGGGCCGGAAAGAGGGAATCATCATATTCCTTTTTGCAAGGATTTATCGGTGGCGCGTGATGCGCCATATTGAATTCAGGGAAGGCGTCGATTGCAGAATATACAAAGTTTGGAATCACCAGAATGTGACAGTTTATCAGAATTGATGATTGTCTTCCGGTAGTGCCATTTTTTGGCGGGGTCGCCATTTGAATCAGATAAACTCTTCAAATAAGAGCAAATATTATGCTGGAAGAGCAGATTGCGGGGCTGGATGGGCGTTTGGCGAAGCATGTTGAAACGCCCGCGTCATTATGTGCAGGCATCGCCGGATGCATGATAATGAAATTGTTGTTATAAGTTGCTGCAATAAATGCAATGCCGATTATAATAACCATGTTTGCCGCATGGTGATATTGAAATGAAAATACGCAGATATTCCAGATATTAATTCAGGCGTGAGCGTAGTATTACTTACGTGTTTTTACTTATTATTTTGGGCCGCCTGTTTATTCTTTCGCTGGCAGGCTGCGGGGGCCAGCGGGCCATGCATGCCACTGTTGCTGGCAGGACGCGCAAAACGCCGGCGGGCCGCTGCTGCATCGCACAAGCTGCCTGTACTTCGCTATAATTGCGCGGTTAAAACACCATCCGCTAATGAGGAACCCCATGAGTTTGAATAACGTCTCTTCCGGCCGCGACCTGCCGAACGATTTCAACGTCGTCATCGAAATCCCGATGAATGCCGATCCGATCAAGTACGAAGTCGACAAGGAAAGCGGCGCGATCTTCGTCGATCGCTTCATGGGTACCGCCATGCATTACCCGTGCAACTACGGCTACGTGCCGAACACCCTGTCGCCGGATGGCGACCCGGTCGACGTGCTGGTCATCACCCCGTTCCCGCTGATCCCGGGCGTGGTCGTGCGCTGCCGTCCTATCGGCGTGCTGAAAATGACCGACGAGTCGGGCGAAGACGCAAAAGTGCTGGCCGTGCCAGTCGACAAGGTCCTGTCGATCTACAGCCACTGGCAAAAGCCGGAAGATCTGAACGAACTGCGCTTGCGCCAGATCCAGCATTTCTTCGAGCACTACAAAGATCTGGAAAAAGGCAAATGGGTCAAGATCGACGGCTGGTATGGCCCTGAAGTGGCCAAGGAAGAAATCCTGGGCGGCGTCGCCGCCTACAAGGCAGATGCTGCAAAAGCCTAACGTCACCCGTTAAAAAACGCTCCCCGCCAGCGATGGCCGGGAGCGTTTTTTTATGCGCGAAACGGGCTGTGCTCGTTCAATTCATCGAGATAGGCATCGATGCCGCCCCGTTCCCGTTCGAGGAAGCGCTGCACGGCGTCGGCAAAGGCCGGGTGCGCCAGCCAGTGGGCGGACCAGGTCTTTTGCGGCAGGAAGCCGCGCGCCATCTTGTGCTCGCCCTGGGCGCCGCCCTCGAAGGTGGCGATGCCGTTGGCGATGCAAAATTCCAGCGGCTGGTAATACGCCGTCTCGAAATGCAGGCACGGTACGTGCTCGAGCGCGCCCCAGTAGCGGCCATACAGTGTGTCGGCCGTGTGGATCACCAGCGAGGCGGCAATGGCCCGGCCTTCGCGCTCGGCGATCACCAATAAAATATTCTGCGGCATGGCCGCGCCTATGCGCCGGAAGAAGTCCAGCGACAGATAGGGCGAGGAGCGGTGTTCCGCATAGGTATTGCTGTAGCAGCGGTGGAACAGTTTCCAGTCCGCGTCCGTGGCGTCCATGCCGCGCACCTGGCGCATGGTCACGCCCGCTTCCCGCACCTTGCGCCGCTCGGCGCGGATATTCTTGCGCTTCTTGTGCTCCAGGGTGGCAAGAAATTGCTCGAAATCCGCGTAGCCGGGATTGAGCCAGTGAAACTGCACGCCGCTGCGCAGCAGGTAGCCGGCCTCGGCCAACTGGCGCGCCTCGCTTTCCGGCGGGAACAGGATATGGCAGGACGACACCTCGCTGGCCTGCTGCTGGGCCTGCAGGAAGGCCAGCAGGGCGGCGCGCGCTTCGCCATCGCGGGCCAGCAGGCGCGTGCCGCTGACGGGCGTAAAGGGGATAGCGGACAGCAGTTTCGGGTAGTATTCGAGGCCATGTTGCTGATAGGCATCGGCCCAGGCCCAGTCGAACACGTATTCGCCGTACGAGTGCGTTTTGAGGTACAGGGGCAGGGCGGCGGCCAGCGTGTCTCCTTGCCACAGCGCCAGGTAATTCGGTTGCCAGCCCGTGTCCGCGCTGGCGCAGCCGGACTCGTGCAGCGCATGCAAAAAGGCATAGGAGAGGAAGGGGGTGGCCTCCGCCTTGGCGTCCGCCTGGCGCGCCAGCAGTTCTGACCAGGCCGCTTCGCCAATTTCAGCCAGGGTAGTGACGATAGCCGTGCGATAATTCATTGTTGTAGTGTGCATTCATCACTCTCGGGGCGCCACCGTCGGCCTGCGCGCCCCTGTCTTGTTTAATAGAACGAAAAATATCCATCATCATCATGACAGTCAAAGTCGCAATTGCTCAAATGAATAGTACGGTCGGCGATCTGGCCGGCAACCGTGCCAAGATCTTCGACCTTTCCCGCCGCGCGTTCGAGGCGGGCGCCGATATCGTGCTCACGCCGGAACTGTCGCTGGTTGGCTATCCACCCGAGGACCTGTTGCTGCGCAATGCATTCTACGCAAAAACGCAGGAAGCGTTTGCGGCGCTGGCCCGCGACCTGGCCCAGTTCAAGGATATGCACGTGGTGGTGGGCTTGCCCCTGCAGGACGAGAAGGGCGTGCGCCACAATGCCGCTTCCGTGCTGGTCAATGGCGAAGTGCTGGGCACCTACCGCAAGCACGACTTGCCGAATACCACCGTGTTCGATGAAAAACGCTACTTTACGTCGTCGGACCAGGCTTTCGTGTTTGGCGTGAAGGGCGTGCGCTTCGGCATCAATATCTGCGAAGACACGTGGTTCGAGCACGCGCCGATGCGCGCCCGCGCGGCCGGCGCGCAAGTGCTGCTGGTGCCGAACGGCTCGCCTTATCACATGAATAAGCAGCATTTGCGCTATGAAACCATGCGCAAGAACGTCAGCGCGCAAGGCATGGCCCTCGTGTACGCCAACCTGGTCGGCGGCCAGGATGAGCTGATTTTCGACGGCGACTCGTTTGTCATGGATGCGGCCGGCACGATCTGCGCCCAGCTGCGCCATTTCGAGGAAGACTTGCAGCTCGTCGAGTTCGACGGCGCCACGCCCGTGCCGCAGCCGCTGGCCACGCCGCTGACCACCGAGGCGCAGGTGTACCAGGCGCTGGTGCTGGGCGTGCGTGACTATATAGTCAAGAACGGTTTCCCGGGCGTGCTGATCGGCATGTCGGGCGGCGTCGATTCCGCGCTGACCCTGGCCATCGCCGTCGATGCGCTGGGCGCCGACAAGGTGCGCGCCGTCATGATGCCGTCGCAATTTACGGCCGATATCTCGTGGATCGACTCGCGCGACATGGTAAAACGCCTCGATGTGCGCTACGATGAAATTCCGATCAAGCAAACTTTCGACGCCTTCCGCGCCACCCTGGCCGAGGAGTTCGCGGGACTGGCGGAAGACGCGACGGAAGAGAATATCCAGGCGCGCATCCGCGGCACTTTGCTGATGGCCTTGTCGAACAAGCATGGCAGCATTGTGTTGACGACGGGCAACAAGAGCGAGATGGCCGTCGGCTATTGCACCCTGTACGGCGACATGGCGGGCGGCTTTGCCGTGATCAAGGATATCGCCAAGACGCTCGTGTACCGTCTGTGTGCATACCGCAACAGCATCTCAAGCGTGATTCCCGAGCGTATTTTGACGCGCGGGCCATCGGCCGAGCTGCGCGCCGACCAGCTGGACCAGGATTCCTTGCCGCCGTATGAAATACTCGACGGCATCATGCAGATGTACATGGAAGAAAACCGGCCGATCGCCGACATTATCGAGGCTGGCTACCCGCCGGCCGACGTGGCGAAAATCACGCGCCTGATCAAGATCAATGAATACAAGCGTCGCCAGTCGCCGGTGGGCATCCGCGTCACGCACCGTGGCTTTGGCCGCGACTGGCGCTATCCCATTACGTCGAAGTTTTACGAATAACGTGGGGAACCCCGCCAAACCTACTGCGCAGCTCACTACCGGGCATCCGTTGCTCACCGTACTCAAGTACGGCTCCGCTACTCAACCCGGTATTGAACTTGCTCGCTACGGTTTTGCGGGGTCCCGTTAAGCCAGCTAATGAAGAACTGACGATTATCAATAAGGAGAAAGCCATGAAACAGATTACCGCCATCATCAAACCATTCAAGCTCGACGAAGTACGCGAGGCCCTGGCCGATGTGAACGTGACGGGCTTGACCGTGACGGAAGTGAAGGGCTTTGGCCGCCAGAAGGGTCATACCGAGCTGTACCGTGGCGCCGAGTACGTGGTCGACTTCTTGCCAAAAGTCAAAGTCGAAGTGGTAGTGGACGACAGCGTGTCGGAACTGGTGGTCGACGCCATCATCAAGGCAGCCCGCACGGGCAAGATCGGCGACGGCAAGATCTTCGTGCGCGACGTGGAGCAAGTCATCCGCATCCGCACCGGCGAGACCGGTCCTGACGCAGTGTAAGTGTTTCAGCCTGGGCTGCTGACCTTCAGCGTCCCAGGCGCATGTCGAATTTCCAGCAGATCAGGCGCAATATCGTGATGCCGCTGGCGCTGGTCCACAGCGCGAAGTCGTGCTCGGCGCCGAAGTGCATCTGCAATAAATAAGCCCAGCAGCCGAAAAACGCGCAGATGGCGTAGGGTTTTCCGTCACGAAACACCATCGGCACTTCGTTGCAGACGATGTCGCGCATCACGCCGCCGAAAATCCCCGTAATCACCCCCATCATCGAGGCAATAAAGATCGGCATGCCGGCGCGCATGGCTTCGGCCACGCCGGCGATGGCGAACATGCCCAGGCCGATGGCGTCGGCGATGACGATCAGGCGTTCCGAGACGATCTGGCGCAAATGCTGGATCAGGGGCGCGGCCGTCAGGGCCAGTACGAAGATCAGGATCGCGTATTCCTGGTGCGAAACCCAGAACAAAGGGCGCTTGTCGAGCAGGATGTCGCGTAACGTCCCCCCGCCGAATGCCGTGATGAAGGCCACGACGAATACGCCGACCAGGTCCATGCGCTTGCGGCGCGCTTCGATGAAGCCGGAAAACGCGCCCACCAGGATGGCGATGACCTCAATGATCTTGATCAGCGAGCCAGGCGGCAGTTGGGGTGGCATCATGGGTGGAGCGCGTGCACGAGACGCTAAGCAGGAAATAATTGTCACAGGTTAACATGACACGGCCCCGAATGGTGACAAACGGGGCCGTGTGCGGGGTGTAACTTGTTACTGAATTGTAATTTCTTGCTGCTAGGGCTAGCGGATGGGCTGCAGCGCTGCCGAGAGCAGCACGACGAGGGCGCCATCGCCCCCTTCCGAGCGGCGCGCCTGGCAAAAGGCGACGACTTCATCCTTTTGTACGAGCCAGCTGTGCACCATCGATTTCAACACCGGTTCCTGGCCTTTCGAGCCGAAACCCTTGCCGTGGATAACGCGCACGCAGCGCAGCTTGCGCCGCGTCGCCTGGTTCAGAAAGGCGCCGATGCCGTCGCGCGCGTCGTCCCGGCGCAAGCCGTGCAAGTCCAGCTCATCCTGGATGGGCCAGTGGCCCTTGCGCATCTTCTTGACCACGTCCGGCCCCACGCCGGGGCGGGCGTAGTTCAGGGCCGGATCGTTTTCCAGATAATGGTCGACTTCGAACAAGTCCGACAGCGACTCGCGCAGCACGGCCGCATCGTCCTCTTCCGGAGACAATTTGCGCGCCGGCTGCTGGACGCTGGCCGTGCCCGCCTTGGGCAGGCTGGGCACGTAGCGGTCCGACTCGGGCAGGCGCTTGACGCCGCCGATGCTGGCCTTGAACAGATTGCTTTCCACGGCCTGCACCTTGACCTGCTTGGCGCGCTCCGCTTCAGCTTGCGCGCGCGCGTCCGCCTGCTCCTTGAGCTGCTTGCTGACCGCTTTCAGGTCGGCAAAGTCTTTCATCGACGCCATGCGACGCTTACTCCTGGCCTTCCAGGTAGCGCTGGGCGTCCAGTGCTGCCATGCAACCCGTGCCGGCGCTGGTGATGGCCTGGCGGTAGATATGGTCTTGCACGTCGCCGGCGGCAAACACGCCCGGTGCGCTGGTGGCGGTGGCCATGCCTTCCAGGCCGGTTTTCGTCTTGATGTAGCCGTTGTGCATGTCCAGTTGGCCTTCGAAGATGCCCGTGTTCGGCTTGTGGCCGATGGCGATGAAGACGCCGTGTACGCTCAATGCTTCGACCTTGCCGTCGATGGTCGACTTGATGTTCAGGCCCGTCACGCCGCCTTCGTTGCCCGTCACTTCGTCCAGAGTGTGGTTATATTTCAACACGATCTTGCCTTCGGCAACCTTGGCATTCAGGCGGTCGATCAGGATCGCTTCCGCGCGGAACTTGTCGCGGCGGTGGATCAGCGTGACTTTATTGGCGATGTTCGACAGGTACAGCGCTTCTTCGACGGCCGTATTGCCGCCGCCGACGACTGCCACTTCCTGGTTGCGGTAGAAGAAGCCATCGCAGGTGGCGCAGGCGGACACGCCCTTGCCCATGAATTCCGCTTCCGACGGCAAGCCCAGGTACTGTGCGGATGCGCCCGTGGCGATGATCAGCGTGTCGCACGTGTATTCGTGGCTGTCGCCCTTCAGGCGGATCGGCTTTTCATTGAGGAAGGTGGTGTGGATGTGGTCAAACACGATTTCCGTATTGAAACGCTCGGCGTGCTGCAGCAAGCGCTGCATCAGGTCCGGGCCTTGCACGCCCATGGGGTCGCCGGGCCAGTTTTCCACGTCGGTGGTGGTCATCAGCTGGCCGCCTTGTTCCACGCCGGTGACCAGCATCGGGTTCAGGTTGGCGCGGGCGGCGTAGACGGCGGCGCTGTAGCCGGCTGGGCCGGAGCCGAGGATCAAAACGCGGGCGTGTTTGGTAGTGGTCATGGGAAGCTTCTCTATGAGTGGGGTCTATCCGAATTGGGGGCATACGCGCGAAGAACAAGGCCGTATTGCGCTTGCGCAAGCAATCCTCGATTATAGACCAAGCCGCCTGTAGCGACGAATCGTGGGGCCGTCCGGGGCATATATGGCTTAGAATACTTCCTTATTATGGGAAATTCCCTTTCAGAAACATTTTTCACCTTGCAGCGCTTCCCAGAATGACTAAACCAGCCCAGGCCAATCAAAATAGCTACACCCGAAAACCGGTCGAACGCCGGCCCTTGCCCAACCGGCTGGTACGGCTGCTGTCCGAGGCGCGCTGGTTCGCGCTGGCCGCGTTTGCCCTGTATTTCGTGCTGATACTGGCCAGCTTCAACAAGCTCGACCCGGGCTGGTCGCATGCCACGTCCGTCGACAAGGTGGCCAACCTGGGCGGCAAGCTCGGTGCGACCTTTTCCGATCTGCTGCTGTATATCTTCGGTTTTTCCGCCTGGTGGTGGTGCGTCTGGCTGCTGCGCACCGTGTGGAATGGCTATCGCCGCCTGAGTAAGCGCTTCCTGCTGGAAGAAGAGGACGTGGAGCGCGAGCACCATGTCGAGATGCTGATCCGCATCGTCGGCTTTTCCATCATGCTGATCGGCAGCATGGGCCTCGAATACCTGCGCATGGCGAAAAGCCTGCACGTGCAGCTGCCGCGCGACCCCGGCGGCGTGCTGGGCCAGCTGGTGGGGCATTCGGCCCACGTGGCTTTCGGCTTCACGGGCGCTACTTTATTACTGTTGCTGCTGTTCGGCCTCGGTTTCAGCCTGTTCTTCCACGTTTCTTGGTTGCAAGTGGCAGAACGCATCGGCGGCGCTATCGAAGACGCGTTTAATTGGTTCGTGCTGCGCTACCAGGACCGCGAAGACCGCCGCCAGGGTGAAGTGGCTGCCGTGCGCCGCGACGAAGTGGTGGTCATCGAACGGGCCAAGCACGTGGAAAAGCACGTGGCCGCGCCGCCCGTCAAGATCGAGCCGCAAGTCGTGACCGTGGTGAAATCCGAGCGCGTGGAAAAGGAGCGCCAGGCGCACTTGTTCGAGAACTTGGGCGATGGCAAGCTGCCGCCGCTGTCCTTGCTCGATGAAGCGCCGCCCGTGGTGGAAACGGTGTCCGTGGAAACCCTGGAGTTTACGAGCCGCCTGATCGAAAAGAAATTGTCGGACTTTGGCGTGGATGCCAAGGTAGTGGCCGCTTACCCCGGCCCTGTCGTGACGCGCTATGAAATCGAGCCGGCCACGGGCGTGAAGGGCAGCCAGATCGTGGGCCTGGCGCGCGACCTGGCCCGTTCGCTGTCGCTCACCTCGATCCGCGTCGTGGAAACCATTCCCGGCAAGAACTATATGGCCCTGGAATTGCCGAATACCAAGCGCCAGATCGTGCGCCTGACGGAAATCCTCGGCTCCAAGGTCTACAACGATGGCGTGTCCAGCCTGACGATTGCGCTGGGCAAGGATATCGCCGGCAAGCCCGTCGTGGCCGACCTGGCCAAGATGCCCCACTTGCTGGTGGCCGGCACCACCGGTTCCGGTAAATCCGTGGGCATCAATGCGACGATTTTGTCGCTGCTGTACAAGTCCGACCCGCTCGACGTGCGATTGATCCTGATCGATCCGAAGATGCTGGAAATGTCCGTCTACGAAGGCATCCCGCACTTGCTGGCGCCCGTCGTCACCGACATGCGCCAGGCGGGTCACGCGCTGAACTGGGCCGTGAACGAGATGGAACGCCGCTACAAGCTGATGAGCAAGATGGGCGTGCGTAACCTGGCCGGCTACAACGCGAAGATTGCCGACGCGAAAAAGCGCGAAGAACATATCCCGAATCCGTTCAGCCTGACACCGGACTCGCCCGAGCCGCTGGAAAAACTGCCGACCATCGTCATTATCATTGACGAGCTGGCTGATCTGATGATGGTGGTGGGTAAAAAAGTCGAGGAATTGATCGCGCGTATCGCGCAAAAGGCCCGCGCCGCCGGTCTGCACTTGATTCTGGCCACGCAGCGCCCATCTGTAGACGTGATCACGGGCTTGATTAAAGCCAACATCCCGACGCGTATCGCCTTCCAGGTGTCGTCAAAGATCGACTCGCGCACCATTCTCGACCAGATGGGCGCGGAAACCCTGCTGGGCATGGGCGACATGCTGTACATGCCGCCCGGCACCGGCTTGCCGATGCGCGTGCACGGCGCGTTTGTGTCGGATGAAGAAGTTCACCGCGTCGTCAGCCATCTGAAGCTGCAGGGCGAACCGAATTACATCGAGGGCATCCTCGAAGGCGGCACCCTGGAAGGCGATGGCGCCGAAGGCGGCGCGCCGGGCGAGGGCGGCGGCGAGGCCGATGCCCTGTACGACCAGGCGGTGGCGGTGGTGCTGAAAAACCGCCGCGCCTCGATTTCGCTGGTGCAGCGTCATTTGCGCATCGGCTACAACCGCGCCGCCCGCCTGCTCGAGCAGATGGAGCAGAGCGGGGTAGTGTCAACCATGCAATCCAATGGCAACCGGGAAATCCTGGTGCCGGCGGCCAGTGCCGAACAAGGGTAATAAATGAAAAGCAATACTTTCGCAGCAAAAATGATCATCGGCGCGGCCAGCGTTGCCTGCAGCCTGCTGTTCGCGGCCAGCGCCTCGGCCAGTGCCCTCGAGCAGTTCAAGAGCTTTGCGGCCGGCACCAAGTCGGCCAAGGGCGAGTTCGTGCAGCGCCAGGTCAAGAAGGCGGACGCCAGCGGCAAGGCCAAAGTTTCCACGCCAGCCAGTGGCACGTTCGAGTTTGCCCGTCCCGGCAAGTTCATCTGGACCTATCTGAAACCGTACGAGCAGTTGCTGCAGGCCGATGGCGACAAGCTGTATATCTACGACAAGGACTTGAGCCAGGTGACGGTCAAGAAACTGGGCGACGCGCTCGGTTCCTCGCCGGCCGCCATCTTGTTCGGCAGCAACGACCTGGAAAAGAATTTTACGTTGGCCGAAGCAGGCACGCGCGATGGCCTGGAATGGCTGAAAGCCACGCCGAAGGCCAAGGACACGACGTTTGACGAAATCACCATCGGCTTGCGCAACGGCGTGCCGGAAGCGATGGAGTTGCGCGATTCGTTCGGGCAGACCTCGGTGCTGGCGTTCAAGAATTTCCAGAAAAACCCGGCCTTATCTGCCAATCACTTTAAATTTGTCATGCCCAAGGGCGCCGACGTCATTAATAATTAAGACTGTCGCGCCTTGCGTATGAGCCGGCCTCGCAGCAATGCGGGGCTTTTGCATTCTTACTAGGTACCTCATTATGGCGGATCTTTTTTCCACCGCACCGCGCCAGCCGCTGGCCGAAGCCTTGCGGCCTGCTACCCTTAACGAAGTCATCGGCCAGACGCATCTGCTGGGCGTGGGCAAGCCGCTGCGCCTGGCCTTCGAGGCGGGCAAGGCCCATTCGATGATTTTATGGGGGCCGCCCGGCGTGGGCAAGACCACCCTGGCGCGCCTGATGGCGAACGCGTTCGACAGCGAATTCATCGCCCTGTCAGCCGTGTTTGCGGGCGTGAAAGATATCCGCGCAGCCATGGACCAGGCCCGCCACAGCCTGGACCAGTTCGGCAAGCACACTTTATTGTTCGTCGACGAGATCCACCGGTTTAATAAATCGCAACAGGACGCCTTGCTGCCCTTCGTCGAGTCGGGCCTGGTGACCTTCATTGGCGCCACGACGGAAAACCCCAGCTTCGAAGTGAACTCGGCGCTGCTGTCGCGCGCGCAAGTGTATGTATTGAAATCGCTCAACGAAGACGAGATGAAGCAGCTGCTGGCCAAGGCGCAGTCCACGGCCTTGACGCACCTGACGTTCGACGAAGCGGCGGCCGACACCCTGATCGGCTATGCGGATGGCGATGCGCGCCGCTTTTTGAACTTGCTGGAGCAGGCCGAGACGGCCGCCAGCTCGACGGGCACGACGACCATCGACGCGGCCTTTGTCGACAATGCGCTCACATTAAATTCGCGCCGCTTCGACAAGGGCGGCGACAATTTCTATGACCAGATTTCCGCGCTGCACAAGTCCGTGCGCGGTTCCAACCCGGACGCCGCCCTGTACTGGTTTTGCCGCATGATCGACGGCGGCGCCGACCCGCGCTACCTGTCGCGGCGCATTGTGCGCATGGCCTGGGAAGACATCGGCCTGGCTGACCCCCGCGCCTTGACGATGGTCAATGATGCGGCGGAAACGTATGAACGGCTCGGTTCGCCCGAAGGCGAGCTGGCCCTGGGTCAGGCCGTGATCTACCTGGCGATTGCGGCAAAGAGCAATGCCGGCTACAACGCCTTCAATACGGCCATGGCCTTCGTCAAGAAGGATAAATCGAAGGAAGTGCCCGTGCACTTGCGCAATGCGCCGACGAAGCTGATGAAGGAACTCGGCTATGGCCATGCCTACCGCTATGCGCATGACGAGCCCGATGCCTACGCGGCTGGCGAAACCTATTTCCCGGACGGCATGGCCGAACCGGGCTGGTACCAGCCCGTGCCGCGCGGCCTGGAAAGCAAGATTGCCGACAAGCTGGCGTGGCTGCGCGAGCTTGACAGGAAAGCAGGAAAACCGGCCGGCAAGGGCTGAATTACAGTCCCAGCAATGTAAAACCGTCATCCTGAGGCGCGTAGCCGACCAGCCGGCGCGTCGCGTCGATGGATAGCCGCTTGTAGCGGTTGTCCGACACGCCATGCACGACGTGGTAGCCGGCCGGCACGTCCGCCGCGATGCAGCAGGCCAGCAACTGCACCACGTCGCGCTCGCTGATGAAGGCGGCGATGTCGCGTGCGCTGTGTTGTTGACCTTTCTTAAACTGCGCCACGTTGGCGATGCGCACGGCGATCGCCGTCATGCCATGCTGGTGGGCGAATGCGGAGGCCACGCCTTCACCGAAGGCCTTGCTGGCGCCATACATGTTGGCCGGGCGCGCCGGCATGTGCTCATGCACTTGCACGTCCAGCGGGTAGCCCTCGATGGCTTGCGCGCTGCTGGCGAATACGACTCTTTTCACTCCCTGCGCCTGTGCCGCGCGGAAGATGTTGTGCGTGCCGATGATGTTCGGCTGCAGCAATTGCGCATCGAAATCGGCGCTGGCGTGCGGCACGCCGGCCAGGTGCAGCACCACGTCGATATCGGTGCAGGCGGCCAGGCAGGCGGCGTAATCGCTGACGTCGAGCTGCATGGACGGGCAGGGCGCTTCGGCCAGCTTGCCTGTGTGCAGGTCGGCCAGGCGCAGGGAGAATTCCCCGTGCCGGCGCTTCCAGAAAACGGTGCCGATAACGCCGGCGGCGCCCGTGACGAGGACGCGCAGTGGTGGTGTTTGAGTCATGTATTCCTAATATTCAAGGTGTGAGGCAGTGCCAGGTTCAGCCAGCGCAGCAGGGCGGGGCGCGGTGCGGCCGTCCCATGCACGCGGATGCGTCCGCTACCGACGGCTTCGACCAGCACCAGGCCGTCATTCGGGATCGTGTAGCGTTCGCCGCTGCGCAGCACGCAATCCTCGAACTGGGCGTAGGCCGTGATCCAGGCCGTGCCGGACAGGCATTCGATGACCCTGGCATGCGCTTTTTCCAGACGCAAAGGCCGTTCGCTGCGTAATTCGTGGTCGGTATGCATCGCATCGCTCCTGTTGGTGTGCTGACAGGAACAGCTTAGGCGCTTGCGGTGAACCATGACAGATGCAGGAAAACGAAATTGTCATGCATACAGTGCGCTTCATCGTACACTGTGCTTGTCAAAAAAACGGGCAACTGTATCTGTGCGTGCCGCGCGCGGCAGCCGCATACTGAAGGGATGAACATGAGCGCGCATTTGAATCTGTACGAGCACCTGGCCAACGAGCTGGGCGCCTTGATCGACGCGCGCGTGTTCGCGCCTGGCGACCGCTTGCCGTCGATCCGCCACCTGGCGCAGCAAAAGCGCATTTCCGTCAGTACCGTGATGCAAGCCTTGCGCCTGATGGAAGACCGGGGGCAGGTTGATGCGCGGCCCCAGTCCGGCTATTTCGTGCGCCACCGCGCGCCCCGCAGGCCCTGCAGCGCCGACGCCCAGCACTTGAAGGAGCCGGCCTTTGTCGGCATCAACAATCTGTTGATGCGCGTGCTGAAGGAAAACGAGGCGCCCGATATCGTGCAGCTGGGCACGGCCTGGCCGCCCGACGAGATTTTGCCCATCAAGCGCATGCAGCGCACCATCAGCGCGGTGGCGCGGCGCGAACCGGCTTTGTTGAGCAAGGTCAGCTGCTACGACGTCAGCGAAAGCAACTTCCTGCGCCAGGTCACGCGCCGCGCGCTGGATTGGGGCAAGCTGGACCCGCACGAGATCGTCGTGACGAATTCCTGCACGGAAGCGATCAGCCTGTGCCTGCGCGCCGTCGCCAGGCCGGGCGACACCATCGCCATCGAGTCGGCCACGTATTTCGTGCTGCTGCAGATGATCGAAAGCCTGGGCATGAAGGCGCTGGAAATCCCCACCGACCCGAAGACGGGGCCGTCGCTCGATGCGCTGGAACTGGCCCTGCGAGCCGGCCTCGTGCAAGCGTGTTTGTTCGTGCCGAACGCGAATAATCCTTTGGGTTGCGTCATGCCGGAGGCCAACAAGAAGCGTTTGGCGGGCTTGCTGTCGGAATTTAATATTCCGCTGGTGGAAGACGATGTATATGGCGACCTGTGCTTTGCGCCGCAGCGCCCGTGGCCCGTGAAGGCTTACGATACGAGCGGCAACGTCTTGCTGTGTTCCTCGTTTTCCAAGGCCATCACGCCTGCGTCGCGCGTCGGTTACGTGCTGGCCGGGCGTTTCGCGCAGGAAGTGGCCCTGCTGAAAACCGTGTCGAGCGGCGCCACCAGCCATTTCTTCCAGGCCGTGCTGGCCGATTTTCTGGAGGGCAGCAGCTACGACCAGCAGTTGCGCAAGATGCGACGCACGCTGGTGCAGCGCATCGCCCGCATGTCCGACGCCGTGGCGGCCGGCTTTCCGGCGGACTGCATGCTGTCCGAGCCGCAGGGCGGTTTCGTGCTGTGGGTGCAGATGCCGCCGCAAGTCGATGCGCTGGCCCTGCACGGCCACGCCATCGCCAGCGGCGTGGCCTATATGCCGGGCCAGCTGTTCTCGGCCTCGGGCAAGTTCGGCAATTACCTGCGCCTCAATTGCGGCAATGCCTGGACGCCGCGCATCGAGCAGGCCATCGGCCGCCTGGGCCGCCTGGTGCATGAGGCCTTGTAACTATTCTTTGCGTTTCAGTCCCGCATTTTCACCGTTCGCTCCCTGTTTTTCGCCGCTGGTCGCAAGCCGGTGGCCTTGTTTGCCGCCGTTGGCTAAAGTACCACCATACCAGCAGCAGTCAAACACACAAACTAACCGGGAGTCACATCATGAACGCACTGAAAAACATGGAAATCACCTTTGTCGCCGCCGCCATCATCGCCATCGGCGCCAGCTTCGCCTCCGCAGGCGCACACACGGTGGAAGTGAGCGCCACGTCGACCCTGATTGCCAAGGCCGCCGATAGCACGATGCCTGTCGTGACCGTCAGCGCCCGTCGCCTGACCGCTGCCGAAAAAGCCGCGTTCATTTAAGCAATAAGCTATGCAGAAAATGTAAAGCGGGCGCGAGTGCCCGGCCAGGCTGCCATGACGATGGTTGACCTTGCGCAAAACTCATCGAAGTGAACTGGGTCTTGGTACAATGAGTGCTTTCGATACATCGGCACCGCCATCCACCCATGATAGATATCCAACTTCTCCGTAAAGACATCGCCACCGTCGCAGAACGCCTGGCGACGCGCAAATTCCAGCTCGACGTGGCAGGTTTTACCGCCCTCGAAGCCGAACGCAAGGCGATCCAGACGCGCACCGAGGAACTGCAGGGCAAGCGCAATGCGTTGTCCAAGCAAATCGGCATGTTGAAAGGCAAGGGGGAAGACACCTCGGCCGTGATGGCGCAAGTGGCAGGCCTGGGCGATGAGCTGAAAGCCGATGAGGCGGCCCTGAGCGTAGTGCAAGCCAAGCTGAGCGATTTCATCATGGCCGTGCCGAACTTGCCGCATGAATCGTCGCCCCTGGGCACGGACGAGTCGGGCAACGTGGAAGTGCGCAAGGTCGGCACGCCACGCACTTTTGACTTTGAAGTCAAGGATCACGTCGACGTGGGCGGCCCGCTGGGCCTCGATTTCGAAGTGGCCACCAAGCTGACCGGTTCGCGCTTCTCCGTCATGAAGGGCGGCATCGCCCGCCTGCACCGCGCACTGGCGCAATTCATGCTCAACACGCATGTGGACGAGCATGGCTACACGGAATGCTATACGCCGTACATGGTCAACGCCGATTCCCTGCGCGGCACGGGCCAGTTGCCGAAATTCGAAGCCGACCTGTTCTCGGTGAAAAAAGGCGGCGCGGAAGGCGAGGGCGAGACCTTCTACCTGATCCCGACGTCGGAAGTGTCGCTGACCAATATCGCGCGCGATGAAATCCTGGCGCTCGATCAACTGCCCCTGAAAATGACGGCCCACACGCCATGCTTCCGTTCGGAAGCGGGCAGCTACGGCCGCGACACGCGCGGCATGATCCGCCAGCACCAGTTCGACAAGGTGGAAATGGTGCAAGTGGTGCACCCGGACACCTCGTACCAGGTGCTCGATGAAATGGTCGGCCATGCGGAAGCGATTTTGCAACGCCTGGGCCTGCCATACCGCGTGATGTCGCTGTGCACGGGCGACATGGGTTTCGGCGCCACCAAGACCTTCGACCTGGAAGTGTGGCTGCCGGCGCAAAACACCTACCGCGAAATCTCGTCCCTGTCGAACTGCGAAGCCTTCCAGGCCCGCCGCATGCAGGCGCGCTTCCGCAACGCCGCCGGCAAGCCGGAACTGGCGCACACCCTGAACGGCTCCGGCCTGGCAGTGGGCCGCACCCTGGTAGCGGTGCTGGAAAACTACCAGCAGGCAGACGGCAGCGTCGAGATCCCGCCAGTGCTGCGCCCGTACATGGGCGGCCTGACGCATCTGAAGGCTTAAAATAGTCCTTTTCTTTTTGTCGCGGGCTGCTATAATCTTGCCTTCTCGCAGCAATGCGGGAAAAGACCGCAGCAAATGGAGAGGTGGCAGAGTGGTCGAATGTACTTGACTCGAAATCAAGCGTACGTTAAATCGTACCGTGGGTTCGAATCCCACCCTCTCCGCCAGAACAAATAGAGAAAGCTCCCGCAAGGGAGCTTTTTTTATTTGTGGCGGCGGAAAGGAGTACGCCCCCTGCGGGGCGTACGCGTGGGATTCGAAGCCCCGCGCATACTTGCGCGGGGCTCTCCGAATCGCCCAGATAGGTTTTGGTTTGCCAGTCATCAGTTGCAAATCACCAATAAACCCCTACCCAACCCAACAACACCCATGCTAAAATAGCGCCTCGTTCAAACAGGCACGCCAGTTTGAACGAATAGACCGCAGTAAACGGAGAGGTGGCAGAGTGGTCGAATGTACTTGACTCGAAATCAAGCGTACGTTAAATCGTACCGTGGGTTCGAATCCCACCCTCTCCGCCAGAATAAATAAGAAAGCTCCCGCAAGGGAGCTTTTTTTATTGGGAACGCCAAAAAGCTTGCGACACATCAACGCAGGTAGAAAAACCGCCCAAAGCGCGCAGCGCAAGGCGTTTTTTCCTCCATTCAAGCTCTAATTGCCAGCGCCGCCACGAACTCAAGCTAGTGCACCAGCCGCGCCACCGCAAACGCCACACTCGACAGCGCAATCATCGTCCCCACGCAAGACAGGATGACAGTCGACTTCGCCTCAGCCACATCGGACCTGGTCGCGTAATTGGAGCGCACCACCGCCAAGTCCAGTTTCAAGCTGCTGACATCCGTCTTGAGGACAGTGACATCCGTTTTCAGGCCGGCGACATCCGTTTTCAGGTCTGCCACATCCACCTTGAGACCAGCGACATCCGTTTTCAGGTCTGCCACATCCACTTTGAGGCCAGCCACATCCGTTTTCAGGCCAGCCACATCCGTTTTCAGACCAGCCACATCCACCTTGATGCCAGCCACATCAACCTTCAAATCAGCAACGTCCAGTTTCACGCCGGCCATGTCTTTTCCCAGTGTGTTGACTTGCTCGTCCATGGCGCAATCCTCCGTGCTTGTCACTGCATGCTCCTCGCTTTTTTCACCGCTGTCAAACAGTGTCCCGAGGGTATCGCGCATGGCTTTGCTATTGTTTGCCAGGCGTTGTGCCAGTGCCGTCACGCGCTGCAAGTCGGCCATTCCTTCGCCCTGTAGCTGCTCCGTGGCAGTCTGCAATTCGACGGTGATCTGCTCGCTGAGACTGGCTGCGACCTGCAGCCACGCATCGATCTTGCGCTGGCGCGCCTGTTGCGTGAGCGCGTCATGCCGCACCCGCGTATCGCTCAGCTTGTGCATGCTGTTCATGCCACGTCCTCTACAGTCTGGGGCCGATGCCGCTGCTGTCCACGCTACCCCTTGCCGATGCACCCCACCTTGACCCAGCTCAGCCTATGTTAATCTACTCCCTCCCATCCCGGCCCCACCAATAAAAGCAATGTGCCGATT
>NZ_JBWKYD010000010.1:0-220177 GCF_059423585.1 Janthinobacterium sp. GW460-12-1-14-LB5 | reverse complement strand
GCGCAGCCAGGCCCACCACCCGGCCCGCCTCCCGAGCCGCCGCGCGCGCCACCGGAACCGCCACCCGCCCGGCCCCGCGCCAGCCGCAGCAATCCGCCGCCGAAAGGTCCTGCTGGCCCCATCAGCGTCGATCCGGCCACCGTGCGCCTGGCCGTGCTGCTGGCGATCCTGCTGCTGGTGGCCGCTTCCATGGCGTACTGGTACTGGCGCGCCAGCACCAGCCCCGGCGCGGGCGCCAGCCTGCCCGGCGTGCCCATGCCGCTGACGGATGCCCCGGGCACGGCCGGCGTTGCCGGCCCCGTCGTGGTGCTGCCGGCAACGGGTGCCGCGCCGCAGGACGCCCTGCCCTCGCCCGCGACCTTGCCGCCCGACTATCCGCGCGACGCGCGCCAGCCGGCGGCGGCACCGGACCAGCAAGCCATGATACAAGCGGCTGCCCAGGCCGCCGTCGCGGCGCAGCTGGCGCACATGGCGCCGCCCGCGCCGCCCAGCCTGCCGCCCGTGGCCGCGCCCGAGAATAGCCAGATCCAGGTGCAGCGCAGCATTGCCGCCCCGCAAATCAACCCCGGCGTGCAGCAAGCCTACCAGGCTTACAACGGGGGCCAGCTGGGCCTTGCTCGTCAGCAATATGAAACCGTGCTGCGGCAGGATGCGAACAACCGCGACGCGCTGCTGGGCCTGGCGGCCGTGGCCCTGCGCGAGAACCAGGGCGCGCAGGCGGCGGCCCTGTACGTGCGTTTGCTGGAAATCAATCCCGATGATGGCGAGGCGTTGGCCGGCCTGATCGGTCTGCGCCAGGGCGACGTGGTGCAGAGCGAGGCAAAACTGAAGGCCATCCTGGCGCGCAACCCCGACAGCGGCCCCGTGCTGTTTGCACTGGGCAATGTGTATGCCAAGCAGCGGCGCTGGAACGAAGCACAGCAGCAATTTTTCCGCGCCTATGGCGCCGCACCCGGCAATCCCGACTATGCCTTCAACCTGGCCGTGGGCCTGGACCGGCTGAACCAGCCCCGTCTGGCCGCCACGTATTACCAGCGCGCCTTGACGCTGGCGCAAGCCACGCCGGCCGCCTTCGACCAGGCCGTGGCGCAAGCGCGTTTGCGCGAACTGGCGGCCCCCGCGCCAGCAGCGCCGGCCGCGGCCGAGCCGGCCACCATCCCACCCCGTCAGGAATAAGCACTACATGGCAGAACAGGCAAAACTTCCGCTGGGCAAGCTATTGATCCAGAAAGGCGTGATCAGCGAAGACCAGTTGCGCATCGCCCTGATCGAGCAGCGGCGCAGCAGCGAACCGCTGGGCAAGCTGCTGATCACCCTGGGTTTCGTCACGGAAGCGACCGTGCGCGAGGCGCTCAGCGAAAACCTGAAACAGGTCAGCGCGGACCTGTCCAGCCTGGTGGTCGATGCCATTGCCTTAAAACTGATCCCGAAGGACGTGGCCAAGCGCTACCGCGTGTTTCCCATCGTCTACGAGCGGCAGGCGGACAATCTGATCCTGGCCATGGCCGACACCAGCAACATCGTTGCGCTCGATCAAATCAGCGCCATGCTGGTCAAGGGCATCACGATTTCCACCGTGCTCGTCAACGAATCGGACATTTCGCGCGCCATCGACCAGTACTATGGCTTCGAATTGTCGATCGACGGCATCCTGCACGAGATCGAAACGGGCGAAGTCAGCTATCAAAGCATGGCCTCGCCGTCGGACGAATACAGCCAGCCCATGGTGCGCCTGATCGACGCGCTGCTGGCCGACGCCGTGCAGAACGGCGCCTCGGACATCCATTTCGAGCCGGAACAGTCGTTCCTGCGCATCCGCTACCGCATCGACGGCATCCTGCGGCAAATCCGCAGCCTGCACAAATCGTACTGGCCGGCCATGGCCGTGCGCCTGAAGGTGATGTCGAACATGAATATCGCCGAGGCGCGCGCGCCGCAGGATGGGCGCATCAGCATCAAGTTTTCCGGGCGGCAAATCGACTTCCGCGCCTCGGCGCAACCCACCACGCATGGCGAAAACGTCGTGCTGCGCGTGCTGGACCGGCAAAAAGGCATCGTCCCGCTCGATGCGCTGGGCCTGGCCGAGGCGGAATTGAACTTGTTGAAACTCATGATCGCGCGGCCCGATGGCGTGATTCTCGTGACGGGCCCGACGGGCAGCGGCAAGACCACCACCCTGTATTCGATACTCAACCATATCAATACGGAAAGCGTCAACATCATGACCCTGGAGGACCCGGTCGAGTATCCGATGAACATGATACGCCAGACCTCCGTCAACGAATCCGTCAAGCTGGGCTTTGCCGACGGCATCCGCTCGATGATGCGGCAAGACCCGGACATCATCCTCGTGGGCGAGATCCGCGACCGCGAAACGGCGGAAATGGCGTTTGCCGCCGCCATGACGGGCCACCAGGTGTATTCCACCCTGCATACGAGCTCAGCCATCGGTTCCGTGGCGCGCCTGCTCGACATCGGCATCTTGCCCGACATCATGGCCGGCAACATCATCGGCATCGTGGCGCAGCGCCTGGTGCGCCGTTTGTGTCCGCATTGCAAGGAAACCGTGATCGCCGACGACGTCGAGCGCCGCCTGCTGGGCCTGGCGGCAGACGCCGCGCCCGTGTCCATCTGCCGCGCCGTCGGCTGCGAGCGCTGCGCGCACCAGGGCTACAGGGGCCGGCTGGCCATCATGGAAATCCTCAAGATGACGGCCGAACTCGATGAATTGACGGCCCGCCGCGCCGGTGTGCGCGAACTCAAGGCCGCCGCGCGCGCGGCCGGCTTCAAGGCCATCGTCGACGACGGCATGCGCCGCGTGCTGGAAGGCGTGACCACGCTGGAAGAAGTGGGCCGCGTGGTCGACCTGACGGAAAGGCTGGCCTGATGCCGCAATATGTCTACCGCGCCATGGATGCCGCCGGCGCCCTGATTCCCGGCAGCATGGAGGCGGCCAACGTGCCGGACCTGGAAGCGCGTTTGCACCGCATGCAGCTCGACTTGATCGATTGCAAGATCACGGGCCAATATCTGGTGCTGCTGGGCAAGCGCGTCATCCACCGCCGCGACCTGATCAATTTCTGTTTCCACATGGAACAATTGACGGGCGCAGGCGTGCCCATCCTGGAAGGCTTGAACGACTTGCGCGAAAGCACGGATCACCCGCGTCTGCGCGAAGTCGTCACGGACCTGATTGAAAGCATCGAGGGCGGCCTGCCCCTGTCGGGCGCGCTGGCCCAGCATGGCGACATCTTCGATGCCACGTTTACCAGCCTGATCCTTGCGGGAGAACAAAGCGGCAGGATCGCCGAGGTGTTCAAGAACCTGTCGGAAAGCTTGAAATGGCAGGACGAGCTGGCCTCGCAGACGCGCAAGATCGTCATGTACCCCATCATCGTCGCCATCGTCGTGGCGGGCGTGACGTTTTTCCTGATGATCTATTTAGTACCCCAGCTGACGGCCTTCATCCGCAACATGGGCGGCGAGTTGCCGCTGCACACGCGCGTGTTGATTGCCGTGTCGAATGTCTTCATCGATTACTGGTATGGGCTGCTGGCCTTGCCCGTGCTGCTGTTTTTCGGCTTGCGCGCGCTGATCCGCAGGAGCGGCGCGGCCCGCTATGCCTGGGATGGCCTGAAGCTGCGCCTGTGGCTGGTCGGCCCCGTGCTGCACAAGATCATCCTGGCCCGCTTCGCCACGTTTTTTGCCCTGATGTATGCTTCCGGCATCACGATCCTCGAATGCATCCGCCTGTCCGAAGGCATCGCCGGCAACCAGGTGGTGGCGGCCGGCCTGCGCCGCGCCGCGCAGCTGATCAGCGAAGGCCATGGCGTGACGGCCGCTTTCCAGCACACGGGCATCTTCCCGCCGCTGGTCATCCGCATGCTGAAGGTGGGCGAAGCGACGGGCTCGCTGGACACGGCCTTGCGCAATGTCAGTTACTTTTACAACCGCGAAGTGAAGGAATTGATTGAAAAAGTGCAAGCCATGATCGAGCCGGCCATGACGGTCATCCTGGGCTTGCTGCTGGGCTGGATCATGCTGTCGGTGCTGGGGCCGATCTACGACACCATCAGCACACTCAAGACCTGAGGCCGCCGTGTTCCGCAAACAATTACTCTACATCACCAGCGACGCCCTGTGCGCCTACGACTGGGACCACGGCGTGCTGGGCCAGGGCCACGTCTTCCCCGCCAGCGCGGCCGGGCTGGACGATTTCGCCGCGTGGCTGGAAGACCCGCAAGCGCAGCGGTCGGGCGTGCCCGCCTACCTGCTGACCGACCTCATCGAAGAAGATTTCCAGCGCCAGCTGCTGCCCCACGTGCGCGGCAAGGCGGGCCGCGCACTGCTGGAACGGCGCAAGCAGCAATTGCACCGCGACACGCCCTACCGGGGCAGCACCCTGCTGGGCCGCGAAAGTGAAGGCCGGCATGACGACCAGGTGCTGTTTTTCGCCCTGACCAACCCCACCTTGCTGCAGCCATGGACGGAGGCGCTCGAACACTTGCGCGTGCCCGTGGCCGGCATCTATTCGACCAGCCTGCTCAGTATCGCGCTGGTCAGAAAGCTGTCGATCGCGCACGAACACCTGCTGCTGGTGACGCAGCAATCGGGCGGCTTGCGGCAAAGTTATTACGAAAAGGGCCAGTTGCGCTTTTCGCGCCAGACGGCGACCATCGCGCTCGACGGCGTGGCCGTGAATATCGCCCTGGAAACGGAAAAGACGCGGCAATTTCTCACCAGTACGCGCATGCTGGCGCGCGGCGATGTCTTGAATACCGTCATCCTGGCGCCGGCCGCGCAGATCGCCAAGCTCGAATTGCTGTGCGACAACGGACTGGAAGTGGCTTACCACTTCATCGACCTGCAGCTGGCCGGCGCACGCGTGGGCTTGAAGCAGACGCCGGCGCTGGCCGACGAATTGCTGCTGACCTTGCTGGGCAAGCATCCGCCGCCCAGCCACTATCCGCCCGGCGCGCTGGCCCGCTACTACCACTTCCAGCGCGCGCGCAAGACGCTGTACGGCGCCAGCGCGCTGATCGGCACGTCGGCAGCCCTGTGGTGCGCGATCAACTTGCTCGGAGGCATTACCGATGGCGCCAGCACGCAGCGCCTGGCGCAGGAAACGGCGTCCTACCAGGAACGCTACCGCAGCGTCATGTCGACGCAGCCGCCGGCGCCGGCCAAGACGCAGAACATGAAAGTGGCCGTGACCCTGGGCCAGATGATCGCCACCCAGGCGCCGGAGCCGGGCCGGTTGCTGGGCATGCTGAGCGCCGCGCTGGACCAGGCGCCGCAGGTTGCGCTGGGCCAGCTGCACTGGCGCGCGGGCCAGGCGCCCGCGCGCGCGGCCGGCGGCCAGCCAGCGCAGCAGCAAAATGCGGCGGCGCCCGGCAGCGCCCTGGCCGGCATTCCGACAGCGCCGCCGCAGGCGCTGCGCCTGGAAGCGGACGTGGCCATGCCGAACAACGATTACCGCGCCGCCCTGGCCGCCATCACGGCCTTCGCGCAAACCCTGGCGCGCCAGCCGGGCATGCAGGTGACGATCGAGGAAACACCGCTCGACTTGCGTTCCAGCGCGGCCCTGTCCGGCAAGAGCGCCGCGCCGGCGCCGGACAGCCAGGCCCGCTTTACCCTCTTGCTCGCGTGGCAGCCATGAGCGGCCCCGTCAAGCAGCCGCCCCTGCCCGGCATGCAGCGGACTGCCACGCCCGCGCGCACCCTGCCCGCCTGGCTGGGAGAATTGCACCTGGTGCGCGGCGCCCTGCTGTGCTTTGTCCTGACCCTGCTGGCCAGCGTGGTGCTGCTCAGCCTGAGCGCCGCCTATCGCACGCGCGCAGCGCAAGCGCTGGAACTGGCCCGGCACACGCGCGCGGCGGCGGCTACCCTGTTCAACCACGTGGAAGCGGAAAAACAGGAAATCCGCGCCTACGAACCGCAATTTCTCGCCCTGCGCCAGCGCGGCCTGATCGGCGAGGAAAACCGCCTGGCCTGGATCGACGCCATCCGCCGCAGCCAGGAACAGCGCAAATTGCTGCCGATCAGCTATGACATCAGCCCGCAGCAAGCGCTGCCAGTGCCGTTGCCCATGGTGATGGGACAATATCACCTGCGCGGCAGCCGCATGCGCCTGCAGATGGATTTGCTGCACGAGATGGATTTGCTGAACCTGCTGGACGATTTGCGCCAGGCCGGCTATTTCGCCGTGCAGGAATGCACGCTCAAGCGCCATGCAACGGGCGCGGCCGGCGGCGCGCAAGCGCCCGCCCTGGGCGCCGAATGCGAGCTGCTGTGGCTGACCGTCAACAGCGTGCCCGTGCTGGGGCGGCCATGAGGTTCCCCCCCATCCTGCGCGCCGTCGTCCTGTGCCTGTCCCTGGCCGGCACTGTGCTCACGGCCCAGGCACAAGCACCGGCACCGCAGCTGGGGCGCTTGTTCCTGTCGCCCGCACAGCGCGCCCAGCTCGACGCGCAGCGCTACGGGCCGCCACCGCCCGATCCCGCCCTGGCTGCGCCCCAGCCACCGCCGCCTCCCGCCCCGCCCGTGGAATTGAATGGCCTGGTGCTGCGCAGCAGCGGCCGCTCCACCGTCTGGCTGAACCAGGAAGCGCAGAACGAGCCGCACAACCGCCTTGCGCGTGGCAAACCCGGCACACTGACCTTGCGCCTGTCGAACGGCCAGGTGGTGCTGCTGCAACCCGGCCAGCGCTACGACCCGGCCAGCGGCACGGTCGCCGAAGCGCAGGAGGCGCCGCCATGACGCCACGACGAGCTCATCGCCAACCTCGGCGCCAGCGCGGCGCGGCCCTGTTGCTGCTGGTCGCCGTGCTGGGCCTGGGCGCGGCCAGCCTGCTGATCGGCGCCTTCGGGCGCAACACGGGCGAGGCCGAACGCCAGCAGCGCACCCTGGCCACCCTGGCGCAGGCGCGCGACGCCTTGCTGGGTTTTGCGGCGGCCAATGGCCGCCTGCCCCGTCCGGCCGCTTCCGCCCTCGACGGGCGCGAGCGGGCCGCCGACTGCGCCGGCGACGCCGAATGCAGCGGCTTCTTGCCGTGGGTGGCGCTGGGCGTGGACGGCGTCGACGCCTGGGGCAAGCTGCTGCGCTACAGCGTCACGCCCGAAATGGCGCGCGCGCCCATCGTCTCGTCGGCCGCCGTCGCCAACCGGGTCGTGCTTGATCGCAACGCCCGCGGCGAACTGGCCTTCGTGGCGGGACAGGAGCAATGCGACGTCAGCGCCCAGTGCCTGCCCCTGGTGCTGTTCTCGCAAGGCAAGAATCATCACGGCACGGCCGCCAGCGGTGTGACGCAGATCAATACCGCACGCGGCAATCTCGACGAGGCGGCCAACGACCGCGCCAGCCGCAGCTTCATCGCCCGCCCCGCCACCGAACTTGCCGCGCTGCCCGGCGGCGCCTTCGACGACATGCTGACCTGGATCACCTTGCCCACCCTGTACCAACGCATGCGCGCCGCGCGCAATCTGCCATGAGCGCCCGCCCGCACCCTTCGCGCCGCCAGCACGGTTTTTCCCTGATCGAGATCGCCATCGTGCTCGTCATCGTGGGCCTGATGATAGGCGGCCTGGTCACGCCCTTGACGGTGCAGCTGGAACAGCGCAAGGTGGCCGAGACGCAACAGGCGCTCAACGAAGCGAAGGAAGCGCTGACGGGCTACGCCTTGCGCTACGGCTACCTGCCGTGTCCCGCCATTTCCGCCGCCAATGGCCTGGAAGACCGGCGCGGCACGCGCTGCACGGGCGAAAAGCGCGCCGGTTTCCTGCCCTGGGCCGCCCTGGGACTACGCCAGGGCGACAGCTGGAACAAGCTGTTCCGCTACAGCGTGACGCCGGCCTTCAGCGACAGCGGCCAGCTCTTCAGCCTGTCCACGCCGCGCGACATCAGCATCGTCACGCGCAATGGCGGCACGCTGCTGCAGGCGACGGCGTTGCAGGACATCCCCGCGATGATCATGTCGCACGGCAAGAACGGCTTTGGCGCCACCAGCGTGCAGGGCCAGCGCCAGGCTGTGCCTTTCAACAACAATGTCGACGAGCGCAACAATGCATCGAACGCCACCACCTTCATCAGCCGCGCCGCCAGCGGCCCGCAGCAGCCCGGCGGCGAGTACGACGACATCGTCGCCTGGCTGTCGCCGAACATCCTGTTCAACCGCATGGTGGCGGCGCAAAGGCTGCCCCGCTGATGGCCATGTTCCGTCCCGCCCTCACCATCGCCCGCTACACGCTGCTCGAAGCGCTGCGCAGCCGCCTGCCGTGGCTATTCGTGCTGGCCGCCTGCGCCGGCGCCGGCCTGGCCGGCTTCCTGCAGCAACTGGCGCTGACGGAAAGCGGCGCCGTGCAGGCGGCGCTGCTGGCGGCCGCCTTGCGCCTGGCCGGCGTCTTCCTGCTGGCCACTTTTATCATCACCAGCATGGCGCGCGAGGCGGCCGACCGGGGCCTGGAATTGCTGCTGGCCTTGCCCATGCCGCGCGCCGCCTACCTGCTGGGCAAACTGCTGGGCTATGCAGCGCTGGCGGCCGTGCCCGCCGTACTGTTCGGCCTGCTGATGGCGCTGTTTGCCGCGCCCGCGCACAGCGCGCTGTGGGCGCTGTCGCTGCTGGGGGAATTGTGGATCGTCGCCGCCTTCAGCCTGCTGTGCGCGGCCAGCCTGCAGCAGGCCTTGCCCGCGCTGGCCGCCACTGGCGGTTTCTATGTGCTGGCGCGCATGCTGGGCAGCCTGCAGTTACTCGCGCACGGCCCGCAGGCGGGCGATTCCCTGGTGCAACGGGCCACGGCAGGCGCCATCGACGTGCTGGCCCTGCTCTTGCCCCGCCTCGACGCCTTTGCGCGCACGGAGTGGCTGCTGTACGGCACCGGCGACTGGCAAGCCCTGGCCGGCGTGGCGGCGCAAACGGCCATCTATGTCGGCTTGCTGGCCAGCTGCGCGCTGTGCGACTTTTACCGCAGGAACATCTGATGGCGGCCGCCCAGCGTCCGTGGACCAGCGTGCCGCGCCCCGTGTGCTGGCTGCTGGCGGCCTGCCTGCTGCTGCAGCTGGGCTGGCGCCTGGCGCAGCAGCAGGCACCGCCACAGGCGCGGCCCCTGCCCGCCGCGCCGCCGGCCGGCGTGGCGCGCCTGGCCAGCCTGGGCGAGCCGCTGGCCATGGCTAAGGCCATGCTGCTGTACCTGCAAGCGTTCGAAGACCAGCCCGGCGTCAGCCTGCCGTGGCGCGAGCTCGACTATGACCGCCTGGCTAGCTGGCTGGAGACGGCGCAAACGCTGGACCCGCGCAGCCAGTACCCGCTGGTGGCCGCCGGCGAGGTATACGCGGGCGTGGCCGACCCGCAACGCGCGCGCCGCATGCTCGATTTTGTCGCCGCCAGCTTCGCCGCCGACCCGCAGCGCCGCTGGCCCGCCATGGCGCAGGCCGTGCTGGTGGCAAAACACCAGCTGCACGACCTGCCGCTGGCGCTCGGCTATGCACGGCAGCTGCGCCGGCTGGCGACGGGGCCGCACGTGCCAGCCTGGGTGCGCGAGATGGAAGCGTTCATCCTGGAAGACATGGACCAGCTCGACAGCGCCCGCCTGGTGACCGGCGGCCTGATCGCCAGCGGCCAGATCAGCGACCCCCACGAGCTGGCTTTCCTCGCGCGCCGGCTCGACGAACTTGCCCAAAAGAAAGCAAAGGCGGCGCCATGAGCCGCCATCCGAAATGCCATGCCCGCCCGATAACATTTGCAGTAAACTGCCATCCCAGACCCCTGCACTTTTTCCCAAGGAATTCCCCATGCCCCCACGCCGCCAGCACGGCTTTACGCTCGTAGAAATCGCCATCGTCCTGGTCATCATCGGCTTGCTGCTCGGCGGCGTGCTCAAGGGGCAAGGCTTGATCGACAGCGCCAAGGTGAAAAACATCATCCAGCAGTCGAATGCGCTGACGGCCGCCGTCAACGCCTACCAGGACAAGTTCCGCGCCCTGCCCGGCGACGATATCCAGGGCACCACCCACGTGCCCAATTCGGCCGGCAACGGCAATGGCGACGGCCAGATCGGCGACGGCCAGCCGCGCGAATTCACGCTGGCGCCGCAGCACCTGGCGCTGGGCGGCTTCATCACGGGCTCCTACAACGGCACTTCGCAATTCATGACCAGCGCCCAGGGCGGCGCCGTCTACCTGTACAACGATGAAGTGGGCGGCCGCGCCGGCAACGGCATCCGTTTCGACAACCTGCCCGAGAGCTACGCGGAGCAGATCGACAGCAAACTCGACGATGGCGTGGCCAGCACGGGCAGCGTCCGGGCGAACGTACCCTACGGCAATACCGGTGCTATCATTCCCCGCACCGCCGTCTTTTTCTGAGCCGCAAGTTACTATCGAAGGAATACCATGCCATTGCACCGTAAATTCATCGTCTCCCTGGCCGCCGCCTGCGCCTTGCTGGCCGGTGGCGCGCACGCCCAGTACGTGGGTCCGACGGCCGGCCCCAGCGCACCCGGCAATGTGGCCGCCATCCTGAAAAATCCCGTCGACGACCAGGCCGTCGTGCTGCGCGGCCATTTGCTGCGCAAGGTGGGCAAGGAAAAATACACCTTCTCCGACGGCACGGCGGAAATCCGCGTGGACATCGACGACAAGGTCTTCATGAACCGCAAGATCGACGCCAAAACACTGGTGGAAATCCGCGGCGAAGTGGAAAAGGATTTCTTGGAAAGCCCGGAAATCGACGTCGACGTGCTGACCGTAGTGCCGTAAGCTGCCTTACCCTCCCGCCGCCACGGCGGGAGGGCATCCCCCTCCTCTGTATGCCTTGCGCAACCTTTTTTCCATTCCAGAAACTAGGCTTGTCAGAACAATCAATTTCGTCTAGCATCTTTTCATTCAAGGTCAGCCAGCGCCAGCGCAAGCCTGCCTGTCGACTCATCCATTCTGGGAGCTTTCCGGGTGCAAGATTTGCCTTCGATACGCTCAAGAATTTCATGGCTGGTGCTCGCCTGGGTCATTCCGACGGCGCTCGTGTTTCTCCTGCTCGTGGCGCAAAGCTATACGCGCGAACGCGACCACGTCGTCAGCGAAACGGCACAGGCGGCGCGCGCCGTCTCCGCCGCCGTCGAACGCGACCTGAGCGGCGCCCAGATGGCCGCGCGCATCCTGGCCGACTCGCCCGCCCTGCAAGCCGGGGACATCGGCGCCCTGCGGATCCTGGCCGCCAGCCTGCTGCAGCCTGGCCTGGCCGTCAGTGCCTTCATCGTGTCCGACGCCAAGGGCCGCCAGCTGGTCAATACGACCCTGCCCGCCAGCCAGGCGCCGCCGCCCTTGCCGCAAAAATGGGCGGCCAGCATGGAACGCACGCGCGACT
Source organism: Janthinobacterium sp. GW460-12-1-14-LB5 (assembly GCF_059423585.1). Lineage (NCBI taxonomy): Bacteria > Pseudomonadati > Pseudomonadota > Betaproteobacteria > Burkholderiales > Oxalobacteraceae > Janthinobacterium > Janthinobacterium sp. GW460-12-1-14-LB5. The sequence goes on along the minus strand of NZ_JBWKYD010000010.1, from coordinate 208,822 downwards.
ACGGCAAGCCGCGCCTGACCAGCCTGGCCACGGCGCCCGACAGCGTGCCGCAACTGGCCCTGAACCTGCCGCTGCCGCTGCCGCGCCATCCGGACGCGGCGGCCGCCGCCTATGTGCTGACGGCCCTGTACCCGCCCGACTACCTGCCCGTGCTGCTGCGCGAGCTGCACTTGCCAGCCTACCTGGGCGCGGCCATCATCAATGCCGACGGCATCAACGTGGCGCGCACCCTGGCGCCGCAGCGCTATGTGGGCCAGCGCAGCGCGGCGCCCCTGCTGGAACAGATACGCCGGGCGCGCGAAGGCGTGGTGCGCCATGCCACGCTGGAAGGCATCGACGTGTATACGGGCTTTCGCCGCGCCCCGGACGCCGCCTGGACGGTGGCCGTCACCATACGCACCAGCACGGTGGCCGATGCCCTGCTGCGCTCGGTAGTCACGGGTTCCGTCATCCTGGCCCTGCTGCTGGCCGCCGGCTTCGCCCTGGCCTGGCGCGTGGGCGGCCGCCTGGCCCGCACCCTGCAGGAACTGACACAGCAGATACAGGCGCTGGCGCAGGACAAACCCTTGCTGTCGAACAAGCACGCGGACCGCGAATCGGCTGACATGGCCAGCGCCCTGGGCGCGCTGGAACGCGACCTGCGGCGCCACCGCACGCAACTGGAAAGCCTGGTGGCCGAACGCACGCTGGCCCTGGAAAAATCCACGCGCCTGCTGGAAACCGTGTACGCGACGGCGCCGATCGGCATGCTGTTCCTGGGCCTGGACTTGCGCATCGTCATGATCAACCACTACCTGGCCGCCATCAACGGGGCCAGCGTGGCGCAACACCTGGGCCGTCCCGTGGGCGCCATGCTGTTCGACGATGCCGTGCGCGCGGACGTGGAACGCTGCGTGCGCCAGGTGCTGGAAACGGGCACTCCCATCGTCGACATCGAACTGAAGGGCCACAGCGGCCGGCAGCGCGAGCAGCTGAGCCACTGGATCGTCTCGTATCACCCGATTTTCGGTCCCGAGCAAGAGTTGCTGGGCGTCTCGGGCCTGTGGCTCGATATCAGCGATCGCAAGCGCAGCGAAGCGGAATTCCGCCGTTCGAAGCACCTGTTCGGCACCATCATCGAAAACATCCCGGCCATGGTCTTCGTCAAGCGCGCCGACAAGCTGAGCTTTGAAATGGTCAACCGCCACGCGGAACTGACCCTGGGACGCTCGCGCGAGCAATTGCTGGGCAAGACCGACCACGATTTCTTCCCGCCGCAGCAGGCGGCAGCCTTCGTCAGCGCCGACCGCAAGCTGCTGGCCACGGGGCAGATGGTGGAAATCGAACAGGAGGCGATCAATACGGCCGACGGCACCACGCGCCACTTCACCACGCGCAAGGTGGTCTTGCGCGACGATGCGGGGCGCGCCAGCCATGTGCTGGGGGTATCGATCGATATCACGGAACGCAAGCGCGCCACCGAGGTGCTGCACGCCGCCACCTGGCGCCTGGAGCAGAACGAGCGCTTCATCCGCACCGTCACCGACAACCTGCCCGGCATGGTGTCGTACTGGGGCGCCGATTTGCGTTGCCGATTTGCAAATAAATTCTATAACGAATGGTTTGGCCGCAGCAGCGCCGAGCTGGCCGGCATCCACATGAGCGAATTGCTGGGGCAGGAACTGTTCGACGTGTATGCGCCCCATGTCGAAGGCGTGCTGGCGGGCCGGCCGCAAAGCTTCGAGCGCGACCTGCTCGATCCCGGCGGCCAGGTATGCCACACGTGGACCAACTACATCCCCGACGTCGACGACAGCGGCGGCGTGCGCGGCTTCTTCGTGCTGGCCTCGGACGTTTCCGAACTCAAGCGCACGGAATTGCGCCTGCACGAGCTGAACGAGCAAATGGTGCGCGCGCGCGACAAGGCCGAGGCGGCCAGCACGGCGAAGAGCGAATTCGTCGCCAACATGAGCCATGAAATCCGCACGCCGATGAACGCCATCATCGGCCTGGCGCGCCTGCTGGAAGAGTCGCCGCTGGAGCGGCGCGAGCGCAGCTATGTCGGCAAGATCCAGATGGCCACGCAGTCGCTGCTGCATATCGTCAATGACGTGCTCGATTTTTCCAAGATCGAGGCGGGACAGATGGTGCTGGAACAGCGCCGCTTCCAGCTCGAACGCATGCTGGGCAGCGTAGGCGTCTTGCTGGCCAGCAGCGCCTGGGCGCGCGGCGTGGAACCCGTGTTCGTGCTCGACCCGGGCGTGCCGGACGAACTGATCGGCGACGCCCTGCGCGTGGAACAGATCCTGATCAACCTGGTGGGCAACGCCGTCAAGTTCACCAAGCAGGGCGAAGTGGTGCTGTCCATCGCCATGGTGGCCGAGGATGCGGCCGGCGCCACGCTGGAGTTTTCCGTGCGCGACACGGGCATCGGCATCGGCGCGGCCGAACAGGAACGCATCTTCGACGCGTTTTCCCAGGGCGACAGCGGCACCAGCCGCAAATACGGCGGCACGGGACTGGGGCTGGCCATCTGCCGGCGCATGGTGGAATTGATGGGTGGCAAGCTCAGCGTGACTAGCGCGCTGGGCCAGGGTTCGGAATTCCGCTTCAGCTGCCGCTTCGGCAAGGTCGCGCCGCCGCCCGAGCCGCCGCTCAGGACGGCGCCCCGGGCCCTGTCGCTGCTGATCATCGACGACAACGCCAGCGTCCGCGCCATGCTGGAAGGCTGGTGCGCGGCGCAGGGCTGGCACAGCCGCAGCGCTGGCAGCGGCGCGGCCGGCCTGGCCTTGCTGCGCCAGGCCGGTGGCCCGGACGGCTTGCCGCCGGCCGACCTGGTGCTGCTCGACGCCGCCATGCCCGGCATGGACGGCATTTCCATGCTCACCGAGGCGCGCGCCGATGCGCTCCTGGCGCTGCCGCCCGTGATCATGCTGGTGGCCGACCAGGACAGCGAAAACCTCGAACGCCTGGCCGACAGCCTGATGCTGGCCGGCATCGTCTCGAAACCGGCCACCCCGGCGCGCCTGCTGGCGGCCGTGACCGCCGTGCGGGATGGACGCAATGGCCGCAGCGCGCCATCCGTGCTGCCCGTTTCCACGCCCCTGTCGGGCTTGCTGGCCGGCATGCGCGTGCTGCTGGTGGAAGACAATGAAATCAACCAGGAAGTGGCCCAATACATTTTGCTGCACTCGGGCGCGCGCGTGGCCGTGGCCGCCAACGGCCGGCTGGCCGTCGACTTGCTCACGAGCACACCGGACGCCTGGGACGTGGTGCTGATGGATTTGCAGATGCCCGTCATGAATGGCTATGAAGCCACCCTGGCCATCCGCGCGCTGGGCTTGCCGGACTTGCCCATCATCGCCATGACGGCCAATGCCATGGACGAAGACCGCCTGCGCGCCATCGCCAGCGGCATGAACGCGCACGTGGCCAAGCCCATCGATGTCGACGAAATGATCGAGACCTTGACCCGGCTGGTGCCGGCGCCCGCGGATGGCGGCAGCAGCGCCGGGCAGGCCGGCAATGCCGTCCCGCACACGCCGGATCTGCCTGCCGCGGTGCCCGGCATCGACCTGGCAGCGGCCCTGCACCGCTTCGGCGGCGACTACGGCGCCTTCCTGGCGCTGCTCAAGCGCTTTGAGAATTCGCAAGGCGACGCCGTCGAGGAAACACGCCGCCTGCTGGACGCCGGCCAGGCGCCGCAGGCGGCGCAGTTGCTGCACCGCGTGTGCGGCGTGGCGGCCAACCTGGGCGCCTCCCACGTCGCCAGCCTGGCCGGCGCGGCGGAAAAAGCGCTGAAAACGGGACAGGCGCACGCCACGGCCGCCTTGCTGGGACAGCTGGAACTGGCGATGGCGGAAGTCATCGTGGCGGCGCGCACCCTGCCTTCGCCCCTGCGGCGCAGCCAGCCGGCGGCAGACGCGGCCGGCAGCGCACCGGTCGACCTGTACGCCGGCCTGGCCGAGCTGCTCGTCTTGATCCGCAACAACAACCTGAAAGCGCTGGCGCAATTCCACGCCCTGCACCCCGCCCTGCAACAGTCAGACCGGGAAGCGGCGCTGGCGATGGCACATGCGATTGAAACGCTGAATTTTGCCGAGGCGGAAAAACTCGTGCTCGATCAGCTGAAACGAGAGGAAAACAAGTGAGCTGGACTAACCTTGCCATGAACGGGCGCATCCTCATCGTCGATGACGCCATGGAAAACATCCAGATCCTGCACCAGCTGCTGCGCGAGGAACACGACGTGCTGTTCGCCCTGAGCGGAGAAAAGGCGCTGGAAATTGCGCATAATCAGCTGCCGGATTTGATCCTGCTCGACGCCGTCATGCCCGGCATGGATGGCTATGCCGTGTGCAGCGCGCTGCGCGCATCGGCCATCCTCAGCGCCATTCCCGTCATTTTCGTCACGGCCCTGAACCAGCCCGAAGACGAAACGCGGGCGCTGGAAGCGGGCGCCGTCGATTTCATCACGAAGCCGTTCAACGCGGCCGTCGTGCGCGCCCGCGTGCGCAGCCAGCTGACCATCAAGCGGCAGGCCGATGCCATGCGCGAACTGTCGCTGACGGACTCGCTGACGGGCGTGGCCAACCGGCGCAGCTTCAACGAGGCGATGGACAGCGAATGGCGGCGCTGCGCGCGCGACGGCGTGCCGATGGCCCTCATCATGGCCGATATCGACCATTTCAAGGATTACAACGACACGTATGGCCACCAGGCGGGCGACCTGTGCCTGCAGCAGGTGAGCGCCGCCCTGCGCCGCTGCGCCGTGCGCCCGCCCGACCTGCTGGCCCGCTACGGCGGCGAGGAATTCATCATCCTGCTGCCGCAGGAAACGCGCGACGGCGCCGAAGTGGTGGCCCAGCGCATCCTCGACGAAGTGCGCGCGCTGCAAATTCCCCACGCCAGATCGAGCGCCGGCCCCCACGTCACCGTCAGCCTGGGCATGGCCAGCGTCATGCCCACGGAAGGCATGGACCCCAGCGCCCTGATCCGCGCCGCCGACGCCCTGCTGTACCGCGCCAAGCAAACGGGGCGGGACAGGTATTGCGCGTCGGAGGGCGAAGAGTGAAGCCGGCTAACTAGGGATAGCAACGCATCAAAAACTCCGCCACGCACACGGGTTTCGTGTCGCCCTCGCGCTCCATGGTGACGGCCCAGTTCACTTGCGCCCCGTCCGGCACGTCCTCGACGGAGAGGATGTCGAGCCGCGCGCGCAGGCGGCTGCCGACGGGCACGGGGGCGGGAAAGCGCACTTTATTGAGGCCATAGTTGATGGCCATGCGGATGCCGGCCATGTGCAGCGCACCCTGCAGCATGGCGGGCAGCAGCGACAAAGTGAGGAAACCGTGCGCCACGGTGCAGCCGTACGGCGACTCGCGCGCGCAGCGCTCCGCGTCCACGTGGATCCACTGGTGGTCGTCCGTGGCATCGGCAAAGGTGTCGATGCGCTGCTGGGTGATGGTGAGCCAGTCCGACACGGCCACGTGCTGCCCCGACAAGGCCTGGAAACCGGCGATGCCGGCGATATCACGCACGGGCCTGCTCCTCTTGCGCCACGGGGCGGCGGCCGAACATGCCCATGCCCTCCACCGTCGTCACCACGTCGCCATGCTGGTTGCGCACGCTCCACACGGAAATGACGATGCCGCGGTCCGGCTTTGACGTCGACGGCCGCACTTCCTTGACCTGGTAGGTCAGGTGCAGGGTGTCGCCGGCGCGCACGGGTTTGAGCCAGCGGATGCTGTCCAGGCCGGGCGAGCCCATGCTGGACGAATGCTTGAGCAAATTGTCCACCACCAGGCGCATCATCATGCCGCACGTGTGCCAGCCGCTGGCGATGACGCCCTTGAAGATGGTCTTTTCGGCCGCCGCATGGTCGACGTGGAACGGCTGCGGGTCGAAATCCGTGGCGAAGGCGATGATTTCCCGCTCCGTCACGTGGCGCTGGCCCAGGTCGATTTCCAAGCCTTGCGTAAAATCTTCGAAATACCAATGCTTGGGTTTGATTTCGGTCAATGCGGTCATGCGGTCTCCGTCGGCAAAAAGCCCGGCTGGGCGATAAAGCGCTCGATATGGTGCTCCACGTCGCCCAGGGTCAGGGCGATCATCGAGAGGCGCTTGAAATGGTGGGCGGCAGGCAATTCATCGGTGACGCCCATGCCGCCATGCAATTGCACGGCTTGCTGGCCCACAAAGGTGGCGGCCAGTCCCACCCTCGCCTTGGCGGCGGACACGGTGCGGCGGCGCTCGGACGCATCCTCGCTGCCGGCCTTGGCGGCGGCCAGCATGGCCATCGACCGGGCTTGCTCCAGGTGGATGAACATGTCGGCCATGCGATGCTGCAAGGCCTGGAACTTGCCGATCGGCGCGCCGAACTGCTGGCGCGTCTTCAAGTATTCGAGCGTGGCGGCAAAGATGGCATCCATGGCGCCCACGGCTTCCGCGCACAGCAGGGCGGCGCCATAGTCGAGCGCCGCGTCCAGCACGGGCCAGCCCTGCCCCTTTTGTCCGACCAGCGCGTCATGCCCCAGCACCACTTGCACGAGGGTCACGGTGGCGGCGCGCTGGCCGTCGATGGTGCGGTAGTCGCGCACGGAAACACCGGGCGCGTCAACGGGCACGAGGAACAGCGAAATGCCATCCGTGTCATCCTGTCCGCCGCCGCTGCGCGCCGAGACGATCAGAGAATCCGCCTGGGCGCCATGGATGACGACGGTTTTCTCGCCGTCGAGCACGAAACCGTCGCCGCTGGCGTTGGCCGTGGTGGCGATATCGTGCATGTCGTGGCGCGACTGGCGCTCGCCCAGCGCGCAGGCGAGCTTCAGGCTGCCGCTGGCAACCTGTTCCAGCACCGCATCATGGCCGCCCGCCAGGGTCAAAAAGCGCGCCCCAAGCACGGTGGCCAGGTATGGTTCGACCACCAGGCCACGGCCCAGTTCCTGCATCACCAGCAGCATGTCGACGGCCGTGCCGTCGAAGCCGCCCGCGCCGGCCGGCAGCGGCAAGGCCGTCATGCCCAGCTCGGCCAGGGTGGCCCAGGCGGCATCGGACGTGCCCGTGGCCGAATGGATGATTTTTTGCCGCGTTTCAAACGGGTAATCTTTGTCGACCCAGCGCTTGAGCGCGTCGGCGAATTGCTGCTGTTCCTGATTAAAATGGAAGTCCATGTCGTCTCCTTGTCGCCTTACAGGCCCAGGATCATCTGCGTGATGATGTTTTTCTGGATTTCATTCGAGCCGCCATAGATCGATGTCTTGCGGTAATTGAAGTAATACGCGGCCAGCGGCGCGGCCAGGTCGTCGCCGCCTGCGCTGTGGGGCGCGCCGCCATCGAGGAAGTCCGGATCGAAAGGCAAGGCTTGCGGGCCGATGGCTTCGACCATCAGTTCCGTCAGCTGCTGCTGCAACTCGGAGCCGCGCACCTTCAACATCGAGGCCTGCGGCCCCGGCCCCTTGCCCTCTTCGCTGATGACGCGCAAGACCGTCATTTCCAGCGCCATCAATTCGATTTCCAGGGTAGCGACCTTGGCGGCAAACGCGGGATCGTGCAGCAGCGGCGCACCGCGTTTGCTCTGCTGCATGGCCAGCTGTTTGAGGAAAGTCAATTCGCGCTTCGAGCGGCCCACGGCGGCGATGCCCGTGCGCTCGTGGCCCAGCAGATACTTGGCGTAGGTCCAGCCCTTGTTTTCCTGGCCGACCAGATTGCTGACGGGCACGCGCACGTTGTCGAAAAAGACTTCGTTCACTTCGTGCTCTTCATCGAGCATGATGATGGGGCGCACGGTGATGCCCGGCGTTTTCATGTCGATCAACAGGAAACTGATGCCTTCCTGCTTGCGCACCGTGCTATCCGTGCGCACCAGGCAAAAGATCATGTCCGCGTGCTGGCCCAGGGTGGTCCAGGTTTTCTGGCCATTGACAATGTAATGGTCGCCGTCGCGCTCGGCCGTGGTTTTCAGCGAGGCGAGGTCGGAACCGGCACCGGGCTCCGAGTATCCCTGGCACCACCAGTCGTCGCAATTCAAGATGCGCGGCAAATAATATGCTTTTTGTTCGGCGTTGGCGAAGGCCATGATGACGGGCGCCACCATGTTGATGCCAAACGGCAAAATCGGCGGCGTTGCGGCGCGCGCGCACTCGTCTTCCCAGATGTGGCGCTGCACGGACGTCCAGCCCGTGCCGCCGTATTCGACGGGCCAGGCCGGCGCGGCCCAGCCTTGTTGCGCGACAATCTTATGCCAGCGCACGTAATCGTTCTTGACCAGGCGCAAATGCTGGCGCACCTTGCGCTGCAAGTCCGCCGGCAGATGGGTGTCGAGGAAGGCGCGCACCGTGTCGCGGAAAGCCGTCTCCTCGGCCGTGTAATGCAAGTCCATGTCTGTCTCCTTGTTCTTGTCGGTTGCCGTGATAACTGCACGCAAGGAAGTTCAGCGCACAAAAAAGCACGACCGTTCTCAAGGATTGTACAACAGATTGGGAGCGGCGCCAGGGGTTTTACAATGGCTGGCGCGAAGAGGGAGTTGACTGGAATTGGCCAGCCGCCGCCGACGGCTACCAGTGAGTGCATGCCCGAATGTAATGGCAGACACAGCCGCCATAGCTTCGCGACACAGTCAGGAGTGCATCTCCCAGAGTGAAGGAATAGGCCAAAATGGCATGTACTCATGCCAACCCACGAACAATGAGAAGACTGCGTGGATTGCCGGCGACGAGGCAAAGGCCAGCAACACATACCAGGCGAACTCGCTGCGCTGCATGCGGAATGTCAGCGGAGGAAGCGCAAGTGTTGCGGCGGCCGGGACGCCATAGTAGACCGGCCATGGAAACCCGGCGGTCGCACCGAACTTGGCAAAACACATGCCGACAACGACGACGACGAAAGCAATGCCGCAAGTCAGGCCAGCGGTCGGCATGACCGGCCTGGCGCGCAAGGTCCAGCGCAGGATGCCGATGAATACAAGCAAGGAAACCACAATGAAGATGAAGAAACGCATCGGTGGCAAATTTATTCCTTCAGTAGGTGTTCATTACAGCCTGCTTTTGGCCATGAGTCGAAGCGCCAAGGAGCCTCGCCCACGTGTGTCGGTATTTACTGCTTTATTGTCGATCGATAGCCGAAAAAATCATCGCAAACATGGGTATTTCGGCAATATTCTCTCGCAGCCTAAGGATGATCTTGAATGCACTTCACGCCTTCGGCGACGTGCTCCGCCCAACCCATTTTATGCGTTGCAAACCATGCCTCAATTTGTGGCTTTGTCGCACCACAATCTAACGCAATTTTTTCAATTTCTTCCGGGCTCTTCGCTGGCGGAGATTCGGTACATCCTGAAATGAAGGATACCAAAACAACGGTACCCAACCATAAATTATTGCTCATCAATTTCGTTCCTATCTCAGTAGCGCCACCAGAGCTTAACGAATTGCCAATAAGAAAAATTCACACATTGTCACATCGGTGCGAATATCTGCTGTTGGCCTATTGTGTTGAAAGACGGCGGTAAGCTGAAGTTTAGATAGAAATCCAGGCCGCAATCACCCATACAAATGCAGCAACACCTGCACCGCAACGATCTTGACGATGGTCATGCTGGGAAAAATCATCGCGTAGCCGAGGTTCGGGCGGTCCGACCTGGCCAGGCGGTTGGCGAACACCAGCACGGCCGGGTTGCCCGTGGCGCCGGCCGCGATGCCGAGCAACTCGGGGAACGGCAGGCGCAGGAAGATCTTGCCCAGAATCACCACCAATGCCACCACCACCAGCACCGTCACGGCACCCAGCGCCAGCATGGGCAAGCCGTCGGCGCCCACCTGCTGCACGAAAGGCAAACCGGAGGCCATGCCGACGGAAGCGAGGAAAATCGTCAAGCCGTAGTTGCGCATCACCAGGTTGGCCGACAGCGGCAAACGCCAGCTGATCTTGCCGACCCTGCCCAGGCGGCCCAGGATCAGCGCCATCACCAGGGGGCCGCCCGCCAGGCCCAGGCTGAACGAACCTATCCACGGCAAGGGGATAGGCACCAGGCCCAGCAGCACGCCCAGCACCATGCCCATGCCCAGCGAAACATAGCTGAACTCGGCCGTGGCCGTGATGGAATTGCCGAACAGCTTGCGCACGTCGGCCGCATGTTTCGCTGGCGCAATCGCCATCACCCGGTCGCCGAATTCCAGCGTCAGGAACGGGTGCGGCAAGATCATGGCGTCGCCACGCCGGATGAAGGCGATCTGCAGGGGGAAGTCTTTTGCCAGGTTCAACTCGCCCAGCGGCACGCCGACGATTTCCGCGTCCGACACGAACACTTCCGTGCCGTCGAACGCGCTGCGGTCCTTCATCAGCCGGCCCGGGTCCAGGTGGCCCAGCGCCGTGCGCGCCGCTTCCACGCCCGCCACCGTGCCCGACACCATCAGCGCGTCGCCCACGCCAAGTACCAGCGATGGGTCGGGCAAGCGGTTCTGGTGGCCCTGGCGCACGCCGATCACTTGCACGCCCGCCAGCGGGCCATCGGCCAGTTCGGACAGGGCCGCGCCCGCCAGTTTCGCTTCGTCGATGGTAATTTCCGACACGACGATGGGCGCCGGTGGCGGCGTCAGCACGGGTTTTAATATGCGCCCGGCCAGGTACAGGCCCAGCATGGGGCCGACGACGCCGAACGGATACGCCACCGCATAGCCGACGGCCGCGTCGCCATTGCCGTGCGACGCTTCCAGCGCCGCCTGCAGGGCGGCCGTGCTGGTCATGGCGCCGGCAAACACGCCGCTGGCCATGCGCAGCGAGATATCGATCCACTGCCCGCCCCAGACGGACACGGCCAGGCCGCCCATGACGGCGGCAAAGGCGATCAGGTTATGTTTCTGCCCCGCGCCGCGCAAGCCGGCGAAAAACTGCACGCCGTACTGCACGCCGATGCCATACAGGAACAGTAGCAGGCCGATGGAGCCGACCATGGGCGGCGGCACGGAGCCGGGCGCAAAGGCGCCCAGCGCCAGCCCCGCAAACAGCACGCCGCCCACGCCCAGCGAAAAACCGAACACGCTGATGCGCCCCAGCGCATAACCGGCGCCGATGACGAGAAACAGGGCGAGGATGGGGGTGGACTCCAGCGTGTGGCGAAATAATTGAAGCATCAGAAACCTTGGTCTGGGGAAGGCCCAGTTTAGCATGCACAAAAGCAACACGATGGCGATGATGACAAGCAAGCGTGCGCAGGTTTGCGCCTTAAAAACGGGCAAAAAAAAGCCCGCTGCGGGAGCGGGCTGAATCTAATTCCTGTGAGGAAGTAGAGGAGACAGGTGCAATGATGCCGCATCGCAACATAGCTATCCAATTGTATGTTGTGATGACAGAAATAGCGTCTATCAATATCTCGTTCAGGCCGCTCCAAAAACGATCAGCGTTCGATCCGATCTTTGCGGGCGAGTGACCAGCACGCGGGCGCGTTCCACCGATACGCAAGTCTGCGGCACAAACCCCGTCGGCAATGTCCCTCCATCGCGCTTGAGCATTTCCGGCTCATTGAACACGTCATAGTCCGCGCGCTTGAAAAGCAACTGTTCGATGCCGGCGTCCCCTTCGGGCATCGGTTTGACAACGATGAGCGACCAAAGGCCTTCATCCCCCAGGAATTGCTTTTGCTTAAGGAAGGCGTTGACCCTGTCCGCAGGAGGCGCCGAACCGGGCAGCTCGCTCTGATACATGGTCAGCGGGCACAGCAGCGTGCCGGGCGGCCACCCCATATCAGGCAGCGCGGCGACCGTCTCCGGACGCAACTGGCCCAAGTGGCGATCAAGCGGATGCCGCTCCTCCGAGCATGCGCCGAGCGCCATCAGCGCCAGCATGCCGGCTGCGTAAAACAAAGGTGTCATCAACTTGTCTCCTTGTGCATGGTTTAGCAAGGGTATCTTAAGCGATGCAGCCGTGGCGGCCCGCGCGATAAGGTGCAACGGCAAAAAAAAGCCCGCTGCGGGAGCGGGCTGAATCTAATTCCTGTGAGGAAGTAGAGGAGACAGGTGCAATGATGCCGCATCGCAACATACAAATCCAATTGCATGTTGTGATGATAGAAATAGCTATTCTCTATATCTGCCCTCTCCCCTGCCGTCCTCAGGCAACGTTATCGCCACGCAAGGTTTTCGCTGCCGCCACCATATTCGCCAGCGCGGGAATGACTTCCTTCCAGCCGCGCGTCTTCAGGCCGCAGTCGGGGTTGACCCACAGGCGCTGCGCGGGAATGCGTTCGGCCGCCTTGCGCATCAGGCTCACCATCTGTTCCTGGCTTGGAATGTTGGGCGAGTGAATGTCGTAGACGCCGGGGCCGATTGCGTTCGGGTAATTAAAATCATCGAAGGCGTCGAGCAATTCCATGTCGGAACGCGACGTTTCAATGGTGATGACGTCCGCATCCATGCCGGCGATCTGCGCGATGATGTCGTTGAATTCCGAATAGCACATGTGCGTGTGGATCTGCGTTTCATCGGCCACGCCATTGGCCGTGATGCGGAACGATTCCACGGCCCAGCGCAGGTACTCGGCCCATTGCGACTTGCGCAGTGGCAAGCCTTCGCGCAAGGCCGCCTCGTCGATCTGGATCACGCGGATACCGGCCCGCTCCAGGTCCTGCACTTCGGCGCGCATGGCCAGCGCCAGCTGGTAGCACGACACGCTGCGGGGCTGGTCGTCGCGCACGAAAGACCAGTTCAGGATGGTGACGGGGCCCGTCAGCATGCCTTTCATCGGCTTGTCCGTCAGCGACTGGGCATAGGTGCTCCACTCGACCGTCATGGCGCGCGGGCGGCTGATGTCGCCGAACAAGATGGGCGGTTTGACGCAGCGCGAACCGTACGATTGCACCCAGCCGAACTGGCTGAAGGCGTAGCCGTCCAGCTGTTCGCCGAAGTATTCCACCATGTCGTTGCGTTCCGCTTCGCCGTGCACGAACACGTCCAGGCCCAGGGTTTCCTGTTCCTGCACACAATGGGCGATTTCCGCCTGCATCAGCTGCTTGTAGGCGGCTGCATCGAGCTGGCCGCTGCGGAACTGGCTGCGCGCCTGGCGGATTTCCGCCGTCTGCGGGAAGGAGCCGATGGTCGTCGTCGGATACAGCGGCAGTTGCAGCAGCGCAGCTTGCTTGGCGGCACGCTCGGCATAGCCGCTGGCGCGCTGGCCCAGCCTCGCATCGATGCGCGCCACGGCCGCCTTCACTGCCGGATTGTGCACGCGGGTCGACTGCTGGCGCGCTTGCACGGCGGCATGATTGGCGTCCAGCGCCGCCTGCACGGCGGCGCGGCCCTTATTCAGGGCGCCGGCGATGGTGTGCACTTCATCGAGCTTCTGGCGGGCGAAGGCCAGCCAGGATTGAATGTCGGCGTCGAGCTTTTGTTCGCTGTTCAGGTCGACGGGCACGTGCAGCAGCGAGCACGACGGCGCGATCCACAGACGCGATTGCAGGCTGGCGTGCACGGGTTCCAGCCATGCCAGCACTGCATTCAAATCCGTCTTCCAGATATTGCGGCCATTTACGACGCCCAGCGACAGCACGCTGCTGGCGGGCAATTGGGCGATGACTTCTTCCACTTCATCGCGGGCATTGATCGCGTCCAGGTGCAAGCCTTGCACGGGCAGCTTGCACGCCAGCGGCAAATTGTCTTGCAGCTTGCCGAAATACGTGGCCAGCAACAGTTTGACGTGCTTGACCTTGCTCAAGGCATCATAGGCCGTGACGAGGGCCTGCTGCCACGCGCCGTCGAGTTCCGTGACGAGGACCGGTTCATCGATCTGCACCCATTCCACGCCTTGCGCGGCCAGTTCCTGCAGCAATTGCACGTAGACGGGCAGCAAGCCTTGCAGCAGCGCCAGCTTGTCGGAGTCGTCCTTGGCCTTGCCCAGCCACAAGTAGGTGACGGGGCCGATCAGCACGGGCTTGGCTTTCACGTTCAGCTGGCGCGCTTGCGCCAGTTGCCGCAGCAGGCGGCTGCTGTCGAGCTTGAATTGCGTCTCGGCCGAAAATTCCGGCACGATGTAGTGGTAATTGGTGTCGAACCATTTCGTCATTTCGCCGGCGTGGACGCAGCTGCAATCGCTGTCGCTGGCGGAGCGGCCACGGGCCACGCGGAAATAGTTGTCGAGCGCGGCACCTGCCAGGCCGCGCACGCGCTGCGGCAGGTTGCCCAGCGTAAAACTCAGGTCCAGCACCTGGTCATAGAAGGAAAAGTCGCCCACGGGCGCGAAGTCCAGCGCGTGCTGGTCTTGCCAGTGACGCTGGCGCAACTCGGCGCCCTGGCCTTCCAGCGCGTCCAGGCTGCTTTGGCCCTTCCAGTAGTCTTCCAGGGCGAATTTCAGTTCGCGTTGGGCGCCGATGCGCGGGTAACCCAGATTGTGTGTCGTGACGGTCATGGTGATTGCCTCCCAGTGAAGTATGGAGTCATCATAGAGGCTTTCATCCATGAAAAATAATGGTAAAACTTCATATATCCATTATTAATACTCATGTGAATTCCAGAATCCATCCGGCCGTCTTGCGCGGCATCGAAAAAGTGTCAACGTATTCCAGGACGGCTCACGGGCAAAAAAAAGCCCGCTGCGGGAGCGGGCTGAATCTATTTCCTTGGAGGAAGATAGAGGAGACAGATGCATGATGCCGCATCGCAGCATAGTTATCCAATTGCATGTTGTGATGATAGAAATATAGTTTATCAATATCTCGTTTCCGGCAGGCTGCGGCGGCGAACGCGCAGCGGCGCTCCAGCCGCGGATCGGCACGGCCAGGCATCGATCGAATGCGCACTGTGCAGTGCGCACAAGACATTCGAGCGCGCCCGCTCGCCCGGGCGCACGCTGCCGGATTTTTTTACATTCCCTCCGGACTGGTCCGTTGAGCCAAATAAATACAGTGAAAAATCAAGCTCTTGCGGCGCCTGGCACATGATTTGCGTGGCTCGGCCTGAGGCAGCAGCCCGGCAGATCGCGGACTAGTCGCCATGTCGATGCCATGCAGCCCGTCCGGAGGATTTATGTCCTGCACTTCCCCACGCAACGCCAGCCTGTTTTCATGGACGCGGCAGATCCTGCGCACCTTCATCTTGCTGTGGTGGCTGGGCGCGGCATCGCTCGCCTGCGCGGACGAGCCGCCACTGCAGATCAAAGTGATGCCGCTGGGCGATTCGCTGACGGCCGGCTATCCCTTGAGGCCCGAGCGCAGCTACCGGCTGAAGCTGCTCAGCGACCTGCTCGCGGCCGGCAAGAAAATCGACTACGTGGGCGCCGGCCATGACCCCTCCGACCCGCCCAACTACCTTGCCCATCAAGGCACTGTGGGCGCCACGGTCGCCAATATCACGGGCACGGCAGCATGGAACACCTTCCATCCGGCCATCATCCTGCTGATGGCCGGCGCCAACGATTTCAGGCAAGTCGACGTCCGCTCCGGTCTCGGCGCCCTGGGCCTGGTCGCCTCGGCCGGCGAGCTTGACACGCTGATCGGGAAAATCAACAAGGACTATCAGGACCGCGGCGAGAAGGTGGAGATCTTTGTCTCGTCCATCCCGCCGATCGGCTATCCCCTCGACGGCACCGGGCCAAAGGTAACGCACACCCTGCTCGCTTACCTGAAATCACAAGGACTCTTGTTTGACATAGTCGGCGGCCAAAGCGGCGCGGTCGATCAGGCGAAGTTCACCAGCGCGGTGAACGCTTTCGTGGCTCGCAGGAAACTGAACCCTGACCCGGGCGGCATCTTCAAAGCGGCTGATGCGGACGGTGATGCCGCCCTGACGGCGAGCGAGTACGAGCTTGCGCTGCGCTTGCTGGGCGAATACATCCTGAACAAATATATTGGCGACTACAACAACAATGTCCGCACGCTGGCATTGCAGTACAACAATACGCACTTTGTGGACGCCGGCGCGCAGCTGACGCTGGCGGACTTCACGGACGGCACCCATCCGGCCACCCAGCACGGTTACGACAAGCTGGCGCCCGCCTGGTTCGTCGCCCTGCAGGCATTTTTCGCGAGCAATACGCATTACTGGATCAATGGCAGCGGTTTCTGGGAAGACGGCGACAACTGGTCCGCAACCCCGGACGGGACGGGCGGCATTGGCCAGCCGACGAGCGGTACGGTGTATCTGCTGCAGCATGACGATATCGACCGGACCGTGACGCGCGACAGCGCCGCCGCGCCGGCCCAGCTGCTCGACCTCAGGATCGATGCCAGCGGCACCGGCAACATGACGCTGCGCGCGCAGGCGGACCTGGAAGCCATGCTGACCGCCATCGGCATCGGCGGCAAGGGGCGGCTGGAACAGACCGGCGGGACCCTGATTACGCCGACCCTGCTGCTCGGTGCGGAAGCGGGCAGCGCCGGCACCTGGGTGCTCGACGGCGAGGACGCCACGCTCAGGTCCGAGGTGGCGGACCTCGGGTTTAAAGGCAGCGGCAGCTTTACGCAAGACAATGGCAGCAACGAGGTGCTGCGCCGCCTGACCCTGGGCTACGGCGCCAGCGGTGTCGGCAGCTACACCTTGAACCAGGGCATCCTGTCCAGCAACGAAGAATGGGTAGGCATGGATGGCACTGGCGTGTTCATCCAGAATGGCGGCAGCCACCAGATCGAAGCCAAGGGGCCGATCGTCAGCGGCTTCGAGGGCACGCTGTCGATCGGCGGCGGCCATAGCGCCTACACGCTGGCGCGCGGCGCCCTGAGCGCGCTCTTTATCTACAACAACGGCACCTTCGACTACACCGGCGGCACACTCCAAGCCCAGTTCGTCAACAACGGCGTGTTGCGGCTGCGGGGCATACGCCAGATCAAGGGCGACCTGTTCCTGCCGTTGAACGGCCAGATCCAGCTGCCGGACGCCTTTGCCAGCAGCAACCCGACGCGGCTCGAGGTCGCGGCCGGCGCGGAACTGGAGGGCGAGATCTACGTGACGCTGGCACCCGGCGTCACGCTCCGGCCGGGCGACAGCACCGACATCCTGCGCGCGGGCGGTGGCATCTCGCCCGTGCCGGGCGTGCTGCGCCTGCCCCTGCTTCCAGGCAAACTCATCTTGCGCGGAGAGTTAGCCGAGCAAAACCACGTGTTGCGCATTACGGTCGGCGAAGTCAACTGTGCCGACGTGGCGCTGGTCCGCCTCTGGCTGGGACAGCGCGGTCCCCGGGTGAACGGCGACGTCAACAACGATGGCGTGGTCGACGTGCGGGACCTGGCCTTGATCGCGCAGAAGCTGCCGGCAGGCGCCGCTTGCCCGCTTTGATCCACACCGAACCTGACCTGAAGAGGAGCACGACATGGCCACCCGACTGACATCGATTTGCCTCTGGGCCCTGGGCGCCTTGCTGGCCTGTAGCCTCCAGGCCCGTGCCACCCCGGTCATCGACATCGAGCCCGAGACCCTGTTCGTCGGGCACGACCAAAGCTTTGGCGTCAATATCGTGATTCATGACGCCGCCGACCTGTTCGCCTTTCAGTTCGATCTGTCGTTCGATCCCAGGCTGCTCTCGGCCACCAGCGTCGCCGAAGGCGGCCTGCTGTCCATCGGCGGCCCCACCATCTTCTTTCCCGGCATGATAGACAATGTGGCGGGACGCATCTCGTTCACGCTGGGCACGCTGACCGGCAGCCTGCCCGGCGTGAATGGCACCGGTGCCCTGGCGGGCATCGAGTTCCGGTCGCGCAACGCCAGCGGCATTGCGACGCTCAAGCTGTCGGACATCATCCTGCTCGATTCGAACCTGGCAGACATCGCCTTCGTTGCGCCATTGCCCGCGCCGATCGCGGTGGTCACGGAACCGGGCACGCTGGTGCTGCTGGCGCCCATGCTGCTGGGCATGGCCTGGGTGCTGCGGCGCCGCCACAATCCTTGAGCGACATGCGCCGTTTGCGCATCGCTGAACCTTAGGCCCGGCCGGGCAAAAAAAAGCCCGCTGCGGGAGCGGGCTGAATCTATTTTCTTGGAGGAAGATAGAGGAGACAGATGCATGATGCCGCGTTGCAGCATATAAAACCACTTTATATTCGTGATGTCAGAAATACGCGGCAGTGATATTAAGGGCAACGAAGAATTCCATGTGGCAACTTTTATGCGGCCGCTTCCGCTTTCCCGTCGCCGGAACGCAACATATTCTTGATGCCACGCAAGGCTTGCCGTACCCGCGCCTCGTTTTCGATCAGGGCGAAGCGCACGTATTCATCGCCGTATTCGCCGAAGCCGATGCCGGGCGATACGCTCACTTTCGCTTTTTGCAGCAGCAGCTTGGCAAATTCCAGCGAGCCCAGGTGGCGATAAGCCTCGGGGATATGCGCCCAGATATACATCGAGGCCTTCGGCTTTTCCACCATCCAGCCCGCTTCATGCAACCCTTTCACCAGCACGTCGCGGCGGCGCTGGTATTGCGCGCAGATTTCCGTCACGCAACTCTGGTCGCCTTCCAGCGCGGCAATGGCCGCCACTTGCACCGGGGTAAAACTGCCATAGTCGTGGTAGCTCTTGATGCGCGCCAGGGCCGCCACCAGTTCCGCATTGCCCACCATGAAGCCGATGCGCCAGCCCGCCATGTTGTAGCTTTTCGACATGGTGAAAAATTCCACGGCCACGTCGCGCGCGCCCGGCACCTGCATGATGGACGGCGCCTTCCAGCCATCGAAGGTGATGTCGGCATACGCCAGGTCATGCACCACGAGGATATTGTGCTGTTTCGCCAGTGCCACGACTCTTTCAAAGAATTCCAGTTCCACGCATTGCGCCGTGGGATTCGACGGGAAGCCCAGCACCATCATCTTCGGTTTCGGGTAGCTTTCGCGGATCGCCCGCTCCAGTTCGGCAAAGAAATCCACGCCCGGCCCCATGCGCACGGAGCGGATATCGGCGCCCGCGATCACGGCGCCCCAGATGTGGATCGGGTAGCTGGGATTGGGCACCAGCACCGTGTCGCCCCGGTCCAGCGTCGCCAGCATCAGGTGGGCCAGGCCCTCCTTCGAGCCGATGGTGACGATGGCTTCACTGTCCGGGTCGATGTCGACCTCGTAGCGCTTCTTGTACCAATGTGCAATCGCGCGGCGCAGGCGAGGAATACCCTTGGAGGCGGAATAGCCATGCGTGTCGGGGCGTTTCACCGTCTCGACCAGCTTGTCCACGATGTGGGCCGGCGTGGCGCCATCGGGATTGCCCATCGACATGTCGATGATGTCCTCGCCACGGCGGCGCGCGGCCATCTTGAGTTCGGCGGTGATGTTGAAAACGTAGGGGGGAAGACGATTGATGCGCGAAAAGCTGCGCGGAGCTTGGCTGTCGGTCATGGTTATCTCTATACGTAAGCGCCCGGATCCGTCCGAGCGACGTTGGCGCAGTGGCTGCGCCTGCAACGATACTAACCCGGCTTCGCAAGAACTGGCAAGGCCGATTCGGACAAGCTACAATACGCGCTGATCGAAAATGAGCGCACCGGTTGGTAACCCGGTAAGTGCCCGGCACCGTCCGGCATGCTCCCGCCCACGCGGACCCACGGCGCTGACCCTTGGCTGTTACACCAGCCGGGGAGGTGTTCTGGTTCGTGCATTTTCCCGCCGCGCCATCCCTCCCCTGCTTTGATTAGGAATAATAAACGGATGGCAACACACGACACCGCAGTAACTGGCATGACCCTGGACCGCGCCGGCATCGAGCAGCAGCTGGCCCTGCCTGTGCGCCACTTCATCGATTGCGCCTTCGACGGCGAAGACCTGTCGCGCCTCGATTTGCAGGGCTGCACCTTCGAGCGCTGCACCTTTGCCGACACCAACTTGTTCGCCAGCAAACTGGCGCGCAGCACCTGGCGCCGCTGCCGCGCCGGCAGCGCCGACTTCGAATCCGTCGATGCCGTCGATGCCAGCTTCGAAGGCTGCGACCTGAACAACACGAAATGGCGGCGCGCCAAGCTGGCCTCGGCCACCTACCGTGGCTGCAAGCTGACGGGCGCCTCGTTCGAGGAAGCGGCCCACCTGGGCTTGACGTTCGAAGACAGCCTGCTGGTAGGCGCCGACCTGCGCGGCTTCTCGTTCCGCAAGGCAATACTGAAACAGCTGGATTTTTCCGACGCCTACCTGGCCGGCTGCGACTTCCGCGAGGCCGTCTTCGAAGGGGGCAGCCTGCGCAACGCCACCATCAAGCTGGCGAAGTTCCAGGGCGCGGACTTGCGCGGCGCCGATATCGATGGTTTCAGGCTGAGCGAAGCATCCTTGCTGAAAGGCGCCGTCATCACGCATGCGCAGGCGGCCAACTTCATGCGCGCGCTGGACCTGGTGGTCATTTAAAAAACACAGGCAAAAAAAAGCCCGCTATGGAAGCGGGCTGAATCTATTTCCTTGGAGGAGATAGAGGAGACAAGTGCATCTTGCGGCATCGCGGCATATCACGCCACTTTATCTTCATGATGATAGAAATATCCATCAGTGATAATGAGGCCCCATCAGGGTTTCAAGCCGTGCGGCGCGTGGCCAGCGGTAAAAATTCGCCCAGCCACACCAGCAGGGCCAGGCCCGGAAACGCCATACCGGTCAGCAAAGTCGCTGGCCAGCCATAGCTCGCGTACACCCAGGCGCCGACGGCCGAGCCGGCCGCGCCGCCCGCGAAGAACAGCGCGAAATACAGGCCGTTCAGGCGGCCCCGCACTTCCGCGCCCAGGCTGAAGATGGCGCGCTGGCCCAGCACAAGATTCGCCGCCACGCCCATGTCGAGCACGATGGACGCCGCCACCAGCAAGCCCAGCGCCACGTGTTTCGACTCCGGCGCGAACATCGGCAAGGCAAACGCGGCGATGCCCAGCGCCAGCGCGGCGGCCGTGGCCGGCAAGGTGTGGCCCGCATCGGCCAAGCGGCCGGCGATGGGCGAAGCGACGGCGCCCGCCATGCCCACCAAGGCAAAGATGGCGATGCCCGTTTGCGACAGGCCGAACGCGGGGCTGGCCAGCACCAGCGGCGTGACGGTCCAGAACAGGCTGAAGGCGCCAAACAGGCCCGCGTGATAGGCGGCGCGGCGGCGCAGCACGGGCGTGCCCAGCAGCAAGTGCCACAGCGACGCCATCAGCGCAGAATATTTCATGCTGGACACGGGCTGACGCATGGGCAAGGCGCGGCGCAGCACCAGCGCCAGCAGCACCATCAGCACGGCGGCGCCGCCAAACACCACGTGCCAGCTGGCGTGCGCGGCCACCAGCGAGGCCACGGGGCGGGCCAGCATGATGCCCAGCAGCAAGCCGCTGACCACCTTGCCCACCGTTTGCCCCCGCGTCGCTTCCTGCGACAGGTGGGCGGCAAACGGCACGATCACTTGCGCCGCCACGGAACCGAGGCCGATGGCCAGTGCGGCGGCGAGGAAGACAATGGCGCCCGTGGAGAGGGCCGCAGCCACGAGGGCCGTGGCCGTCACCAGCAAGGCCGTGACGATCAGGCGGCGGTTTTCCAGCAAGTCGCCCAGCGGCACGACAAACAGCAGGCCCAGGGTATAGCCCACTTGCGTCAGCGTGACGATCAGCCCGGCCGCCTTGGCCGACAGGCCCGTCGAGGCGCTGATGGGCCCGACGAGGGTTTGCGCGTAGTACAGATTGGCGACGATCAGGCCGGAAGCGATGGCCAGCAGCAGCACCATGGCGGGCGCAATGTCGTGGGGAGTGGAAGATGAGGCCTTGTTCATGTTGTTTCCTCGGTTCGATAGGGATGTTGCCATTCTAGGCAAAACCGGGCCTAAGATAATCAGGGCATAATCCACTTATACTTTTCACATAAAATGAACAATGAGAATGAAAGCTATCCTATGGACAAGATCAAGGCCATGCAGACCTTCGTGCGCATCGTCGAAGCCAACAGTTTTTCCAAGGCGGCCGAAACCTTGAATTTGCCCCGTGCCGCGCTGACGGCCACCCTGCAAAAGCTGGAAGCCTACCTGGGCACGCAATTGCTGCAACGAACCACGCGCCGCTTGTCGCTAACGCCGGAAGGGGCAGATTACTTTCGCCATTGCATTGATATTTTGAAGGCCGTCGATACGGCGGAACTGGCGTTTCGCGGCCCCGACGCGACAAAGCCGCGCGGCTTGCTGCGCATCAATCTACCCAATACGGTGGGACGGCGCCTGATCATCCCCCATATCGCGCACTTCCACGCCGCCTGGCCGGACGTGCAATTGCAGCTGAGCCTGACGGACCGCCTGGTCGACCTGACGCAGGAAGGCATCGATTGCGCCTTGCGCGTGGGCACCTTGCAAGATTCCGCCTTCATCGGCAAGCAGATCGGCCTGATGCGCTTCGTCACGTGCGCCGCGCCCGCCTACCTGGCGCGGCACGGCACGCCGCACACCCTGGCCGACCTGGCCACGCACCAGGGCATCATGCATTACTCGGGCCGCACGGGCCGCGCCTTCGATTGGGATTTTCAACAAGGCAAGGAAGTGCTGCGCGTGCAGATGGCCGGCCCCATCGCCGTCAACGACGCGGACGCCAGCGTTGCTTGCGCGCTGCAGGGGCTGGGACTGGCACAGGCAGCCGTGTACCAGGTGCGCCAGCACCTCGACAGCGGCGCGCTGGTCGCCGTGCTGGCCGACCACCCGCCCACGCCCATGCCGATGTCGCTGCTGACGCCACAAGGCCGCCTGGCCACGCCCAAGCTGCAGGCGTTTGCCGGCTGGATCACGGCACTGCTGGCGGAAAATACGGATGTGCAAGGCGGGCATATGGAATCCGGGGCAAGGCGTCAATAAGCAGGAGACCCAATTCTTGAAGAATTCCAGTGTTACACGAGGTCCTTCTACCTTTGGATCGCAACCGTGCTGACTCGACAGAGTGGATATGGCGCCGATGAAAAGGCCGGGCTCATGCACGGAATTTTTACCCAATAGTCGGCATCAATCGTGGCTTTCTCCAGCTAGACTGGGGAATTAGGAAGCCACCCGCAAACTATTAGCAAGCGGCCAGAAAATAGTGCGCAACGGCCTCAAAGGAAGCGAAGGAATTTTCGAAACTCGGCGGGTCAAGGTCATAGACAAGTGGCATGAGGTTTCGCATGTAGCGCTCTTTCAGCTCGCCATTTTCTTTCGCTGCAATCAAAGTCCGCTTAAGCACAGACACGGGATCGACATCGAATTCGGGGTTTTGCCCTTTGAATTCATCTCGGTCACTCATGACAAGCTGTGGGAAGATGTCCCTGGCGGCCGTAAGTGAATCACCCGACTGCTCCAAAATCCTGGCGACATCGTAGACATGTCGCACCAGCGCGGGGTCGATATCTCCTTTAATCTGGTGGCCATCCCATTTGTATGCGCAACGTCGCAGCAAGGACAGAACTTTTTCCGCCGTGGTCTCAGCAACTGAAATGCAATCAATCGAGAGCGTTGTGCTAGGCGCAATACCCGCCAACGATTCATAGAGGTAGCCGAACTCTCGCTTTTCGAGTGGCAAAAGAGGGTGACGTTGAATCAGTTCAAGCTTAAGCTCGGGCCGTAGACTTGGGAGTTGGTCGTATGCCGACTTATAACCGGCCCCGACCACATAGTAACGGTGCGCATCGCGAATTCGCGGATTTTCACCTCCGTCAGGGTACTCGAGCAACGGGAATCCCAGCCTCGCCAACAATGAGGGAAGAACTTCGTGTAATGCGATTAAGCGGACACGGTCTCCGCGCCCCTTCTTCAGCGGTTTGGGAGTTGGCGAAAGCAAAACTTTAATATCGATGTCTTCCGACATTCGATTGATGAGTCCATGCGCTTTTGACAGGCACGTCCCACCAGCGAAAACTAACTGAATGCCAACGTCATGGCGAGTTAGCTCTCCCCCTCGCGTGTTGAGGTCGCCGAAATGGTCGTGCGAAACCTGGAGCTCGCTCAATCCTTTGAGAAGCTCGGTGATATGGATATCTTTTTCAGCAGTCTGTACCGGCAGCCCCCGAAGGAGCCCTTCAGCAGCGAGGTCTTCAAGCGCTCGCTGTTGCTTGTCCGTAATCGTTCTCATATACTACCGAGCGGCCTCCCACCGCAATTTTCCTGCGGATGCGTCGACCACCCGTATTGGCAACGAAGGCCCCTGGAAGTTGGGTTGTCTTACCGGAATTATAAGCCGCAGCTGCCTTACTTGTGCGTACTGTTACCCCTAATTTTCTCAACGCCTCAGTCGCCAACGTCTCAAGACTGCCGGCTGGGATAGTCGCCCCTGTAACCGAACTCTTACGTGTTTTGGCGTAGACTCCAGTCCCAATCCGAACCAGCACGCCCTTAGCCTGCAACGATTTAAGTGCCTCGGTCACCTGTGATGCACTTCCCAAACGGGCTATTTCTGTTCGCAAAATTACATTACCAGTACGCTGTTTCACTGACCGAAGCATACGCTCTTCAAGTTTCATTTTCACTCCTGCCAAGGGTGCACATCAAAGACTATAGCAATCCCTCGCTAATTGTCAAGACTAATCCTTATATAACAATGACTTACGTCGACACACATTACCGACTTCCGGGCAATGCCTGAAACAATTTCAAGGGCATAAATTACCTGAGAGAATTACCGCAAACCTCTTGACCAAGTTGTCGCCATTGAAGTCGGAGGGCACCATAAGCGGCAACATTTGCTTGCCAACGGCTTATTCACACCGCCGGGGCAAAAAAAAAGCCCGCTGCGAGAGCGGGCTGAATCTATTTTCTTGGAGGAGAATAGAGGAGACAAGTGCATTATGCTGCATCGCGGCATATCAATCCAATTGATTGTTGGAATGATAGAAATACGCAAAACAGATAACTGATCAGGGCGAAAAAAACCGGCTCCGCAAGGAACCGGTTTTTACTGCGTAAAAAACCTTACTTCGCTGCCGCCACCGGCGTCGCCTTCACATCGGCGGCATATGGCAAGACCTTCGATGCCAGACGGGTATCGGCCTTGATCAGCGCCACTTCGTCGGCCAGGATGCGCGCCGCTTCGTTCAGCAGCACGTCCTTGGCGCTCTTGGCGGCCGTTTCGGCGTCCAGTTCGGCGCTCAGCGCGCGCTCGTCGCCCTGCAGGCCGTCATCGGTGCGCAAGGCGCCCTTCACGGCGGCGATCTGCTTGGCCGTCTTGCTGGCCGCTTTCGCGCCCTTCAGCACGTCTTTCGGATCGGGAATCACCACCAGGTCGTCGGCCGGATTCGAAATTTGCGCGATCAGGCGTTTTTCACGGGCCTTGGCGCGCGCTTCCTGGGCATCGCGCTCCTTGCGGCGCACGGTTTCATTGAGCGAAATCTGGTTTTCCTTGCGCTGCTTGACGACGAGAGCGATGTCATCGAGCAAGTACTGGAAATCCTTGTCCTTGGCCACGCGCGCTTCATGCTTCTTGTCCAGCAGCGGCACGATATCCTTCAGGTCGCCCGTCGGTATGTACGGCGCCGGCTTGATGGCCACCCATGGCAAGGCATTGTCATAGCTCGATTCACCGAAGTTTTCCGTGTCCGACATGGCCGGCAGCTTGATGTCGGGGGTGACGCCGCGCAACTGCGTGGTGCCGCCATTGATGCGGAAAAACTGGGCGATGGTCATTTTCAGCTCGCCGAAACGGGCTTTCTCACTGCCGCCGAAACGGTCGAGGTTGAACAGGGTCTGCACGGTGCCCTTGCCGAAGCTGCCTTCGCCGATGATGACGCCACGGCCATAATCCTGCACGGCGGCGGCGAAAATCTCGGAAGCGGAGGCGGAGCCGCGGTTGATCAGCACGCCCATCGGGCCATCCCAGGCCAGGCCCGCATTCGTATCGCTTTCCACGTCGACCTTGCCTTCGGCATTGCGCTGCATCACGACCGGGCCCTTGTCGATGAACAGTCCCGTCAGTTCGACGGCTTCGTTCAGCGAACCGCCGCCGTTGTTACGCAAGTCGATCAGGACGTTGTCGACCTTGTCCTTCTTCAGCTCGGCCAGCAAACGGCTGACGTCGCGCGTGGCGCTTTTAAAATCCTTGTCGCCACGGCGGCGCGCTTCGAAGTCCTGGTAGAAGGTCGGCAGGGAAATGACGCCGATACGGCGCTTGACGCCGTTGTCGCGCACTTCGATGACCGATTTCTTCGCCGCCTGCTCTTCCATGCTGATTTTCTTGCGCACCAGCGGCAAGACCACGTGCTTGGCGTCCGGGCCGGCGTCGGCAGGCAGGATGTCGAGGCGCACGACGGAATCCTTGGCGCCGCGGATCAGCTGCACCACGTCGTCGATGCGCATGCCCAGTACTTCGGTGATGGGGCCGCTTTCGCCCTGCCCCACGCCGACGATGCGGTCGCCCACTTTCAGCTTGCCCGACAAGCCGGCCGGGCTGCCCGGCACGACTTCGCGCACCACCGTGTACTCGTCGCGCGTCTGCAGCACGGCGCCGATGCCTTCGAGCGACAGGCGCATGGCGATGTCGAAGTTGTCCGAGGCGCGCGGGCCCAAGTAATTGGTATGCGGTTCGATCGACATGGCGTACGAATTCATGAAGATCTGGAACACGTCTTCACTGTTGAGCTTGCGCGAACGGGTCGTGTAGCTTTCATAGCGCTTGTCCAGCGTCTCGCGGATGGCCTTGTCTTCCTTGCCCGCCAGTTTCAGGCGCAGCCAGTCGTTCTTCACGCGCTTGCGCCACAGGTCGCGCACTTCCTCGTCGTTCTTCGGCCAGGCGGCCTTTTCGCGGTCGATCTGGTAGCTCTCGTCGGCGGCAAAGTCGAACTTGGTTTTGAGTAATTCACGCGCATACGCCATGCGCTCGTCGAAGCGCTGCTGGTACAGGTTGTAGATGGCGAACGGCGCCGTCAGGTCTTCGTTGACGATGGCGTCGTCCAGCTTGGTGCGCAAGGGGGCGAAGCGGTCGATGTCGGCTTGCACGAAGAACAGTTTCTCCGCGTCCAGGGATTTGAAATAGCGGTCAAAGATTTTCTCGGACATGGCGTCGTCGAGCGGCATGGCCTTGTAATGGACGCGCGTCAGGACGCGCGATGCCCACAAGGCGGCCTGCGTTTGCTGGGCCAGCGGCTTCATGGTGAGCGGAGGAGCGGCGCTCTTGTCCGTCTGGGCTGCGCCAGCGTGGGCTGACAGGGCAAGCACCAGGGTGACCAGCATCATTTGCTTCTTCATCGGCTTCTCCGAAAATTAGTTGAATCAATTCCAGGCGGCGCAGCTATTCATGCGCCAGCCAGCAAGACAGTAAGGGGAATACACGACTGGTCTGCATATTATTCTACAGGATACGGCCTGGCAGTCTCCCATGGAAGATCAGTTTCTTCCTGGAAGCTTAAACGCGGATTAAAGGCGGCGTCTCATTCATTACAAACTGAAACATTCGTGACAAAAATCGCATCGTTCGGCCGTGACGAACAGCAACATTCACTACTGAAATCAAAAAAGTCAATAGTCAGTCTTTGCAATCCTTGATGCAGATGATGTTTTTATGCAAAAAAATAATTCCTGCGGGAAACACTTAGTAACAAAACACAAGCAACATGCTATCATCGCGCCCTGAAATTCAGCTTGCCTGTGCGCGGCCCGACAGCCGGCGCGCCTCCGTTTCAAGCGCATTCCCCACCAGATCCCCTCCCCGCGTGTCATGTCATGACCAGGAATGGCCGAGCTGATTACCCTTTGCCAGACTCACACTATGCCTACAATTTCCTTCTCCCCCCGCCACTGGAGTGTCGGCGGCAAGATTACCGTCTTCACGTTTGCCCTGGTCAGCCTGATCCTGGCCAGCCTGACTGCCTTGATGAGTATCAACACCTCGCGCGTGCTGGAACAGCGGGCCGAAGCGGCCGTCACCAGCGAACTCAATAGCGTCATGACGACCACGGAAGTGTTTCATACCGCCATGGTCAACGAGGCGGCCAGCTTCGCGCGCCTGTTCGCGGCCGAATTCCCCGGCCCGTTCACGGTCGACACGGGCGCCATGGTGGCCGTGGCCGGCAAGGCCACGCCGGCCCTGGCCAACGGCGGCAAGGTGCTCAACCTCGACACGGCCGTGGTCGACCGCTACACGGCCCAGACGGGCGTGATCGCCACCATCTTCGCCGCCAACGGCGATGAATTCGTGCGCATCAGCACTTCGCTGAAAAAACAGGATGGCGAACGGGCCATCGGCACCCAGCTCGACCACAACCACCCCAGCTATGCTCCCCTGCGCGCGGGCCAGCGTTTCGTCGGCATGGCAACCTTGTTTGGCAAGCAATACATCACGCAGTACGACCCCGTGCGCGATGCGGCTGGCAAGGTGGTCGGCGTGCTGTTCATCGGCCTCGATATCAGCAAGAATCTGGCCATGTTGAAAGACAAGATTCGCCAGGTCAAGATCGGCCAGACGGGCTACATCTATATCCTCGATACGGCGCCCGGCGCCAATTACGGCCACATGGTGCTGCACCCGAACAGCGAAGGCAAGAGCGCGCTCGAGTTCAAGGCCAGCGACGGCCGCCTGTTCATCCAGGAAATGCTGGCGCAGAAAGACGGCGCCATGCGCTACACGTGGACGGCGCCGGGCGAAACGGCTGCCAGCGCGCGCGAAAAGCAGCTGTACTACCGTCAATTCAAGGATTGGCAATGGATCATCGCGGGCGGCACGTTCACGGACGAAATCACCCTGGAAGCGCGCCAGCTGCGCAACCAGCTGGCCATTTCCGGCTTCATCGCCCTGCTCGTCTTCGCCCTGCTGCTGTACTGGCTGGTGCGCACCCTCGTCTCGCGCCCGCTGGCCGCCGCCGAAACGGCCGCCGCGCAAATTGCCGCCGGCGACCTGACGGTGCACCTCGACACCAGCAGCCTGGACGAAATCGGCCGCCTGCTGCGCGCCATGAACCGCATCAGCGACAACCTGTCGCAAGTGGTCGGCAAGGTGCGCGGCAGCGCCGGGCAAATCGCCACGGCGTCCGGTGAAATCGCCAGCGGCAACCTGGATTTGTCGAGCCGGACGGAACAGCAAGCCAGTTCGCTGGAAGAAACGGCCGCCTCGATGGAGGAACTCAGTTCCACCGTGCGCCAGAACGTCGATCACGCGCAGCAGGCAAGCCGGCTGGCGCACGACTCGGCCAGCCTGGCAGCCGAAGGCGGCGCGGCCGTGGCGCAGGTGGCCAGCACCATGGACGCCATCCGCAGCTCGTCGGGCAAGATCGCCGACATCATCGGCGTCATCGACGGCATCGCCTTCCAGACCAACATCCTGGCCTTGAACGCGGCCGTGGAAGCGGCCCGGGCCGGCGAACAGGGACGCGGCTTCGCCGTCGTCGCCACCGAGGTGCGCACCCTGGCGCAGCGCTCGACGGCCGCCGCGAAAGACATCAAGGATCTGATCCAGGCATCGGCCGGCACGGTGGACCTGGGCCATTCGCAAGTGAGCCAGGCCAGCGCCACCATGGACACGGTGGTGGCCAGCGTGCAGCAAGTGAGCACCATCATGGCGGAAATCGCGCAGGCGAGCGACGAGCAGCGCAGCGGCATCGAGCAAGTCAACCAGGCCATCGCCCAGATGGACCAGGTAACCCAGCAGAATGCGGCCCTGGTGGAAGAAGCGGCCGCGGCCGCCGACGCCTTGCAGGAGCAGGCGCAGGAGCTGAACCAGGTGGTGGGCGTGTTCAAGCTGTAATTCAAACGACAAACAACAGCCTGGTGCTAAGATGGGGACGAATCCACCTTGCCAGGAGACACGATGCACGACGACTATGTTTTAATTGCCCGGCTGATGATCCCCACGGATGCGCACGTCATCCGCGGCTGCCTGGCAGCGGCCGGCATCGATGTGCTGCTGACGGACGACCAGCACATGCAGGCCGACATGCTGCTGGCAGCCGCCATCGGCGGCGCCCGCGTGCTGGTGCGCGAACACGACGTGGCGCGCGCGAATGACATCCTGGCCGCCTTCGAGCGGGGCGATCTGGCGCTGTCCGACGATGCGGACGTGGGAATGCCCGCCGCCGAATAACGAATAAGCTTACGAGTAGAAACAGCGCCCGCAAGCCTGGCGGTAACTCTCGTTGCCGCCTATGCTGATCTGCTCGCCTTCCTTGATGCGGCGACCCTGTTCGTCCACGCGGATGTTCATCGTGGCCTTCTTGCCGCACGTACAAATATTCTTCAACTCTTCAATATCGTCGGCCAGCGCCAGCAGGTAGGCCGAGCCGGGGAACGGTTCGCCCTTGAAATCCGTGCGCAAGCCGTAGCAGATGACGGGCACGCCCTTCACTTGCGCCAATTGGTGCAATTGTTGCACTTGTTCCGTGCTGAGGAATTGCGCTTCATCAACCAGCAGGCACGCCACCTGAGGAATATCGGTGAGGAAATTCGTGTCGGCATGGAAGATATCGACCTGGCGCTGCGGACCCAGGCGCGAAGTGACCCGGCCCACGCCGTAGCGGCTGTCGATGGCGGCCGTGTACAGGCGCACCTGCTGGCCCTGCTCTTCGTAGTTGTGCGCGACCTGCAACAAAGCCGTCGACTTGCCCGCGTTCATCGCGGAATACCGGAAATAAAGTTTTGCCACTGCCGCCTGCCCTGTCTGGTTGATTTTCAATACTATTTTCGAGGCGTGATTATAAATCGCCTTGCCGGCATTGCGGCAGCTTAATACATGCGCCGACAGCGCGGCATGACGCAAAAAAACGGCGCATACTGGGACGATGCAAGCCTCTCCCCATATGCAAACGCCGTATATGCAAGCATTAAAACATTCGTTCGCCGCACTCGTCCCCCCGCCTACACTGCGCGGCACGGAAGGCGGCTCGGGACACGATCCTGAGCGGCTGTTTCTCTGACAGGAGCCACCATGAATGATCGAATGCCATCCCCCTCCCAGCCGCCAGCGCTATACAAGCTGATCGGCAACACCCCGCTGGTCGAAGTGACCAGGCTCGATACGGGCCTGTGCCAGCTGTTCCTGAAACTGGAATCGCAAAATCCCGGCGGTTCCATCAAGGATCGCATCGGCCTTTCCATCATCGAAGCGGCAGAAGCCGACGGCAGCCTGCAGCCGGGCGGCACCATCGTCGAGGCCACGGCCGGCAATACCGGCATCGGCCTGGCCCTGGTGGGCCGCATCAAGGGCTACCGCGTGATTCTCGTCGTGCCCGACAAGATGTCGACGGAAAAAGTGCTGCATCTGAAGGCGCTGGGCGCCGAAGTCCACACCACGCGCTCGGACGTGGGCAAGGGCCATCCCGAGTACTACCAGGATTACGCGGCGCGCCTGGCGCGCGAACTGCCGGGCGCCTTCTTTGCCGACCAGTTCAACAATCCCGCCAACCCGCTGGCCCACGAAACGACGACGGCGCCCGAAATCTGGGAGCAAACTGGCCATGACGTCGACGCCATCGTCGTCGGCGTCGGTTCGTCCGGCACCCTGACGGGCCTGACGCGCTACTTCCGCAAGGCGCAGCCGAAGCTGGAATTCGTGCTGGCCGACCCGCAAGGCTCCATCCTCACCGAATACATCGACACGGGGAAAGTGAGCGACACGAGCGGCTCGTGGGCCGTCGAAGGCATCGGCGAAGACTTTATCCCGTCGATTGCCGACATGGACAGCGTCACGAAAGCCTACACCATCAGCGACCAGGAAAGTTTCGATTCGGCGCGCGCCCTCTTGCGCGCCGAAGGCATCCTGGGCGGCTCGTCCACGGGCACCCTGCTGGCCGCCGCCCTCAAATACTGCCGCGAACAGACTAGCCCGAAACGCGTCGTCACGTTCGTCTGCGACACGGGGACGCGCTATTTATCTAAAGTCTACAACGATGGCTGGATGCGCGACCAGGGTCTGTTGCAGCGCGCGCTCTCGGGCGACTTGCGCGACCTGATCGGGCGCCGCTACGACGAGGGCGACGTCGTCAGCGTGGCGCCGGGCGACACCCTGCTCACGGCCTTCAACCGCATGCGCGCCAGCGACCTGGCCCAGCTGCCCGTCATCGCCGGCGGCCAGCTGGTCGGCATTATCGACGAATCGGACTTGCTGCTGCACGTCTCCGGCGACGCCGCGCATTTCGCGGGCCTGGTGGGCGCCACCATGACGACGCAGATCGAAACCCTGGCGCCATCGAGCGGCTTGCCCGCCCTGCGGGCCACCCTGGACCGGGGCTTGACGGCCGTCGTCGCCGACGATACCGGCTTCTATGGCCTGATCACCCGCTTCGACCTTCTCAACCACTTACGCAGGACTTTATCTTGAGCCAAGACATCCCCCGCAAGAGCCATCTGGCCACGCGTGTCATCCACGCCGGCCAGTCGCCCGACCCGTCGACGGGCGCCATCATGCCGCCCATTTACGCCACCTCGACCTTCGTGCAAGACAGCCCCGGCGTGCACAAAGGCCTGGACTACGGCCGCTCGCACAATCCCACGCGCTGGGCGCTGGAGCGCTGCGTGGCCGACCTGGAAGGCGGCAGCGCGGCGTTCGCGTTCGCCTCGGGCCTGGCCGCCATCTCGTCCGTGCTGGAATTGCTGGACGCGGGCAGCCATATCGTCGCCGGCGACGACATGTACGGCGGCACGTATCGACTGTTTGAAAGAGTGCGCCGCCGCTCGGCCGGCCACGAATTCACGTATGTCGACCTGACGAATCCGGAAAACCTGCTGGCCGCGCTGCGCCCCGAGACGAAAATGGTATGGGTCGAAACGCCGACCAACCCGATGCTGAAACTGGCCGATTTGCGCGCGATTGCCGACATCTGCCGCGAACGGGGCATCATCGCCGTGGCCGACAACACCTTCGCCAGCCCGCTGGTGCAGCGCCCTCTGGAACATGGTTTCGACATCGTCGTGCACTCGACCACCAAGTATTTGAACGGCCACTCGGACATCATCGGCGGCATCGCCATCGTGGGCGCGGAAGCACGCCAGGCGGAATGGCGCGAGCAGCTGGGCTTTTTGCAAAACTCGGTGGGCGCGATTGCGGGGCCGTTCGACAGCTTTTTAGCTTTGCGCGGCATCAAGACGCTGGCCATCCGCATGCAGCGCCATTGCGAAAGTGCCCTGGCGCTGGCGCAGTGGCTGGAACAGCAAAAGGAAGTCAAACAGGTGTTTTATCCGGGCCTGGCGTCGCACCCGCAGCACGCGCTGGCGCAGCGCCAGATGGACGGTTTCGGCGGCATCATCTCGATCGACCTCGATACCGACCTGGCGGGCGCGCGCCGCTTCCTCGAGCGCTGCGAGGTGTTCGCCCTGGCCGAAAGCCTGGGCGGTGTGGAAAGCCTGATCGAACACCCTGCCCTGATGACGCATGCCAGCATCCCTGCCGAACAGCGGGCAACACTGGGGATCGGCGATGGCTTGATCCGGCTGTCGGTGGGGATCGAGGATATCGAGGATTTGCGCCATGACTTGCGCACGGCGCTCGACGCGATTTGATCGGCCCGGCGGCTATTTTCCCGGGTGGTAGCGGCGCTCCAGGTGCCGTTCCACCTGTTCCGGATAAAACAGCACCTCCTTGAACTCGCCCCGCGCATACATGGCCGCTTGGTCCTGGAAATGCGGTGACTTCGGGTCGCCGCTCTGGCCGCCCGCGAGGATGCTTTTCGCCCTGATGCGGGGGCCGAATTCCACGGCCGCCACGAAGCTGTTGCCACGTTCGCCGTAGATGCGCTTCGTGCGGCTCTTGCTGCTCTGGCCATACGCGGCCAGCGCGCCCCAGTTGCCCGACGCGTAAGGCACGGGCAGGCTGGCTTGCGCATCGTCAAACGGCTGCACGATGTCGCCCGTCAGGCGCTGGAAGCGGCTGATCTCGCCCCACGGCGTTTGCCAGTGGCCGAAATCGCGCTGCAGCTTGTCGGCCGCCATCGCCAGCGCCGCCAGGCGCTGTTCGCCACTGACTTTATCCGTCGCCAGAAAATCGACCACGGGCACGCCCTGCTCGCGCGCTTGCTTTCCCGTCAATTCGGCCAGCTCCTGGCCCCAGAACACGGCCAGGGAGGTGGCGGTGGACGTCAGCGAATAGCGCCAGTCCCAGGCCCGCAGCAAGGCGATTTTGTCGGCCAGCGCCAGCCTTTGCGCGCCGCCCGCCGGCAGTGCATCGTAGGCCGCGAACAGCGGCGGCAGCAGCGCTTCGAAGGCCGTCAGTTCGCTGTCGTAGGAGGCGGCGATCAGGCTGTCGAGCGTGAACCCTGTTTTATTCTGAAAAACCTTGACGGCATGCAGGCCGCGCGCGTTTTCGCCGTAGACCGACATGTAGGCGGGATAGTCCTGCTGGCGCGGGCTGTGGGCCCCGGCAGCCGAATACGGCCAGTTGTTCGTGTTCTGGATCCAGCCATTCTTCGGATTGAACAGGGTAATGGTTTGCGCCACCGAGTGCAGCCCCTTCCATTCCGTGGCCGGGTCGCTGCCGTCGACGGGCTGCTTCCAGTTGAAGCGCGGGTCGCGCACGGGGATGAAATTGCCGTGAAAGTAGGCGATATTGCCGTCCGCATCCGCATACACGGTGTTGTTCGACGAATTCGTGCGCAATTCCATGGTCTTGTAAAACGCCGCATAATCGCGCGCCTTGGTGCGCGCGTACGACTGCATGAGCGCCTTCAAGGGCGAGTGCATCAGCCGTACTCCCACCCATTTACCATCCTGCGCGCGCACGATGGGGCCGTGGTGGCTGTAGTAGACGGTGATGGTTTTCGAGCCCATGGCGCCGTTCGCCAGCTTGTACGGCACGGTAAGCGGCACGGCTTTCAAGGGGCGCAGCCCGCCGTCATAGCGGTAGAACCAGGCACCGTCCCGGTCGACGATGCTTTCCAGGTATTCGTCGATCACGTCGCCGCCACCCGAGGTATGCATCCAGCCCAGGCGTTCATTGAAGCCCTGGTAGACGAAGAACTGGCCCCAGGTGACGGCGCCGTAGGCGTTCAGGCCTTCGCCGCTGGTGACCTGCACTTCGGGACGGAAGTAGAACGAGGTGTGCGGGTTGATCATCAGCAGCGCATGGCCGTTTTTCGTGATGGCGGGCGCGATGGCGAAGCCGTTCGAGCCGCTGGGCTCCGGCTCCAGACCTGACGCCAACCCGGTTTCCACGCTGGCCAGCGCCACAGGCGCGGCTTGCTGGCCATAAAACGCTTCGAGCTGCGCCAGGTTGACGGATTCGATATCGCCGCCGATGCTGCCCTCGCTGAAACTGAGGGCCATCCACGGTTCGAAATGCGTAATCAAGCGAGGTTTGACGTGCGGATGCGTGGCCAGGTAAAAATTGAGGCCGTCGGCAAATGCATCCATGAGTTTCTGCAGCCACGGCGGGCTGGCGCGGTACTGCGCCTGCAGCTCGGCCGGATCGATGAAGAGCTTCATGCGCAGGTCGCGGTACAGTTCCCGCTCGCCCTCCACTTCCGCCAGCCGCCCCATGGCATTGATATAGTTCAATTCCACGCGGGGAAAATCGTCCTCGGCCTGCGCATACATCAAGCCGAAGACGGCATCGGCATCCGTCTTGCCCGTCACATGGGGAATGCCCCAGGTGTCGCGCGCGATGCTGACGTTGGCGGCCTGCGCCTGCCAGCGGGCCATTTCCGTGACGGAAACGGCGGGCGCCGCCAGCGCGGGAGCACTGGCAACGATGCCGCAGGCGATGGCGGCGAACAGGGCACGGCGAACTGGCATGCACTACTCCAATCGTCAGGATGCGTCGATGAGGGTTGCAATCCGCTGGTTAAGTTCCACATTTTCCGCCTGCAGCTGCGCCACCTTCTGCTTCAAACTGGCGATCTCGCCGCGCAGGCGCTCCGCTTCGGACGGCGCCTGGGCCGCGTTTTCCGCCCACGGCTCGTTGCCCGTTTCCGGCGTGTCCTGCGAAACGTGAGGCGCTTTCGGCTCGCGCGGCGTGCGCGTGGCGGCGCGCTGTTCGCGGATTTCCTTGGCCGCCTGGCGTAACAACTTCTTGCCGCCGGCGACAGCCGCCACCTGCTCTTCCGGCGGCAGCGATGCCACGGTGGCCGCCGCATTGATGGAGATCGTGCCCGAACGGACGGCTTCCACCAGTTCCGGCGAGGCCGCTTTCTGGATCTTCTCGATCTGGCTGATCTGGTTGCTGCTCAATCTGGCCGCCTTGGCCACTTCCTCGCGCGTGCTCATTGGCGGTTTCGGCGCGTTTTCGCCATCGGGCGCATCCTGGGCGCTGACGGGCGCCGGGCTGCGCGCGGCGACGATTTCCTTCTTGCGCAAGGCCAGCACGCCGCGCTGGAAGTCCGACACGCTGCGGCGCGCCAGGTGATTGTCGATCATCCACAGCATGACGTCGTCGAGCGAACTAAAACTGGTGTTCTGGATGGTCTTGAATTCGATGCCGTGCTGGCGGCAGATGGCGTAGCGGTTATGCCCGTCGATCAGCACGTCGTTCCACAGCACCAGCGCGTCGCGGCAGCCTTCGGCCAGCAGGCTGCGCTCGAGCGCCGCGTACTCGCTGGCGGTGAGCGGATCGATGTACGACTGCAGCACCTGATTGATAGTGATATTCATGGTTGTCCTCAATATTGCGGCGCGATGGTCCGCGCCGGCACGAATGCTACACCATCCGCCGTGCCTGGCCGGGTAAAATCACGGCGGCACAGCTCATACAAAAACACGGACCATGAAAAGAAAGTACGCCACCGCGATCATTTTTAGCGTCGCCGCCATCGGCTTCACCTGGGTCAGCCCCTACATCGCCATGTACCGCATCAGCATCGCGGCGAAATCCGTGCGCCTGGAAAACCTGGCGCAGCAGGCCGACCTGCCCGCCATCCGCGCCAGCGTGGCGCGCCAGCTGCGGGCGGGCGGCGAAACGGCCAATGACGATGATTTCAAGGAAATGCTCGACACCATCGTCTCGCCGCCCGGCATCACGGTGCTGATCCTGCACGGCAAGCAGGGAGCGGACGGCAAGCGCCACGACTTCGGCATGGCGTACCGTTCGTGGAATGAAGTGGTGCTGCGGCGCAGCGGCGCCGGCCCCGCCGCCAGCCAGTTTTTGCTGCGCCGGCATGGCATCTGGGACTGGAAACTGACGGACATTATCTTGCCGCCGGAATTACTTTAAAGAAACTTGATCTAAAACAACACTTACCTAAACCGCTATGTTGATTTTGGGAAATATTATGTAGAATGCCAACACTTCAGGCGCACCGGGTCGCCAGGCATCCGAGAGATTGCAGATGAAAAGAATGATGCTTCTCGCTGTAGTGGCACTGGTCGCGCTGGCCGGCGTCTTCTATGGCAGCCCGTATTTCACCATGAACAAGATCCGCGCGGCCACCATGGACGAGGATACGCAGGCGCTGGCTGCGCAGATCGACCTGGCCCAGCTGCGCGGCAGCCTGGGGCAGCAACTGCACACCCTGTTCTCGGCGCCGGAAGTGGCCGACGACATCAGCCCCGACGTCATCGACCCTTTGCTCGATACCATGCTGATGCCCGAAGGCATCGTCGCCTTGATGAAGCTCAATGACCGCTACGAAAAGCCCATCGCCAAGGTCAGCGACATCAGCGGCCGCAAGCGCAATACCAAGCCCGACTATAAACTGCGCTACACCTCGTGGAACAGCGTCGTGGTGCAGCGCGCCCACAGCAAAAGCCACATCGGCGAGCTGACCCTGGCGCGCGACGGCCTGTGGCGCTGGAAGCTGGTATCGGTCGCCCTGCCCAAGAACTTGCTGGCCGACGCGTAAGGCGCGGGGCAGGCCTTGCTCCCGGGGCGATCAGCGCCGGTCCGTCACCCTGCCCGTCGTATCGGCAAACCAGCGGCTATGCGACACCACTTGCAGCGCGCCGGCCGCCACCTGCCCCGCCAGCCAGGCCAGCAACTCATCGATAACGGCATACGAAGTCTGATACGTCGACTCGGGCGTCCTGACGATATCGTGGCCGTTGACAAACACAAAGCTGCCGTCGGCCGCCGCCGCCTCGATGGCCGCTTGCACTTGCGCAAAGGTGACGTCGTTCGTCAGACTCACGGCAGCCGTGTTCAGGATGAAAGCGGCCTTGTCCTTGCCGGTGAAAAATACCTGGTCAAAGCCGCTCTCCGCCGTATAGCCGGCGGCGCGGGCCGACAGGAAGCCGGCGGCGCGCATGGCATCAATGGCCGTATCGGTCCACAGCGATTCGACCCAGGCATGGTGCGATGGCCCATCGCCGCCGATGCCGGCCGTGCGCATCTGGTCGCGGCCCACCTGCAGCGCCGTCACATAGTTGGCGGAAC
Source organism: Janthinobacterium sp. GW460-12-1-14-LB5 (assembly GCF_059423585.1). Classification (NCBI taxonomy): domain Bacteria; kingdom Pseudomonadati; phylum Pseudomonadota; class Betaproteobacteria; order Burkholderiales; family Oxalobacteraceae; genus Janthinobacterium; species Janthinobacterium sp. GW460-12-1-14-LB5. Next base: position 170,728 of record NZ_JBWKYD010000010.1, on the reverse strand, counting down.
CCTGCACCACAACATTGTCGTGCACGCTCTGGTGCAGGATGAAGTCGAACAGGCGCGACGGGTCGTCGAAGCGCAGCTTCATGCGTTCTGCCGACATGTAATCGGGCGTATCCAGCAGGGACGTGACGATAGCAAACGAGGCGGGCAAGCCATAGTACTTCAGCCGCTCCATCAGATACGTATCCCAGGAAGCGAAGCCGTCGTCAAAGGACAGGATCACGGTGGGCATTTTACGCTTCGGCAATGCCGCAAACATGCCCAGCCAGATCGTTTCCGGCTGCGTGGTGGCTGCCGACAGCTGCACCGTAAATTTGCCGCGCGACAGGGTCGCTGCCGTCGGCACGCCTTCGCAATCAAGCGGCGCGTCCAGCTTGGGCACCCACCACTCGTTGTCGATGAACATCACCGTGTCCGCGCCGGCCGAGCCGCCGTAATGCAAGGCATTCAGGGCGCCATACCAGTAATTACTCCATTCGCTATCGCCCAGGTAAATCATGCCGCCGATCTGCATGATGGCGGCATTGGTCGAGCGCAAGGCAAAGGAAAAGCGCCGCAAGTCCCAGCCGAAGGGAATGCGCGGCTGGCCTTTGCCCTCGGCGCCCGAGGTGCCCACGCGCACGACCGTACCGGCAGGCAACCCTGCCGGCAAATCCACGCGCAGGGACGGATAACCGTCCTTGAACGACATGGCGGCATCGAGCGACACCGTGCAGCCTGGCGACACGTCGCTGTCCCAGAAGGACAGGTCGTGCGTGGGCATGAATTCCAGCGGCGTCTGGGTGACCGGCGGCGGAGGCAGGGAAAAGCGGGGCGATGCGTCGTGATACTGGCTGGACATGGTACGGCTTTCAAAAGGACTGCGCGCGGCGTCCGGCGGAACCAACGCGGCACGGCAGAAAAGGATCAATAAACATTGCTGGCCAGGTTGCTTCGCCCGGATTGCTTGTCAACTATATCACTTTATTGCCATTATGCAAATTGACAATAGCGGCCGGCCATCACGGCAGCGCCCAAGGCTGCGCGCCACTGCTATCATCAGGCTTTGATTTCCATCGGAGGCTCCATGTCAGACCTGGTACAACACGCACTGGCCCACGCAGGCAAACCGGCCACCACGCCCTGGGTGGTGACCTTGATCAGCGGTGAAAAACTTACCGGCCCGATTTCCCCGCTCAGCGACGGCTGCTACGCCATCGGCCTGGGACAAATCAAGTATTTTTCCAGCGACAAGGTCGCCTGCCTGAATGTATCGGGCGCGGGCGCGTTTCCCATCTGATGACCTTGGCAATGGCCGACGCGCAGGATAATACGCAGGACAGCCTGGCGGCGCACCTGCAGGCGCTGGAAGCGGCGCTGCAAAGCCAGGCGGTGCGCGCCGACAGCGCCAGGCTGGCGGCCCTGCTGGCCGACGAGTTCGTCGAATTCGGCAGCTCGGGCAATCTCTGGACGCGTGCGGCAACCCTGGCGGACTTGCCAGCAGAAGACTTTTGCCCACGCAGCATCCACGATTTTCAAGCCCGCTTGCTGGCCGACGATGTTGCGCTGGTTACCTACCGCTCGCTGCGGCACGCCTGCGGCGCCCTGCCCGCCAGCGCCAGCTTGCGCAGTTCGCTGTGGAAATGGCGCGACGGCCGCTGGCAAATGCTTTTCCACCAGGGTACGCCCGTTCCCGGCTGATCCCCCTCCAGACGCTTTCCGGGCCGCTCAAGCAGCGCCCGGAGCAGCCATCCATGCCGAAAAGTTGTTTTTTGGCACGCAAAATCTCATTGATTTACTGAATTTTCTGTGCCACAATGATTTTAATAAATAAAACAAATAAATTATTGAAATCGGTTTTTAAGTAAAACGATCCTCACACCACGAATCCGTGTTCTGGATAGAGAAGCACTGCGTAGGTACGGCCCGCTTGCCACCTGCCCACGCAAGCCCCCTTTCTAATCGTCAACACGTATCTTGGGAGAGACATCATGGATAAATTCACCGTTCGCACCCAGCTCACTCTGGCTTTCGGCCTGCTGGTCTTTTTCCTCATCGGCATATCGATCCTGTCCGTGCGGAACCTTTCCAACTTCAACGCCAGTTTTGACCAGTATGTCAACGGCATCACCGCCCGCGCCAATACGGCGCACCGCGTGCGTGACGCGATCGACATGCGTGCCGTGGCGGCCAGGAACCTCGTGCTCGTCACCAAGCCGGAAGACCTGGAGATCGAACGCAAACACGTCTTGCAGGCCCACGCCGATGTCGTCAAGAACATGCAGCATCTGCTGCAGCTGGCACAGCAGCCCGAGGTATCGGACGATGTGCGCGGCGTCATCAACAAGATCGACGGCATCGAAAAACGCTATGCCCCCGTGGCACTGGCCATCGTGGACCTGGCGCTGCAAAAGAAAAACGAACAAGCCATTGCCAAGATGAACGAGGAATGCCGTCCGTTGCTGGCCGCCCTCGTTGCCGCCAGCGATGAGTATTTCGCCCTGACGGACCAGCGTTCCGCCCTCATCCTGCAGCAAGATAACGAAGAATACATTCTCAACAGAAATATCCTCATCGGCGCCAGCTTGCTCTCCATCGTGCTGGCGGCCCTGGCGGGCTGGCTCATCACGCGCAGCCTGCTCAAGGCGCTGGGCGCCGAACCGAAGCAGCTGTGCGACGCCGTCAGCCTGCTGGCCGCTGGCGACCTGACAGGCAAACTTATCGTTGCGCCAAACGATACGGCCAGCGTGCTGTCGGCCCTGCAGCGCATGCAAGTGTCGCTGACCTCGGTAGTCTCGTCCGTGCGCCAGGATTCCGACACGGTTGCCCTTGCCGCCGCGGAAATTTCTACCGGCAACAGCGACCTGTCGCTGCGCACGGAACAACAAGCCAGTTCACTGGAAGAAACCGCTTCCTCGATGGAAGAACTCACCAGCACCGTGCGCAAGAATGCGGAAAATGCCCGCGAAGCCAATCTGCTGGCCACGACCGCATCGGACGTCGCCAGCAAGGGCGGCGCCGTGGTGGGGCAAGTGATGGGCACCATGGACCTGATCAGCGAATCGTCGCGCAAGATTGTCGACATCATCAGCGTCATCGACGGCATCGCCTTCCAGACCAACATCCTGGCCCTGAATGCCGCCGTGGAAGCGGCGCGTGCCGGCGAACAGGGCCGCGGCTTCGCCGTCGTGGCGACCGAAGTGCGCGGCCTGGCGCAGCGCAGCGCCAGCGCGGCCAAGGAAATCAAGACCCTGATCGACGACTCCGTCAGCCGCGTCGACGCGGGCGCCAGGCTGGCGGCACAGGCGGGCACGACTATGTCGGAAGTGGTCGCCAGTGTCGCCCGCGTCAGCAACATCATCGCTGACATCACGATGGCCAGCCAGGAACAGTCCACCGGGATCGAGCAGATCAATCAGGCGGTGGCGCAGATGGACAGCGTCACGCAGCAAAACGCCTCGCTGGTGGAAGAAGCGGCGGCGGCGGCCGAATCGCTGCGCGACCAGGCCAGCCACCTGGTGCAAACCGTGAGCATCTTCAAGACGCACGACGGCCAGGTCGCGGCACCCGCCCCAGCGCCAGTGCGCGCCAGCCACAAACCGCTGCGCCTGGTACCGGCACCCGCCAGCAGCCCCGTGAAGCGCCAGGCCGCGCCCGCGAAACAGCGCGCGGTGCAGGCGGAAGCCGTGACGGCCGGCGACTGGGAAGAGTTTTAATTGAGCAGATCGGGCATGCGGCTACGCATGCCCCGCGTCACACGCACAGGGGGAGAGCCACAGCCGGTCTCCCCCTGTCGCGTTGCAACAACAAGCCCTCACAGCAAAAATCCGCGGCAACTGTTGTATTTCCTGCGTTCCGAGCCCGGCACTACGACAGAATGCACGCGGCTTTTTTGCGCGGCCGCAGGAAACCCCATCACCATGTCCCGCCCCATTTGCGCCCGCGCAGGCCTGCCGGCACTCCACTATGCACCCGCCCGAAATTGACGACAAATACGATTTTATTCACGTATTGAGTCGAAACGCATATAAATAGTCTGGCCTGGAAAATGGCATGAATACCAAAACTTTCCGTGCTAGCATGATTTTTCGTCTAGCGGACTTGCGCCTGCCTGGACCTTTCGAACAACCTTGACCGACAGGAGCCGTTTCATGATGACACCGCATGCCAGCACACACGCCAGCACCATACGCCACACCCTGATAGCCGTGGCAATCGCTGCCGCCTTTCCCCTGCAGGCATTGGCGCAGGACAGCGTGCCGGCGCCGGCCGCACCAGCGGCGCAGGCCGGCCCTGGCCAGCTGGAAACGGTGATCGTGACTGCCCAGCGGCGCGCGGAAAACATCAAGGACGTACCCATGTCCATCGCCACCCTGAAGGGCGACAAGCTCGACACCCTGACGGCCGGCGGCGCCGACATCCGCTTCCTCAACAGCCGCTCGCCCAGCGTGTCCGTCGAATCGGATTACGGCCGCACCTTCCCCCGCTTCTACATTCGCGGCCTGGGCAATACCGACTTCGACCTGAACGCCTCGCAGCCGGTGGGCCTGGTGATGGATGACGTGGTGCAGGAAAACGCCATGTTGAAAGGTTTTCCCGTGTTTGACGTCGATCAGGTCGAAGTGCTGCGCGGCCCGCAAGGCACCCTGTTCGGCCGCAACTCGCCGGCCGGCGTGATCAAGTTCGATTCCGCCAAGCCCGTCTTCAAGACGGAAGGCTACCTGAGCGGCGGTTTCGGCAAGGATGGCATGAAAAACCTGGAAGGCGCCTACAACGTGCCCGTCAGCGACACGGTCGCCCTGCGCTTTTCCGGCCAGACGCAGCGCCGCGACGACCGCGTGCACAACCCGCGCCCCACCGGCACGCGCGACTTCGAAGGCTATGAAGACAGCGCTGCCCGCCTGCAGGTGCTGGTCAAGCCCACGCGCGACTTCACGGCCCTGTTCAACGTGCATGCGCGCAATCTCGACGGCACGGCCACCCTGTTCCGCGCCAATATCCTGAAGCAGGGCACCAACGACCTGGTCGACGGCTTTGATTATGACAACTACCCCACCGACGGCATCAACCGCCAGCACCTGAAAACCAAGGGCGGCAGCATGCGCCTGAAATGGGACTTGCCCGGCGTCACCCTGCATTCGATCACCGGCTACGAAAAACTCGATTTCTACAGCCGCGCCGACGTCGACGGCGGCTATGGCGCCGTGTACGCGCCGCCGATGGGCCCCGGCTTCATTCCTTTCGTCGTGGAAACGGCCGACGCGATCCCCAACCACAAGCAGATTTCGCAGGAATTCCGCGCCGAATCGTCTGCCCGCGGCCCGCTGCAATGGATAGGCGGCCTGTTCTACTTCAAGGAAGATATCCAGATCGACAGCTTCGGCTTCAACAGCCTGGCGCCCGGCAACCCGCAAAGCCCGAATTACGCCACGCAAAACCAGAGCTCGAAGTCGTACGCGGCCTTCGGCTCGCTCAACTACACGGTCTCGGACGCCCTGAAACTGCGCGCCGGCCTGCGCTACACGAGCGACAAGAAGGATTTCTCGGCCAAGCGCGTGGAAGCGACCACGGCCGGTCCCTTCGACTTGCACGACACCTCGCACAACGTCAGCTGGGACTTGAGCGGCACCTATGTGCTCACGCCGGCAACGAATGCCTACGCGCGCATCGCCACCGGCTACCGCGCGCCGTCGATGCAGGGCCGCCTGAACGGCCTGGCCGACCGCCCCTCGTTTGCGGGCGCCGAGAAAGCGCTGTCCGTCGAGGCGGGCATCAAGCAAGACCTGTTCGACAAGCGCGCGCGCCTGAGCCTGGCCGTGTTCCAGTACCGCGTGAAGGACAAGCAGCTGACGGCCGGCAGCGGCGCCGTCAACATGAACCAGCTGATCAACGCCGACAAGGCCACGGGCCGCGGTGTGGAGCTGGACTTCCAGGCGAACCTCAGCGACTCGCTCAGCATGACCCTGGGCGGCAGCTACAACCACACGGAAATCCAGGACAAGAAGCTGTTCGTGCAAAGCTGCGGCAACGCGCAAAACAACCCGGCCAGCGGCTGCACCGTCACCGACCCGCTGGGCCCGTTCAAAGGCACGGCCTACATCGACGGCAACCCGCTGCCGCGCGCGCCGGAATGGCAGACCAATTTCACCCTGAAATACAGCATTCCCCTCGCCAACGGCGAGTTCTACGCCTACACGGACTGGGCCTACCGCACCAGCTACAACTTCTTCCTGTATGAAGCGAAGGAATACAAGGCCAAGGAACTGCTGGAAGGCGGCTTGCGCGTCGGCTACAAATGGGACAAATACGAACTCTCCGCGTATGGCCGCAACATCACCAACCAGATCCAGTCGCTGGGCGCCATCGATTTCGACAACCTGACGGGCATCATCAACGAACCGCGCACGTATGGGGTGCAGTTCAAGGCGGTGTTTTGATGGCTTCCAGCTTGTAGCGGCATCCGCCTTCGCATGGCAAAGCCGTCCGGCATCCACCGGACGGCTTTCTTGTGCAGCGACCAACTAACTGAAGCCTGTCCCGGCAGATGAATACATCCGCTGCTGGCGCCCGTCAAAAGTGAGGACGCCAGCAGAAGACGTTCACTACCGGGACAGGCTCTTAGCCAGGGAGCATCTCGACGTTGGGAGTCTTGGGCACCGTGACAGTACCGCCGGGATTGGGGCCGCTGCCGCCACTGCCGCCGATGCCACCACCGCCGCCGCCGCCGTTGCCGTTGCCGTTGCCACCTGCACCATATGCGCCAGGTATCTGGTAAGGCGGCGGAGCGCCCAACTGAGTTTTGGCAAGACCTTTGCAGTACTCGCTGTACTTCGGATCTTTGGCAAATTCGCGTCCCGCCGCCGCAATCATCGCCGCGAGATACTGCTTGGACCTAGGGTCGAGCGTGCTCAGGCTGTAATGTATCGCCAACATGGTGGCATACAGGTCAGGATTGGAATCGGTGCCTGCTACGCTGAGTGGAATACCTTGCTGATGCGCTTCCATGGCAACCTGAAAACCAAATACTGCCGCTTCCCCTTCGCGCTCATAGCACCAGTTTTCCTTCGCCTCCGGAGCAACCGGCACAGCGTCATCGCGGCGATACACGAAATGCCCCAATTCATGGATATACACCTCCGTCAGGAGCTGATCGACCGGCACGCCGCGCTTGGCGGCAGCGAGGGCGATGCCGCTTTCATCGATGTAGATCGTACCCGACTGTATCAAGCCATTCACCGTGCTGCCGCGTTGATACAAATTGTAGCCACTGCCATACACAAAATTCCCACCACCGTTGAGATAGGACTGCAAGGTCTGATTCGCCTGCGGCGAACGGGTATTTTCCATCAATTCTTTTACTGAACGAGTCATGGTGTTCCTCTTTTAAGTGAAATACAGATTGCCAGACAAAAAACGACTTCAAATGAACAACAACCTCGCGCACCTGATCACGTACGCGTCGACACACCTCCTTTCAATGGACAACGCCAAATAGCCCCTGGCGCTGGAAGCAGCGGGAGCAAAAAATGAAAGAAAAACAATGAGTTAGGCCAGACAGGATTCCGGCGAATCCATCAGGACAGCGGCTGCGCGCGACGCCTGCCACACAGGGATGCCAGCGCGGCAATCCTGCACTGGCCCATGCGCGATCCGGGCACCTATTCGGACTGGGGGAGTTCAAGATGGTGCAATGAGCATCACCTGTGCTAGAATCTCGCCGCGCTGCCCGGATGGTGAAACTGGTAGACACTGGAGACTTAAAATCTCCCGCCTGTAAGGGCGTGCCGGTTCGATTCCGGCTCCGGGCACCAGCGCACAGAATTCAGAAACATAAAAAAAGCCATTAAACCCAACGGTTTAGTGGCTTTTTTACGTCCCGACATTTCCCCTTATTCAGAGTAAATCCGACAAGAACCTGTAGCGATTACGCCAGATTTACGCCGTGATAGTGCGTGCGACGCCATCATGGTGCCCCTGCTCGCCTGGCTGAGAGGTCACCAGTTCGACCTGATGACCAACAAGAAAAGGCACAAGCACAGCATCGTCTTCGAAGTGGATTTTAATAACCATGAAACGGTCGACCTTTCCATCAAGCTGGATCTGACCGAGCACCTGGCCGAGATACAGCACATGCCGGCCTACGCGGACGAATCTGAAACAGGTACGACGGCAAGACGCTGCTGGCCGAATGGCGCACGCCCGAGGCGAGGCCGTGAGCGACGACCTGCTGACCAAGCTGCGTCCCAGCGCCGCGCCATCAATCGCAAAGTGGCCATCGACCTGCGCCGCAGCCAGGCGCAGCGTATCAAGGCACAGCAACAGCAGGGGCCGGATGGCGCGGCCTATCCGGCGCGCAAGCGGCGCAAGGAATTCAAGGGCAAGAATGGGCGCATCAAGCGGCAGAAGGCGGCCATGTTTGCCAAAATCCGTACCGCTAAAGACCTGAAAGCGCAGGCGGGCGGCGACCAGATCGAAGTCGGCTTTTTTGGCTGGGTGGCGCGCGTGGTGCAAGTGCATCAGTTTGGCCAGCCAGTCCGCGTTACCCCAAAAGGGGCCGTCTGTAAGTACCCGGAGCGGCCGTTTCTGGGCTTGAGTGAACCGGATCGAACGTTGATCCGCGAATCGCTGCTGCGTCACATGGAAAAAAACCAAGATGCTTCAATGCAAACTTCAACTGACATTAGTTATCAAATGAGTTAGAGTCGCGTGATATTGGCCGGTACCGGCCAAACGCAGCCACATTTACAGTTATCGTTAGTACCCAACAATGAAAAAAAATATCGTCATTTTACTCGCCACGTTGTGTTGCGGATGTGTGAGCAACAAGCCACCCATCAGTATGCATGCAACCACACCGCCAGGAACAGAAAAACTCTTGGCAAACGCCTACCGGTTAATTGATGCCTATCAGCAAGATGACGCCAATACTTGGAACAACCTTGTTTGCATGGCCTCATCCCACGAGAATGTGATTGGTCTGGCAGCAGTCAAATCTTGGGGGAAAATTCAATCTCCTCGCCTTGTGTCTGTTTCCGCCGTCTCCGATGCGGCAAACTCATTGCCAGGACATGAACGGCCGATGGTCGCTATTGAAGTCCAGGCAGAGAACTACCCATCCAGGGAATATGAGATCAGGTTTTATGAAAGCAGTGACAGAGAATGTGTCCTTGTAACTTTTTAGATTTGGCACTTTAACTGCAACTACTCATCGAAAATTTCAACTGGCGAATGTTGCCCTAACCTTCCGACCTCATAGTCATTAAGCTCTATATCAACCCGCCCCCGCGTGCATCCACACGCGGACTTCGGCAACATGCACTGCATGAACGCCGACCTGTCCGACCTCCTCCGCTTGCTGCAAAACCTGATCCGCCTGGGCACCATTGCCGAGGTGAAAGGGGCCAAGGCGCGCGTGCGACTGGGGCCGTCCCTCACCACCGAATGGCTGAACTGGGCAACACCACGCGCCGGCAGCACGCGCACCTGGTCTGGCCAGCGCCATCACCCTGGGCAAGCACCAGCACGGCGGCATCAAAGCGGGCAGCGAACAGCCGGGCGCTGCGTTGCCATGATGGCATGCACGCCACCACCTGCGCTAGTTCGACTTTGCCGCGATTGTCAGCGCGCTCGTTTTCGGCATTCGGGAAGGCCAGCCTCGCTGGCATTTTTACAACAACGCCCATCGCACCTCCCTTCCCCCAAGCCCCCTCCTGATATAATACTTACAACCAAGCAATACCCCGAAATGTGCGCCTCAAGGCTCCCGCAACCGTCTGTGTACCGCTAGCCCAGCCCATGCGCTCCCTTTTCGACCACGAGATCATCAAACAGCTGCACAGCGGTGCCCGCTCACGGGTTTACCGCGCCAGGGCAGCAGATGGCACGGCGCTGGTCGTCAAGAAACCCAATCAGCAGTTCCCCTCTTTTCAGCAACTGGCGCAATTCAAGCGCGAATATGCGATCGCGCGCCGCTGCCGCCATCCTGGCGTGGCGCATCCGCTGGCGCTGCAGCTGCACGGCGGGCACTGGACGATGATCGTGGAAGATAGCGGCGGCCAGGCGCTCGACCAGGTGCTGCGCACGCAGCTGGCGGCGTGCAGGACGCCGTCGCAGCCCGTGTTGGCGCTGGACGACTTTTTCGACATCGCGCTGCAACTGTGCGCGGCGCTGGAGGCCGTCCATCGTCAGGGCGTGATTCACAAGGATATCAATCCCTCCAACCTGGTGTGGAATGGCGAGCGGCGCCTGCTGCAGCTGATCGATTTCGGCATCGCCTGTGAACTACCGTACGAAAGCCATGGCATCGTCAATCTCCAGACGCTGGAAGGCACGCTGCGCTACATGGCGCCGGAACAGACGGGGCGCATGAACCGGCGGGTCGATTGGCGCGCCGATTTCTATGCACTGGGCGCCACCTTCTACGAATTGCTGGCCGGCCAGGCGCCGTTCGAGACAGGCGACGAGATGGAACTCGTGCATTGCCACATTGCGCGCAGTCCGGACTGGTCGCACCCGGCGCTGGCAAGCTTGCAGGGCCAGCTGCTGCCGATCATCCAGCGGTTGCTGGAAAAAAATGCCGATCAGCGCTACCAGAGCTTGCAGGGCCTGCGCAGCGACCTCGAAGCATGCCGCGCGAAAAAGCCGGCCCAGGCGCTCAAGCTGTCCGACCACAACGGCCGCTTCCTCGTGCCGCAAACGCTGCATGGGCGCGAGGATGCCATCGCCATGCTGCTGGCGGCGTTTGAACGCAGCACCGCGGGCAGGTGCGAGATGCTGCTGGTGGCCGGCCATTCCGGCATCGGCAAGTCGGCAGTCGTCAACGAAGTGCAAAAGCCCATCATCGCCCGGCGCGGCTGTTTCCTGTCCGGCAAATTTGACCAGCTCCAGCGCGACATGCCGTATGCCCCGCTGATCCAGGCCTTCCAGGGGCTGGTGCACCAGCTGCTGGGCCAGCCCGAGGAAACGCTGCGCCAGTGGTCCGCCAAACTGCACGCGGCCCTGGGCAATGGCATGGGCGTGATCGTCGAACTGATTCCCCAGCTGGCCTTGATCGCCAGCCCCATCGACACGACGCCCGCGTCGGCGCCGGCACAGGCCCAGCTGCGCCTGGACCGCCTCTTCCCCCGCTTCGTCGAAGTATTCGCCTCTGCCGGGCATCCGCTGGTGCTGTTCCTCGACGACCTGCAATGGGCCGATGCGGCCACGCTGCGGATGATCGAACTGCTGATGGTCTCGTGCGACAAGAGCTGCCTGCTGTTCATCGGCGCGTACCGCGACAACGAAGTGGGCCCCGCGCATCCGCTCATCGCGCTGCGCGACAAGCTGCTCGCGCGCGAGGTACGCCTGTCGACACTGTCTCTGGGTGCGCTGAGCGAGCCGCAGGTGGCGCAAATGGTCTCGGCCACCGTGCGCGTGGCGGCCCCCGACTGCGCGCCGCTGACCAGCATTTGCTACCGCAAGACGGCCGGCAATCCCTTTTTCCTCAACCAGTTCCTCGTTGCGCTCAATGAAACGGGCCATCTGCGCTACCGGGCCGAGGGCGATTGCTGGGACTGGGACTTGCCCGCGATACAACAGGCCAAATATACCGATAACGTGGTCGAAGTGCTGCTGGAGAAAATCCGCCGCCTGCCCGGCGTCACGCAGCACCTGCTGCAACTGGCCGCTTCCTGCGGCAACCGCTTCACGCTCGACACGCTCGCGCTGGCAACGGAGCGCACGCCCCGGCAAACGCAGCAAGACCTGTGGCCGGCGCTCAGGGCAGGATTGATCCAGCCGCTCGACGAACGCTACAAGTACGTCAATGGCGACACCGATGCGGCCAACAGCGGCGTCGCTTACCGCTTCCTGCACGACCGGGTGCAGCAGGCCGCCTATCTGGTCGCCGATGACGGCGCGCGCGCGGCCAACCATCTGCTCATCGGCCGCCTGCTACTGCGGCATGCGACGCCGGAGCGTCAGGACGAGTCGCTGTTCGAGATCGTCGAGCAGTTCAACGCCGGCCGCGCGCTGATCAACGATGCGGGCGGGCGCCTGCGGCTGGCAACGCTCAATCTGCAGGCCGGCGTCAAGGCACGACGTTCCGCCGCGTTCCAGTCCACCCTGGAGCACATGCGGATCGGTCTCGGCCTGCTGCCGCCACAGGCGTGGGAAGTCCACGCCGGGCTCTGGCTCGACCTGCAGCTCGGTGCTGCCGAAGCGGCCTACCTGTGCGGCCAGTTCGATGCCGCGGAGGCGATCTACCCGCTGGTGCGCGCCCGCGCCCTGAGCCCGCTGCCGCAGCTGCGCTGCATCGCCATCCAGGCGCACCAGTATCAATTGCAGGGCCGCCTGCTTGACGCCATCGCCGTGCAGCGCGACGGCCTGGCGCAGCTGAACATCGACATTCCGCACGAGGTGGCGCACATGAAGGCGCGCTTCGCGGACATTCTCGCCGACATCGGGCGGCTGCCTGGCGCGCATGCGCCCGAGACCTTGCTGGCGGCCGACGACATGTGCGAGCCGGACGCGGTGGCCGCGATGCAGATGATGCAGGGTCTGTGGATGGCCAGCTACTACGCCGGCCAGCAGGATCTCAGCGCGCTGATGGTGGTGTCGATGACGCGGCTGTCCATGCAGCGGGGGAACAGCGATTTCAGCGCCGTCGCCTATGTCGGCTACGCGCTGATGCTGGTTCTGTACGACGGCGACGTCGCGCGCGGCTACGCCTTCGGCGCGATGGCGATGGCGCTGGCCAGGCGCCGCGACAACCTGCAGACGCGCACGCTCACGGGCCTGATGTTCGGCGCGCTCAGCAACCACTGGACGCAGCCGCTGCGCAGCTCCGACGCCCTGTACGAAGAGGCGTTTGGCTGGGCGCTGGAAATCGCCGATTTCGTCCAGGTCGGCGTGGTGGCGGCCGTGCGCGCCACCGACCGTATCATCCTCGGCGACTACCTGCCGCACCTGATGCACGACATCGAGCACGACCTGGCGCTGATGCGCGCCAACGGCCAGCAGGCGATGGCCGATTGCTGCGTCGCCGCCGCGGTCCAGCCGATCAAGTGCCTGATGGGCCTCCTGCCCCGTCACGACAGCTACGACGATGCTGGCTTCAGCGAGACGCGCTTCCTCGATCGGTATGGCGGCTCGCAGCTGTACCGCGCCTACTTCTTGCAAGGGAAGATACGCAACGCCTATCTGTTCGACGGCGCCGACGCCGAGCTGCTGGCCGGCCAGCTCGGCATCGTCACCCAGATCATGCGCGGCCAGGCCAAGGTTGCCGAGTCCAGCTTCTACGCCGCACTGATCCTGATCCGCGCCTTGCGGCGCGCTCCCGCGCGTCCCGATGCGGGCGATGTACTGGCCGTGATCGGCACGCTGCAGGGCAATCTGGCCGAGTGGGCCAGGCAGGGCTCGGACAATAGCGCTGCCAAACATCTGCTGGTGATGGCCGAGATGGCACGCTACCGGCAAGACCTGCAGTTGGCCACGCGCTGCTACCAGCAGGCGATCGACGCGGCCGGCCTGGCAGGCTACGTCAACGTGCAAGCGCTGGGCAATGAGCTGTGCGGCGAATGCTGGCATGACCAGGGACAGCCGCGCGTGGCGGCCGTCTTCATCCGCGACGCCATCGCGCGCTACGGCCAGTGGGGCGCGGAGGGCAAGGTGGCGCAGCTGCGGGCGCGCCACGCTGCGCTGCTGTCCAGGATGGACGGCCGCAGCACCCAGCCGCATTCAGTCTCCCACACGCACGGCAGTTCCGCGCTCGACCTGGTGTCGCTGCTGAAGGCGGCACAAATCCTGTCGAACGAAGTCGGCCTGCGCAACGTGCTGACGCGCCTCATTTCCATCGTCTGCGAAAACGCCGGCGGACAGGTAGCGCGCCTGCTGCTGCTCGCCGAAGGCAGCTACCAGCTGGAGGCCAATATCGATGGCGATGTGACCACCGTGCTGCAGTCGCGCCAGCTCGACCTGAACGCCGCCAGCGACCCGCAGTTCCCGCTGTCGCTGCTGCGCTACGTCATCCGCACTGGCACCGAGGTGATCGAGGACTCCATCATGGCCGTCTCGCGCTTTGCCGCCGACCCCTACGTGCAATTGCAGCAGCCGCGCGCCGTCATGTGCCTGCCGATCCGGCACGGCGGCCAGATCGGCGGCATCCTGTACTTCGAGAACCGGCTGGCCGACGCCTCGTTCACGGAAGAACGCGTGGCGTTCCTGCGCATGCTCGGCGCACAGGCGATGATCTCGATCTCCAGCGCCAGGCTGCATGACAGCCTGGAGCGGCGCGTTGCCGAACGCACGGAACAGCTGGAGGACGCCAACCGCAAGCTGGCGACCCTGTCCATCACCGACGGCCTGACGGGCCTTGCGAACCGGCGCCATTTCGACGACGTGCTGCGCACCGAATGTGCGCGCGCCACGCGCGTCAGCCAGCCGCTTGCCGTCATCATGCTCGATGTCGACTACTTCAAGCGCTACAACGACCGTCACGGCCACCAGGCCGGCGACGCCTGCCTGGTCCGGGTCGCGCAGGCGCTGGCGGCCGGCATGCGGCGCGCGGGCGACCTGACGGCGCGCTACGGCGGCGAAGAGTTTTCGATCGTGCTGCCGAACACCGGCGCGGACGAAGCGCGCCAGACCGGCGAAGCGCTGCGGCGCGCCATCGAAGCCCTGGGCATCGCCCACGCAAGCGCGGAAGCGCAGCATGTGACGATCAGCGTCGGCATCGCGGTCCAGCCGCCACCGGGCGCCGCCGATCCGGACACCCTGTTGCGCCTGGCCGATGCCGCGCTGTACCAGGCCAAGGATGCGGGGCGCAATTGCGTGGTGCTGAGGACTCTGCCGCCTGGCTGACCGGCATGCGGCGCGTGCCATTTATCAGGGCACAGGGCGGCACCTTACTCGCTGCCATGACTGTTGTCGCGCGCCTGCTCCCGCGCCCTTTCCTGCGACGCCAGGCCGTTGAAGAACAGATTGAGCAGCACGGCGACGATGGCGGCCAGCAGGATGCCGCTGTGCAACAACGGCGACAGGGCCTTGGGCATGTGCTGCGCATATTGTTCCGCCACCAGCGGCAGCATGCCGAAGCCGATAGCCAGGGCGACAATGAACAGGTTGTTGCGGTTGCTCTTGTAGTCGACGCCGGCCAGGATGCGGATGCCGGTGGCGGCGACCATGCCGAACATCACCAGCCCTGCCCCGCCCAGCACGAACGCCGGCACGGCTTCGGCCGTCTGCGCAATCTTCGGAATCACGCCCATCACCAGCAGGATGAGGCCGGCCGCCACGCAGACCCAGCGGCTGCGCACGCCCGTCACGCCCACCAGGCCCACGTTTTGCGAGAACGAGGTGTACGGAAAGGTATTGAAGATGCCGCCGATCAGGGTGCCCAGGCCATCGACGCGCAAGCCGCGGCTGATGTCGGCCTGCGTGACGCGCTTGTCCGTCATCTCTCCCAGCGCCAAAAACATGCCCAGGGACTCGATCATGACGACGATCATCACCAAACTCATGGTGACGATGGCAACCAGGTCGAAGGTCGGCATGCCGAACTGGAATGGCGTGACGATGGCAAAGGCCTTGGCGCCGGCCACCTTGGCGAAATCGGCCTTGCCCAGCGCAAACGACAGGGCCGTGCCGGCGATGATGCCGATCAACACGGCGATATTCGACAGGAAACCGCGGCCATACTTGGCGACCAGCAAGATGACGGCCAGCACGAAGAAGGCGATGCCCATGTTATCCAGCGCGCCGTAGCCGGGGTTGGCGATCAGGGGCACGGGGCCGGCTGGCGCGGGCAAGCCGGCCGCCGTGGCGGCAGCGGCCATCTTGAGGAAGGCGGGATCGGCGATTTGCGCCATGGCGGGCGGCCCGCCCATGGCCCAGTTCACGCCCACGCGCATCAGCGACACGCCGATCACGGCAATGATGCTGCCCGTAACCACGGGCGGAAACAGAACCAGCAGGCGGCTGATGAAGGGCGCGATCAGCATGGAGACGACGCCGGCGCCGATCACGGCGCCAAAGATGCCGGTGATGCCCAGGGCGGGATTGTTCGCCATGGCCAGCATGGGACTGACGGCGGCAAAGGTGACGCCCATCATCACTGGCAGGCGGATGCCGAAGTACTTGCCGATGCCCAAAGACTGGATCAGGGTCACCAGGCCGCAACAGAACAGGTCGGCACTGATCAATGCCGCCAGCTGCTCGGGCGGCAGCTTGAGGGCGCGGCCGACGATCAGCGGCACGGCGATGGCGCCCGCATACATGACGAGCACGTGCTGCAAGCCCAGGGTGAACAGTTTGCCGGCTGGCAGGATTTCATCGACGGGGGACGGTGCGGCAGGCGTTGCGCCGGGCACGCTGCGGTGGATGGATTTCAGACGGGGAGTGGCCATTTACGCTCCATTTCCTGGGTTACCGCGGCCCGGATGGGCGCAGGTGAAAGGGAAAAGCAAGAGAGAAACGGGACGACAGGAACACACTGGCGGCGGATGAGGCATGCGAAGCTCCTTGGATGGGATGACCAAGGCATGCCATGCACGCATCGTGCCAGGTGGATTGTATACAAGAATCGTGCCGAAAATCGCCAGAGATCAGGCAATTTGACGGTGGATGCACCGTTTTCTCGCAGGCTGCCAGCCGCCTGCACCAGAAGGCGGCACAAGGCGGCGGGGCTGACCGGCCGCTGATGGCTGATGGCAGGAGTTGGAGTTGGAGTTGGAGTTGGAGTTGGAGTTGGAGTTGGAGTTGGAGTTGGAGTTGGAGTTGAAGTTGGAGTTGAAGTTGGAGTCTGAAGCTGGAACCTGGCGACTGGTGCTTGGAGCCTATCCCAGTAGATGCATACCCCCCTGCTGGCGCCTCTCGGAAGTGAGGACTGTGTTGATAGTCATGGCGTGGCTCGCCACGCGTCCCCTCACGCCTTGTTCTCGCTCCTGATGCGCTGCCAGCAGAAGACGCTCCCTACCGGGATAGACTCCTAGCCATCAGAGCAGGCCTCAAGCAGCGATTCCAGCTGGCGCACATGGGCGGCACGCAATTGCTCGCGCGCCAGCAGGGCTTGCACTTGCTCGAAGATGCCGTGGGATGGCACAGCCGGCAAGGCGGGAGCGGCCGGGAGCGCGGCGATGCAGGGCGCGCTCACCGGCCAAGTTTCCACCTTCGATGCGGGCACCCATGCCGCACAGCCGGTCAATACACTCACCAGCAATACCTTGCCGGCACACTTGATACTCCGCCTCCTTGCCAGCCATCCCCTACTCTCACACTGCGGCCTCATGGCATTTCGCTGGCGATCAGCGCCTCGGCCGCGCGGCAAGCGTCGTCACCTGGCTGCAATGCCAGGATGCGCGCCGCTGCCGCCTGGGCGCCTGCCTGCCCGGCCTGCGCCGTGGCCAATGCCTGCCGGGCCCGCGCCGACCGGCGTGCGGCCTCTTCCCGCATCGCACTCAGCGCCTGGGTCTGGCGCCGCAACAGGCCCTGCACCTCCTGCACTTGCGCCGCACACGCGGCGCGACCGGCTTCGCGGCCCCAGCGCTGGGCGCAAAACACGGCTGCCCCCAGCAACAGCAGCATGGCCAGGATGCTCAACGACGGCTTCACGTCAGCACCTTGCGCGCTGCCGCGAATATGACCAAGCGCTCGGCCAGACCGTTCACGCCGCCGTTGATGCGGCGCGTCACCCGTTCCTGGTCGCCCGCATCGGCCAGGCGGTTCAAGCCGCGCGATTGCCAAAACCAGCCCGCCGAGCGACACGCGAAAATCGTTTGCTCCAGCAACTGCGGCGCCGCCAGTAAGTCCAGACCCAGCGACACGCCGCACGCCGCATAATTGGCGCGCCCCGTCACCTGCAGCAAGCCGCGCCCCTTGAAGCGCACGCCGTCGCCGGCAATCACATTGCCCAGATCCGCCCTCCCCTCATAAGCCGCGCCGCTGGCCAGCTCGCGCACATAGCGCAACTGTCCCGATTCGTGGCCCACCTGTGCCAGGAACGCCGCTTGACGCAGCGGCGTATCAATACCGAATTCTGCCATCGCCGCATTCAAGGGCGCCAGGAACAGCATAGCGCGGCGGCCAGCCAACGGCATGATCTGCATCAATTGCGCGCCTGTCACAGCAGGCCCCGCACATCCTTGACGGCAGCGGCCGCATCGGCCGCCAGTTCGCCGATATCCTTGCCGCGCCGCTTGTCGAACCAGCGCACGCAGGCGCCCAGCACCCACCAGGCGGGCAAGCCAGCCGCCACCATCAGCGGCGCGGCGATGAACAAAAACCCCGTGGCCGGGTCGCCGCCATACAGGGCCGCCACGGTCTTCGCGCTGTCGAACAGGCTGGGCCACCACGACAGCACGGCGGCCACGAGCAAGGGACCGAGAAAGGTGGAAATGATGATGCTGGAACAGAAACGAATGAATGCCTCCTTGGTGGACTGGGGCCACATGAACATGAAGCCCAGCGACGTGGCGGCGGCGCCGGCCAGCACGGGCACGCCAAACAGTTTGATCAATGCGCCGCCGGCGGCGGTGGTTTCGAGGGCCATGATTGCCTTTCAGGTGGTGGAAATGAAAAAACCCGCCGAGGCGGGTTGGGATGTTGCAAGCGCAGTCTTTATGCCACTTTCACAATGACACGGGCGCGTCCATCATCTTCGATGGCGATGACCTTGCCGATGGCACGCATGTATTGCTGGAGCGTCATATCCTCCTCATTGATGGCAATGCCCGCAATGCCCTCGCCTTGCTGCACCGGCACGATGAACTGTCCGGAAGTGGCTCCCAGGACGTTGCATGGCACCTGACCGGCGAAAGCGATGCGGTCAACCGTCTGGCGCAGCGCTTCGAGTGCGGCATCGAAGGCAAGCCCTGGAGCCTGCCGAACAGCCCACTCTTCATCCGTATCGCCTGCCAGCGGTACCTCGCGGTATACGGCAGCCTTGGCGGGAATCGCTGGCGTGAGCAGGGTCAAGCCATCGTAGACGGCTTCGACAGCCGGTTGCGCCTCGCTGACCAGCTGCGATTCGACGCTATCGGGTACACGCGTCACAGATGGCGGACGGGAACCGAGCCGCTGCGACCATTTGTCGCCGCCCACCATGCAAGGATCGGTAGATTTCACGGCAAACGAGATGGCGTCGGCCCAGCGATCGGTAAGCTTGCCGTCCGCGCCGATGCCGATCACCTGTCCTGCCGCGACGATGCCGCATGCAGGAGACTTCAACATGTATTCGGCATAGTCGGCGCCACTGGCATTGATCGTGCCAGCGGCATTGATGCTGCGGCCGGTGGTCTGGAGGCCCACATACAGCACGGCGGTGCTCCCTGCCCATGATGCGGTACCGGCGCCAGCCAGTACCGCCAGGGTGGCCGTCGCCGGTTCGCCAGTGCGGCCCACGTACAGTATCTCCCCCGCCGGTGTCGTATCCTTGTAAATCGTATGGAGATCACGCGCCGCCGCGCCCGTGGAAGCGGGGCCGCACCGCATATTGCCCGGCCACGCCACCTGGCCCGTGCCGGTAACGCCCAGCAAGGGTGCGGAGAGATTCCCGCTGTTTTCGTCATAGGCCCGCAGATTCATCTTGTAGCCTTGATAGTAAAGGCTACCGCTTCCTGCGGAAGTTGACCAGAGGAAGCGACCGGGAAACGCAGCGCCGGCTATGCCGCCGACACCCAGCGCGCCCACTTCGTAATATGTGTTGGGCAACAATGGATTGCCGCCGTTTGGCACCAACAGGCTACTTTGCTGTCCGCCGCGTAGACCTACATGAATGGTTTTAGGACCATTCAACGTCGAATTAGTCTGCAATTCGACGGCTCCCGGCCTTACTGTCATGGCTGGTGCGCCGCCAACGCTCAGCGCATACACGGCGATGGCATCCCACGAATCCTTGGGCAGCTCGGTACCAAGGAATTCCAGTTTTTGCTGAAACCACATATTTGAATCGATATAGCAGGACAGCGTGGAAAACTGCACCGCGCCCACATAGATGACGCCATCGCTGCCTATCTTTACTCCCTGGATATCGGCATGCTTGCCATCGCCAATACTGTACCAAGAGCCACGAATCTTGCCATCATTATCACAGCGCAACAAAATCACCGTTTCGATGCCATTGGAGGAACCTTCGTAGGATGAATACGAAGTCGCGCCGGAAATCCGGATGGTGGCTTCACCGCTCAAGGCAGCAACATTAAACTTGGCAATACGCCACCAGCCATTGCTTAGACCAACATTCTGTTGCTGACCAGGACCACGCACCGCCATCGTAATGAAGCTCGGCGTCGTGATCGGTCCTGACATAGTGCCGCCAGTTAAAGGCAACGCGTTGTACGGTCCCGCCGCAAACGCCCGATCCATCTCATTCAATTTCTCGTTGACGTTGGGCATACCATCATAAAATTTGTCAGCCATTTAAATTCCTTCAATTTGTAGTGGTGCAGAATAAGTGTCAAAGTACGGCGTAGTTACCGCGTCGCTGTTGCTGGCTTTGCCATACAGCATGTAATCCTGCTCCAGCAACGGATCCGGGTTTTCCGGGAACAAACTGAACAGCATCGCCTTGCCCTTGCCGTTCTCGCGCAGGATACGCATGAAGCGCGCACGGTCCATCGATGTCAGGTGCGTCAGATTGATGCTCAGCTTGTCGCTGCTCGTGCCCAGCGCAGTTTTCAGGTTGCCTGCACCCGTGCGGTAATTTTCACTGCTATCCTGCGTCTGCAACTGGGCGCCATACTCGGCGTTGTATTGCGGTGACCAGTAATTGCCCACCACCAGACGCGAGATTTCCAGGTAGCCTTCCGGGCTTTGTCGCGCAGATACGTCGATCACTATCTGGCGCACGCGTACAGGGGCGAACCATGTCACGCCGTCGGAGCCGCCGCCGCACGGCCAAGTGTTCACGCCGCCCCACTGATAGGCGTTCCAGCCGAGCGGCAGCACGCCCCAGGGATAGGAGCCATGCACGGCAGCCGGGCACGGGAAGATGCTGCCTGTGTCGAATACCGGCACTGCGTCGCCCGGCTGGGCATAGCCGCGCACGCGCATGCGCGCGCTGCTGGTCATGTTGGTGGAGATCAGCGCCACGCAGGCGATGGACTCCTGCGTTGGCCAGGTGGCGATGATGGTCTGTGCAGTGCCGCTGGCGCGCAGCACGGCATTCTTGCTGTCGCGCTGCAGGTTGGCCGGACCCAGTTCGCCGGTTTGGCTTGATGCAGCCAGCACCGCGCGGTCAGCGGCGTTGTCGTGGATGATGCGAAGATTGCTCATGGCAGCAATGCCCCTTCCTGAATGAGGTAAGTGATTGGTGAAATAAACCCAGTGGCAGCGCAGATAGGCTCGGTGGCGGCAAATTCCCAGCGCCGCTTCGACAGCATCACCTCGACCATTTCGATACTGGTGGAGGAAATAAAAAAACCCGCCGAAGCGGGTTTGGGAGGGATTACTGCCTGGTCACACGGACTTGACCATCACATAAGCCCGGCCATCGGGTTCGATCGAGATCACGCGGCCGACTGCATGCAGGTACTGCTTCATGCTGAGATCGTCCTCGTGCACGGCGATGCCTTTGATGCCGGTGTCGTCCTGCACCGGCACGATGTAGTCGCCAGGCTGTGCGCCCAGCACGTTCACCGGCACGCGGCCGGCGATGGCGATGCGGTCGACCTTCTGGCGCTCGACTTCCAGCGCCGCGTCGAAGGAGGCCATGGCTTCGGCATCCTTCTGCACGGCAATGTTATGGGCGGCCAGTGCGGCGGTGTAGGTGGCCTGCTTTTCCGCCCACTCGTCATCGGTGTCGCCGGTTTCCGTTATCACGTCTTCGAATACCGGTGGGTTGATACCGGGCACGGGCTGCTGCGTGAGCAGGTCTTCGCGGCGCCGGGGTTGGGTCGGCGCTGGCCCTGCCTGGGGCGATGGTCGCTGCCCTATGTCATTCGCCCAGGAATCACCACCGACAAACGAGGGCGCCGTCGATTTGATCGAGAACATGACAGCATCGGCCCACTGGTCCGTGACTTTATTGTCGGCGGTAATGCCGACTATTTGACCGGGGGAAACGATACCGCAGGTTGGGCTTTTGAAAATATACTCAGCATAGTCATTGCCAGACGTATTGACGGTACCTCCGGCTGATACGCTGCGACCTGTCGTGGAGTTCTTGCCTACATATAGTACCGCTACCGGTGCCGACCAACTTCCTACCCCTTCAGAGGCTAAAATACCTACACTTGGCGCGGGGGCGTTATCAACGCCAAAATATATAATCTCTGCTCCTTGCCCTGTCCCACGGCAGATGTTATGTCGCAGTAGAGAAGGGTCGCTACTTCCTGCCTTGAGCAAAGGAACATAAACCATGCCATTGCCAGTAATGGAAAACAGTGTTGGGGTGAAGTTCCCCGAACCCACATCACGAGCCTTAAGCGCCAGTTTGTATCCCAATGCGAATGGGCTGGCATTTTCACCTACGGATACCACAGCATTGAAAAAACCGGCATATGAGATACCCGAATTGCCGGATACACCAATACGAAGGGCTTCTGCCTCTTGTTTAGCTACCATTGAGTGCGCTTTTGGCGCGCCTGCAAGGTACGACACTGAAGACGTGTTACCGTCTTGCGCACGCACTTCGACAATGCTGTCAAAGCTCGTACCTTGCAGAGTGGTTGGGGCGTTACCCATACCACGCGAACGAGGGGAGCGATACAAAGGCTCCGATGGGCTTGCGGAACTATCCCATACTGGCGTGCCAGTCACTGTGTCCACCGCAACTGGACTGGTATAGGTAGCGATCTGCATTCCCATCAATTGAAACGATGCCTGAGCAAAACCACCTGCCAAAAAAAACAGGTATACCGAGACTTTGCCATCTGATTCCAAGTACGCCAAGAATCGTACATTAACCGGGATGAAGCGGCTGGACGACCACTCAACGTTCACACCTTCAGCTGCCGTAGCGACACGACTACCAATGATGATAGTCATGGCTGTCAAATCATAAGCGCCCCACCCCCCCACCATTGCATCAATACGCAGCGACGAATACGTGCTGGAAACCGTAGGCTCCAAGGTTGCGATTTTATACAGGCGCTGACCTTGACCACCTTGCAGGTAGTTGTATCCATATTTGTTCGCCATTCCCATACCAACACTAATTGGAAGCTGTGTCTTAATTGGCGTTGCAGTATCAATCCACGCTGCATCCATATAACCATTCGGCCCACCAAGCGGCGACCGCCCCACAGCTGGCGCATACGACGCCACCACGACACCCCGTCCAGCCAGCTCATTCAAGCGCTGGATCGTATCCTTCTGACCATAGTAAAAAAAATCACCCATTACAGTTCCTCGATTTCGATGTTGGTGGCATATGCCTGGAAAGATGGCGTGGTGATGGCGGCCAAATTGGCCAACCGCCCATACACCTGGTGCGCCTGCTCCAGCTCGACATCGTCGCTATCCGGATACAGGCTGACAAAAAGCGGACGCGACAGGCCGTTGCCGCGCACGATGCGCCACAGCTCGGCACGGTCCAGTGACGTCATGTGATCGAGCGCCAGCGACAGCTTGCGGTACATCACGCCCCGCTCCACCTTCTGTTCGCCGGCGCCATTGCGGTACTGGCTGCTGGTATCGATTGGCGTGATACCGGCGCCATACGACACGTTCTGCTCGGGACTCCAGTAAGGGCCAGCCACCAGGCGTGCGGCCTCGATGTAGCCGGCAGGATTGTCGGGGTCGGCCAGGTCGATCACCAGCTTCCTGATGCTGCGCATCTGAAACCAGCAGCGGGCGTAGGTACCGCCGCCGTAACTGTAGGCATTCAAGCCCAGCGGCAATGCGCCCCAGTCCCACATGCCCAGCCGCGCATACTCGCACGCTGGCATGAGGCCACTATCGAATGCTGGCGTAGTGTGGCCAGGCTCGATGTAGCCGCGCACGCGGATGGTCGCCCCAGGAGTCAGGTTGCAAAACGGCAAGGCCACGCCACCGACAATTTCTGGTGCCGGCCAGGTTACCGTGATGCTCTGCACCGTGCCGATTGAGCGCAAGACCAGAGACTTTCCCTCTCGCTGCAGATTGGTCGGACCCAAGGTGCCGGCCTGGCTCGATGCGATCAACATTGCGCGGTCGGTGGCGTTGTCATAAATAATGCGTAGATTTTTCATTAGATTTTCACCAGCTTCCAGGTGATCTCAGTTGGGATAATGTAGCCATTGCCACTAACCGGGGTCCAGGTAAATCGAATGTATATCTGATTATCAATTGGCAGGAGGGAGGCACTAGCACTTTTGAGGCCATCACCAACAACAACAGACGCTTCGCAATAACCATTGCAGCCACCGTTCGGGCTCGAATCACCCTTTGAAATCGTCGCGGTGGCCAAAAAAGTGTCCGACGGAGCCTCATGCCATGCAATATCGAATGCTTTCCCGGTATCGATGTAAACGGTAAAGGGGCGATATTCTTCACCAGTCCATCCAACTAGCCCTGGGGAAATGGGCGTCATTCCACGACGCACCAAATTCGGTGGTGACAGGAGTCTGCGGGCAAAAGTACCTTCACCATCGGCGGTGATACTCACTGCTCCCGAGCCAGCATAGATAAACGGCATACTGCCCGTAGCGTTAAAATCGATAAACGTCGTATTATTTTTGTTTTGACCACGTCCGGCAATAATGGTGTCTGCCGTCAACTTCCCGGAAAAAGTGCCAGAAGCACCAAGCAGTTCACCACGGAAAGTGCCACTATTCGCGTGCAAATTTCCATTTCGATCCAGGCACCATCCCGTCTTGCTACCACTTCCACTCCAATTGCTGCTATAAATATCGCCACCAATCTGCGCATTAACGATGGCCGCGTTGGCGATGTAAGTCGGGGATGTGGACGGCGTGATCTGGCCGTAAATATTGTCGCCGAAACCTGCCCCTGGGCCATCCGCCCAAGCTGACGGCACCGTCTGCGCGGCCATCGCCACGCCGAAATACCACGATGAAGTAAAAAGGTAGGCATCGACTTCTCCCTTGCCAACAAGCACGCCACGCACAGATGCGTAAGCGGCCCCTGCCGGCGCCGCGGCGAATACCACGGACCTTGGCCATGCGCTCAGGGGACCTGTGGACGACACGCTGTCCACAACACTCCCAGCCATCTCAGTTATATACGCGCCCGCGCCATCGTAAAATGCGATGTTTGCCGCCCCCTTGCAACGGTGGGTAGTCATGTAGATGCTGAATTCGTAGCGCACGCCAGAAATCACAGGAAATTTTCGGAATGCGCCAGCCCGTCTCGGGGTCATAATAGCCACAGCGTCTACTGGAACGATCCCGGGGCACCGCATGTAGACTCCACCGGCGCCGGTCGGCTGGTAGAGCTCGGGACTCGCAATGACGGCGGTTAGCCCCGGGGCGAAGGAATACTCCACGCCGAAGTCCCCTGCAGTACCAGGGTATGGGCCGGAATTGCTGATCAGATTCCCCGCGCCTATGCCTGCATTCAGATAGTTGGACGTCAATGGCGTACCGGCGCTGAGAATAATCTTGCCGGTTGAATCCTTGATGCTCAGGCCGCGCGCATCAATCTTTTCTGCTGTAACGGAATCTGCCGCCAGCGCTTGGGTGGCCACAGAGCCATTGACCAGCAGATTGCCGTTCAGCACCGTACCCAGCACCAGCCATGCGCCGTTCTCAAAATACTTCGTCACCGCATGCGTCGTGTCGTACAAGGTGACGACGTCGCGGTTGACCGGCGCCCCATAGCCTGCCTTGCCGATCTCATAGACAGCCGACGCATCCGACCAGGCCGAGTAACCGGGCGCCGCTACCGTCACGGTGCCGCGCTGCCCCGTAGCGCCGTCGGCGGCCAGGCGCGCAGCGGCGGCCCATTCGCCTGGGGCAATGTCATCGGTCGCCGCGCTTGAAACGGCCGTGGCACCGGACATGAACAGATAGGCGCCGCCCGCTGACGGTACCTGGGTTGACCAGCCGTTGTTCAGCCCCGCCAATTTGCCGGTGGCAAACGTAAACGTGCAGACGGCCGTGGGCAGCGGCGGCGCAATATTGGTCGCGCCACGCTGGTAGATGGGCACAGAAATCACGTTCAAGCCATCGGCGCCGTCCTTGGCCAGCTGCACCGCCCCCGTCCACTCATTGGCGGCGATGTTGTCCGTGGCATTGCGCGAGCTGGCGGCGGCCACGCGCACGTACAGCGGAGCCGTGCCGGCCGGGATATTTTTCGACCAGCCATTGGCCAGGTCGTTGCCGGTCGGAGTCGTGATCGCGGCGGTACTAAAGGTAAAGATTACGTCGCCCGGTGAATCACCGGGCGCGGCGGCGGCACGCTTGTAGGCGAAGGCCTGGCCCGTGTTCAATCCCGCCAGGCCCGTCTCGCCGGCGGCGCCGTCGAAGACCTTGCTGATCATGTAATTGGCGAGGTAATCGACGCCGAATTCACGGATACGTGCCTGCACCAGCGCCGTATCGGTAGTCATGCTGGCAAAATCGACCGTGGCCACGTTGCCGTTCACCCGCAACGCCGTGCCGGCGGATACGGAAAACACGATATCGCCCACCACATTGACCGGCTTGGCGGTAATGGCGATCGAGTCGGGTGCTCCTTCGCCGGCGCTATTGACACGAAAAACGGGCGTGCTGGCGGACATCAGGATCGCCTTGCCATCGGCAACGGTACTGAAACGCTCTGCCGTTGCCTGCAGCAGCCTGTCGCGCTCCCCCACAATCGCACTCATACGAGCACCCCCACCGTCACCCGGCCCGTCAACCAGAAGCGCGACAGCAGCACCACCACGCCCGGTGCGCCATCCTGCAAGCCAAAGCGTTCAGCGCGCAGTTGCACGGGCTGTCCCAGTTCCAGCATCATCATCTCGGGTTCCCCATCGAATTCGTAAATGGTGCGCGGCACCTTGTTCAATTCCAGACGCCGCTGCGCTTCCGCACGGGCGTCGGCCCGCGTCTTGAGGCAGGTCTCGATCTGCGCCGGGTCGTCGCTCAGGCGATAGCGTGCGCGCACCGCCTCGTCCACCACGGTCTCCGTCAGCCATTCCGTCGCATACAGATCGGCATGCGCGGGCGGAATGCTCGTCGTCAGGCCAGCCTGCGGCGTCCAGTTTCGATCGAAGCCGATCTTCACGGCGGCCGTCACCGGCAAGCGCTGCGCGGAACGCAGCGAGCGTTCGCGCATCTGCTCCGGGCCGATCGCCACCGGCACGCCGGCGGCCGGCAGCGCGATCTGCACCAGGCGCAGCTGGCCGGTGCGCGACATGATCGCTTGGGCGCCCACGCTGGCCGCAAGTTGCTGGATGGCCTGCGCCTGGTTCGTGCGGTCCGCAACATACAACCCCACCGGCTGCCGGTGGGCCACATCGAAGGCGGCCAGGTTGGCCAGGTCCAGGTCGTCCGGGGTAAAACGGTCGGCCGCCTTGCCGTAGGCGGTGGCGATGCGCTGCACCAGCGGGGCAATGCGCGGCGCATACCCGCCGCCCTTGTCGCCTTGCACGCTGGCCGTGATCGTGGTGGAAAACGGATCGGTCGTCAGGTTGAAGCGCCCCGCCTGGTCATTCAAGGCCACGGCGATCGGCTTGCCGTTCGTGCGCACCTCGAACGTCGATTCGACCGCGCCGAGAAAGCCGTATTCCAGGGTGGCCGGATCAGTCAGCAAGGGCGTCACGTTGTGGCACTCGCCGAACGGTATCGGCAGGATGGCGTCCTTGTTCGGCGTGCTGCCACCCAGCTTGGCTTCGGAGATCGGCGTATTCAGGCGCTGCAGCTTGTCACGCAGCACCAGGTTAACCGACTCGCGCCCAGCACTGGCCACGTCGGCGATGATGCCGTCGAAGACCAGCTGGAAGTCGGCCCGCGGCCAGGATGGATCGCCGGCCCAGGCCTTGATTGGCCGGTTCATCCAGACGTCGCCCAGCCAGCCATCCAGAGCGCCGTCGGCGTTATCGAGTTCGATATCGCCGCCCGACAGCCCCGCCTCGCCGGACAGGCTGACCTGTTCCGTGAAGGCCAGACCGCCCTTGGCCAGCGGCTGGTACGCGGTATTCGCTGGCACTTCGCGCGGCCCGGTGACGTAGGGCCGCGAAGCGATATAACGCGTCACCTCGCTGCCGGCCACATTCACCTGCGCCTCGATCAGCACCATGCGGATGGCCGACGAGCTTTGCAGCCAATCCTGAAATTGCGCATAGGTCATGCGTATTCTCCTTTCACTGCATTGGCCCAGGCGGATGCCCGGGACGATTTGTCCACGCCATCGACCACCGTCCTGGCGGCGTTGGCATTCGATTCAAAGGTGGCCTGGATGGTGGCGCCCGTTTGCGCCCGCTGGTCGGCGCGCAAGCCTTCCAGCTCCACGCGCATGGCCTGATTGTCCTCGCGCAGGCCGCGGATTTCGGCGACGAGGACGTCGGAGCCGACGTTCGCCGCCGAGGAATAGCGCACGGGGTCGAAGACTGCCGGCGCTTCCACCGCTGCCTCTCCGAAAGAAGCGACGGCAGACATGCCGGCAGCAGGCGCAAACCGCATGCCGCCTGTGATATCGGCCTGCCCACCTGCCCTCAACGCCGCACCCAGCGCATCGACCGCTTGCTCGATACCTACCGCCGTTTTGTTCAGGTTAATCAACTGCCCCACTTGCGTATCGAGTGCCGTCAGCTGCTTTTGCGCATCATTCAACTGTGTGCCGGTGAGCGCCGCCAGCGCTGCCAGCTCGGCCTGGACCCTGGCCGCATCGGCGGCATAGCTCGCACTTGCAGCGTTCACGACCTGGCTCGCCGTCAAATACGCGGTGGCCGTACCTGTCAGCGCCGACTGCGCCGCCGCATCGCCCGTCTTCGCCTTGGCTAGCGTCTCTTCATACTGGCGCTGCGCCTCTACCATCTTCTGCATCGGCGTCAAGGTCGACAGGCTGCCCAGCAACAGGGAATCCTTGAATGAGCGGATGCCGTCGCCAAACGACTTCAGGTGGTCGATGGTGGATTTGAGGGCGGAGGATTCCGTCTCGTAGGCGCTGGCGATGTCTTGCCGCGCCTGCAGCTGGTCATATAGCGCCCGGTTGGAAGCATCGACCAAAGTACGCTCGCGGACACGCAATTGCGCCGAAGTCATCGTCATCTGGTCGAGCTTTTCCTGGATGCCCTTGCGCTCGTCGGCGATACCCTGCTCCGATTTGGTCAGGTCTTCCGTCGCCGCATGCGTCTTCGCAAACGCATCAGCCAATGCCATCAAGCCCGCATACTGCTCGGCGCCCGTCTTGGTGGCCAATGCGCCAGAATTGACCAGTTGCAAGACCGTGTCCTTGAACTGCGCGCGCGTGGTCACGCTGGCATAGCCCAGGGCGGCCATCTGTTCCGTCACGTGTTTTTGCACGGGCGCCAGGCGCTCGGCTTCGGTCAGGTAGTTTTCGGCAAAGAACGCGCTGCGATTACCCAGTGCTTCCACGCCGCCAGCGGCCTTGACCAACTGCTCGCGTGCCGCCAGGGACGCCACGCCAACGGCGCCGAATGCCTGCTGCGAGGTGCTGCCCATGGTAGCCAGCACGACATCGACGACAGCGTAGTGGCCTGCCAGGCGCTGCAGCGCAGCGCTCGCCGATTCGCCTTTCATGCTCAGTTGCGACAGCGATGGCACCAGTTCCTTTGCCATCGCATCACCGACGCCGGTAAAGAAATCGGCAATCGCTTTCTGGTTCGCGGCGTCATCCTTGGTCATGACGATATTGAGCGACTGCGTGCGTGTGGCCAGGCTATCCGTGTTGACGCCCAATGTGCTGGCGAAGGCG
The DNA here is from genome assembly GCF_059423585.1 of Janthinobacterium sp. GW460-12-1-14-LB5. Taxonomy (NCBI): domain Bacteria; kingdom Pseudomonadati; phylum Pseudomonadota; class Betaproteobacteria; order Burkholderiales; family Oxalobacteraceae; genus Janthinobacterium; species Janthinobacterium sp. GW460-12-1-14-LB5. Next base: position 140,977 of record NZ_JBWKYD010000010.1, on the reverse strand, counting down.
CCCGTCACCGCCTTCATCTGCGCATACGTATCGCCAAGCGATGCCGCCAGCTCGGCATCGACTTCAGAGCGGTCGGTACCTTTTTTATTCTTGCGGAAAAGGCCGCCTTTCTGGGTCCAGTTCGAATAACTCTCTCCCGTAAAGCCATCGGCACCGAGACTGCCGGAAATGCCGGCGCTGCTGACCTTTTTCTCGCCCATGCCGAACAGACGGTTCGCTGCTCCGCCCAGCAGGCCACCCACCAGCGCGCCCACGGCAGTACCTATCACCGGGAAAACGCTGCCAACGACAGCCCCGATCGCCGTGCCAGCATTGACGATGCCATTGCGGCCATATTCTCCTGAAATCATCTTGCCGCCATACACGCCGCCCATGACGCCGGCGGCGACGCTTGCCGCGGCGCCCACGCCGGTGGCGAACGAACCGTTGGCGCTGACAAACGGAGAATAGGAAGAACCTTGCAACGTGTTGATAGCGCGCTGTACGCCGTCAGCCACCGAGTTGCCGATGCCGGACAGCCCCGTCGACAGTGAATCGTAGATGCCCTTCGCCGAACTCAGGAGCGACTGGATACCGCCGCCGTTGGCCACGCTACCCTGCGCTTGCGCCGCGCCCGGATTCAGGAACGAGGCAAAGCCGGCCGCGATGGGCGACATGATCGGTTGCAGCACGAGGTTGTTGAACATGCTCTTCAACTTGTCCTTGAACATCGTCGCCAGGTTCTTGCCGCCTTCGAAGCCATTCATGAAGGCGTCAGTCAGCGATTTTTCAATGTCCTTGGCACTGGCAGCCCAATCATCGGAGGCCTTCTTGGCCGCAGCGGCAGACGCTTCCTTGGCGGCCAGTTCTTCCGTCGCCGTCATGCTGCGCTGCTTGGCATCGATCAGAGCATTCAAATACTCGATCTGGGCCGCATTTTCCTTGCCCACCGCCAACGCCGCGCGCTGTTCCTTCAGCAGCGCCATTTCGTTTTGCGCGATGGCGGCTTTGCTCATGCCATACACCGCTACCAGCTTTTCGCCAGCTTCGGCCTCCTTGACGGCATCGGCAACGGCTTGCGTCCGTGTATCGGACAGCGCTTTCGCGTCTGCCAGCGCCAGCTCCGCCGCTGCCCTGGCCATCTTGTCCACCTCGATCTCGTCGAGATGGGCCTGTATCACCTTGCGCCTGACGTCGAACCCCGCCTGCTGCGACGCGGTCACTTTGCTCGTCCGATCCGCCAGGATTTCTTTCAACCGATAATCGAACTGTTGTGCCTCATTCAGCTCGGCATAACCTTCGGCCTCGCGCTTCAGGTCGCGGGCTTTACCACGCATGTCATCCATCATGGATTCGAAAGGCGTTGGCGGAGCGGGAGGCATCGGCACGCGTGTAGCCGGTCCATTCTTCGGTTTGCCCTCCGCGCCTTGCTCCTCAAGCTGCTTCAGCTTGCCGCGCAGCTCATCGAACTCACTCTGGAGCCTTGCCAGGCTGCTGTCCAACCCGGCCTTGTCCAGGGACTTGTATTTCCCCGTGCGATTGCGCACCGCCTCCATTTCCGTCGATATCTCTATCATGCGCGCGCCAGCCGGGGTATCCAATCCCTGCCCGGACACGCCCAGCTTTGCCAGCTCATTGCGCTTTGCCAGCTGAACCATCTGCTTGTCGAGTTCAGCAATGATATCTTTGGTACTTTTGCGCATGGGCTCTACGGCCTTCTCCGCATTGTCCTTCGATGAATTCCCCCACATATTCCAGGCAGTAACACCTAATCCTACGACAGTCACCAGCAAGCCGATATAACCGCCCATGAATGCCAAGGCTCCCTTCAGCACCCCAGCAGCCACGGATGCTGCGCGCGTTGCAGTCGTTTGCGCCACCAATGCAGCCGCATGGGCCTCGGCGGCAACTGCAGCGCGGGCCTGGGCCGGGATCAGTCCATTGGTGGTCAACGCCAGCGCCACGTCGGCCTGGCTGGCGCGTATCGTCGCTTGCAATTCAGCCACGCGCGCGGTCGCCAGTACCGAGGTGGCGGCGGTCGCCGTCACGTCGGCATTCGCCGCCGCCAGGGTGGATGCAAGCAAGGCCCGGTTGGCCGTGACCTTGCTATACGTAGCCACGACGACGCCGGCAGCCCAGGCGCCAAATTTCGCGGTGGTCAGCGTTTCCAGCACGCCAACGACCAGGGTCAGGTTATTCGACAGAAATTCGAGGCCGCTCGTCATCAGGCGCACGGCGCCGGTCGACTCCGCCTGTCTCGCCGTGAATTCCATGACGTTGTTGCTCAAGACGGTAAAGCTGCCACCGATAGTTTCGAACTGCACAGCTTCCTTGCGCAACTCGCCCAGCGCGTTCGGCAGCGCGACGGCCATCACGTCGGCAGTGATCAATCCTGCGCCAGCAAGCCCGGCGAACGCTTCCTTCGACACGCCCAGGCCAGCGGCCATGGCCGCCATGACTTCGGGGGCGGCCTGGCTGATGGCGTTAAATTGCTGGCTGCTCAGGGCACCATCGGCGAAGGCATCGGACAGCCCCTTGACGGCGGTAGTGGAATCGGCCGCGGAGGCGCCGCTGACCTTGACGCCCAGATTGAGGGCCTCGGTGATGCCGGCCACTTCGGCCTGGCTGATGCCCAATTTCTTGGTCGCATCGTTCATTTGGGCATACAATCCCGCCGTAGCGGCAAGGTCTGTCTGCCCCGAGGCGGCAATGCGCTTGACATTGTCGTACGCCTCGCCATATTCCTGCGTGGAACTGGTCGACATGCGCAATTGCGCTGTCAGTTTCGTATATTCATCAGACAGTTTGACGATCTGGCCAATACTGTTGGAAATACCCAGGTTGGAGAGTACCTCCGTGTATTTTTTCGTGACATCTTCGAGTTTAAACGTCGACTTGGCAGCCCGCTCGCTGGCCTCGCGCATGCGTTCCAGGTCATCTGCCGCGATGCGCACATTGAGCGTATCGATGCGTATCTGTAATGTTTCAATTTCAACGGTCATAATTTACCCATAAAAAAAGCCACCGCAAAGGTGACTGTGCAATCGAGGCCACCTTCGCGACGGCTGTTGTGTTTTCCGTGTCACCTCTGCTGTAAAAATCAGGGCAAAACCAGGGCTAAAGCGAACTGTTTTGATGGGAGATATACGCTGCGTCGAGCTGATCGACCAGTTCCTCTTCCCATACCGTCAGACGGATACGATGCCGCAGTTGCCATGCCAGGATATCCAGGCTGCTCAAGGGATTGACCGCCATGCCGTTCTGCCGCTTGCGGCTCATCTGCACAAAAAACTGCCACACATGCGCCAGTTCAAACGGCAGTTGCGCGCGAACGGGAGCCTGCGGCTCCCGGTAAAGTGGATGGCGCTTCGCGGCATCCAGGTGCTCGCCTTTCGCATTGCCATCGGCCGCCTTTGCCGAACGCTCAAACTGTTCGTCGGCAAAGAGCAGCAAGGCGGTGGCTAGACCGTCAAAAAATTGCCGTCCGCCTCGAGCGCAGCCAGCACTTTTTCCTGCCAGGACGGCATTTTTTCAAAAATCGCCTTCAGCAAAGCCGGGGAAGGTTGTACCGGCACGCCCTTGTCGACGAAACCAGGCATGCCCACCACCACAGCGATGGCGATCTTCATGTTGCGGTTTTCCGCCAGGTCATACAATTCCGCCGCGCCTTCGTCGGTCTTCGCGTCGATCTGCTTGCTTTTTTGCACCGAGCGCTTGATCGCCACCACCGACGTTTCGCGGATCACGGCACGGTACTGGTCGGAATTTTTGCTGACGATGTCAAAGCCCGCCTTGTGCGCACCGTCTTCGTCGAACAAGACCGACACCAGGTGTACCTGGTCCACGGGCTTGCTACCGTCATTCAGCAGGGAGATATCAAAACCAGCCGAGGCGATCATTTGTGCGTTGTTCATGTGTATTTTCTTTCTTGATAAAGGTAAAAAGTAAAAGGCCGCCATCACGGCGGCCCCGGTGCAGGCGCCAGTTACTTACAGCGCGCTGTCCTGGATGCTCAAGGTGGTCGCTTCATGCTGCGCATCGGTGCCCTTGTAGCGCAGGACGTCGAAGGCGCAGGTGACGATCTTGTTTTTCTCGCCGTCGTCGATCTTGGCCGAGGTGATCTTGATGCGGCCCATGGCCAGCGCCAGCACGTCGGCGGTTGGCGCCGTGCCCGACGCCATGGCGTAGGCCAGCGGGATTTCCGTCTCGGACTTGAAGTAGTCGAGGTAGGTGGCGTCCTGCAGCAGCACCGTGAACTGGCCCGAGCCCATCACCTTGCCGCGCGAGGCGGCCGTGGCGTACTTCGAGCCGATCACCGGATCGACCTTGACCTGGCCATCGAGCGAGACGGACATGCCGGTGCAGATCTGCGACGGGATGCCGTTTACCGACAGCATGGCCGTGGCGCCCGAGAACTTGCCGGTGCCAGGCGCGGCCAGCGGCGCGGTGAAATGCGGCACGGCCGTGGTCGGGCCTTCCGCCTTGCCCATCAGGGTAAAGTCCAGGCTGGTGATGCCATTCGGCTGCACGGCGATATCCATCTTGCTGACCAGCTGGTCGACGAAACTGCGGTGCACGCCGATCTTCGGGTCCTGCACTTCGGCCGTGAACCAGTCGGTGGTGTGGCCGCTCAAGGGGGTGAAGCTGCGCTTGCCCACGGCCGCCACGCCGACCGAGTCGCCGGCCGCCTTGACGACCATGGCCGATCCGTCCATGAACTGGCCATTCAGATTGGTGGCCGTCACCGAAGTCACAAAAAAGTTCTTCGCGTTGTTGGCGGCGGCCGGCGCCGTCATGCCGGTGATGCGCACCACGCTGCCGGCGCGGAAACCTTCCGCCAGCCAGGAACCGGCGCTGCGCGTCAGGCCGGAGGCGGCGGCAGCGATGGTGGTTTGCGCGGCAGCGACGCCGCCGGCCGTGAAGTCGCGGCGCAGCAGCGCTGCCATCAGCGGCGCATAGGTGCCGCACGCCGCTTCGGCCTTGATGGCACCCGTAGTACGGAAGTTACCGAGGCGGGTATCGCCCTGCTGCTGGCTGGCGTCGATTTCGGCGCTGGCGTATTTGTCCGCTTCCGTGTCGAAGGTGGCCGTGACGCGGGGATAAATCTGGCCGCCGCCGGCGGCGGCCTTGCTGCCTTCGGCGCTTTGTTTGCTGATAACGATCAAGCTGTCGATGCCGTTTGCTGTCGATGCCATAAGTAATACCTTTCGTGGGATGAAAAAAAAGACCACAGCTGTGGTCTTGAGGGGTGGAACTGCCAAGTATCGGGAAAATAGAAAGCCCGCGCGGCGCGGCGCCGGGCTGGCGTCCGGATGGCGCGAGGCCGTGCCGGACGGAATGGGCGAAGGGGGCCATGAAGGCCGTTCGCTGCGCTGATTTCCCCTATCGGTGTCGCGCCGAAAGCGCGTCTATTACGAGTGGAGAAGCATGTGGTCCTGCGGTGTTGCCGGTGTTGCTGTTGCTGCGTGATCGAGACTCTATTGTAGGGGCATTTTTTTCAGGGCCAGGCATATTGCAAAAAACTTTTCAGTGACCCAGGCGGCGCATGGCGCGGGCGCCGTGCGACTGAAAAATGCTTTCCAGCTCGCTGACCATGTCCTTGATGCGTTCGAGCTCGAAACCGCCGGAGCAGCTGATGGCCGCTTCGCCGGCGCCGTGGCAAGCCTTGCAGACAACGGGCGCGCCGGCCTGCATGGCGGCGACGACGCCCGTACCATGGCATACCTTGCATTTGCTGTCGAGCCAATGCGCGAGCGAGGCTTCGGCCACGCGGCGGTACAGGGTATTGGCTGCCTGCGCATCCCAGGCCGTATGCGCCTTGACCCAGCGCCGCGCGCGGCCCTTCTGCGTCACGGCCGCCGTCCAGGCGCGCAGCAGCTGCGCCAGGTTGCCCGCATTGCCTTCGAACAAGCGGCTGACGGTGCCGTCCGCGTATTTGACGCGGCACAGCAAGGCGCCCATGTCGCCGGCCAGCGCGGCGGCCGCGATCACGTCCAGGTCGTGGTGGACGGCATCGTCGCGCAGGTTCTGCGACGACAGCGATGCGATGAATTTTTCTGCAAATCCCATGATTTTCTCCTCGTTGATTCTGGTCTTAATTTTCCTGCGCCGGTCCGAACAGGGCCGCCACCAGCGGATCGCGGCGCGCCGCACCGCGTGGCCAGCTGGCCGTGCGGCGCACCTGCGGCGGCAGTGCGGCCCAGCCGTCGACCTCGTCGTCCTGCTCGCCCAGCGCATACAGGGCGGGCCGCTGGCGCCCCGGCTCCGTGCAATGGCGCTGCGCCAGGTGAATCTGTCCCATGCCGCACATGTGGCGCAAATAGCGGCTCATGGTGCCCGCATCGAGTCCCAGCAAGGCGGACAATTGCGCCGCGCTGGCCTGGCCCTGCTCGCGAATGTACTGTGCGATGCGGGCGATATGCAGCTGCGACTTCTTGCTGCGTCCCTGTAACTGGCGCCCCTGCCGCGGCACCGCCCTGCTTTCAACCGACTGACTGCTGTTCAACATCTGCCTGACCTCCCGTGGTGTCGCCCACCGGTAAACGCTGTAGTACGTTTGCGACAGGCAACGAGTGGACTTTATCAATCGCTAATGTTAAAGTCAAGCATTTGGTAATTTATCAAACGGTAAATTTCAGGTTTAATGTGGAGATGAATATGTATCAATACAGACGCGACCGCCTGCTGGCCCTGATCCGCGAACACTACGACAACACACGCAAGAAGATTTCCGACGTCAGCGGCTGGAGCGAGGCGCGCATCTCGCAAATCCTCTCGCCCACCTACCGCGAGGGACGCGCCTTCAGCGAAAAAATCGCGCGCAAGCTGGAAGCGGACCTGCAACTGGACAGCATGTATTTCGACCAGGGCGCGGCGCCCGACCAGGCGGCGCTGGCCGCACGCGCGCTGGCCGGCGTGCAGCCTGTGGTCGTGGAAGATGGCGAGGACGAGCGCTTCTACCCGATTCGCAAGGTCAAATTGCGCCTGTCGGCCGGGATCACGGGCTTTGCCATCGAACCGGAAACGCACGACGGCAGCACCATCAGCGTGCCGCGCAGCTGGGTCGAGCGCAATGGCTACCACCCAGAAAAACTGGTGGCGATCAAGGTCAAGGGCGAGAGCATGGAGCCGGCCCTGTACGAGGACGACGTGGTGATCATCAATACGGCCGACAACCGGCCGGCCGACGGCATCGTGTTTGCCATCAATTACGAAGGCGAGCCGGTGGTCAAGCGCATGGCGCGCGATATCGGCGAGTGGTGGCTGACGTCGGACAACCCGGACCAGCGCAAATACCACCGCAAGCTATGCCGTGGCAATGAATGCCTGATCGTCGGCCGGGTCGTGCGCAAGGAAAGCGACCGGATCTGAACAGGCGCGACGCGCATCTCAGGGCAAGCGCCATCCCTTGTAGGCGGCGGCATCGTCCATCGGCAGGGGCGCCGCAACGCCGGTGGCATGGGCGAAGCTGACGTAATCGACGATATCGATGCGCACGGCAATATCGTCCTCGCCAGGAGGACAGGTACGCAGCCTGAACGTCAAGGAAACGCAGGACGCTGCTGCGGGTCCGGAGTATTTATGGCCGAATACTTTCCATACGGGCGTAGCGCCCTGCTGGCGTATGCCGGCAAGCCACAGGACGCCAGGCAAGGCCAGCTCGCCAGGACTGCCCCCATCCCATGGCTGGCCCGATACTGCATCAACCCGTGTTGCGTCCCCCAGCTCGGCCATTACCGCCAGCATCGATGGCACCACCGCCCGGTTCTCGGCCATCCCGATCCAGAAACACTCTTCGTCCGCCAGCGGCAGCAGCCATGCACCTGCCGCATTGCGCCCGATTGGCAGCGCACCGAGACTGGCGGGAGGTTGCTCAACCAAACCCGTCGGCGGATAACGGAAACGCTGAAAGGTCAATGTCAAATGCTGCCCCAGCGCAAGGCGGCCAGGCGTCATGGCAGCGGCGCGGGTACCAGCAGTTCCAGCGCGGATGGCGGCAGCTGCAATTGCCGCGCCTTCATCTGCCAGGGATCGGCCTGCGCAGGCGGCGCCATGGCCATGGCAGGGACGACAGGCGCAGGCGAAGCGAGGGCCTTGCGCAAGGTAGCGCTTACGGCATTCCGGATATCCGCATCGATAGCCCACGCCATAAACGGTGGCAAGGGGGCAAGCGCCTGTACCCGGCTCCACATGGCGGAAGGAAGGTTGATACGTCCACCTTGCGCAGCCCGCACCAGCAAGGGCCAGCTGCGCGCGAACAGGGGCGGCCCATCGAGCGCCACATCCTGCGGCACCCTGATGTCGGGGCACTGCAGGGCCAGCGCCACCCAGTCAGGGTGCGTGGATCCGAGCAGAGGCAGTAACGATTGCACGACAGGATCGAGTTTGCCCATGGGACGATACCGGTCGCGCTCGAACTCCAGCAGCAACAGGTGGGCGCCTATGAGGCCGAGGATAGGATTGTCTGCATTTTGCAGCAACAGGTCTTCCAGACCATCACTGAGTATGCGCCGCTCGTCGGCAAGCGCCAGACGGGCGTTCTCGGCCAGTTGATCGCTGCCATAATCCAACGGAGCGCCCGTTACGACCCTGTGCATCATCAGCGACACACGCGGCCGCACGGATAGCTTGTCCGTGCCGGGGGTACCTCGGCGCAACAGGTACACTTCCAGCCGCCATCCCTTGCGGATAATCAAACTCTGTTCCAGTACGGTGCCATCCTTCAACGTCTGGCGCAGGAAATACGGACCAGGCACCAGCTCCCTGCTGCCCACGGCATACGGATCGGCGTCGCGCTGCAATGCCGCATCGCGCGCGCAATCGAAAACGGTGGTGCCGTCGGCATCGACGACGGATACACCGTGCCACGGTTCGCTGTGCATCAACTTGGCATTTCCGCCAGCATAGGCGCGCACCATGAGCAGCAGCACTCCGTTGCCCGCATCGACCGCCTGCCTGCTGGCCACCTCGAGCGCCCGCATTCGGGCTTCGGTATGCGCCGGCAGCGAGGATGTTGCTCCAGGCAAGGGGACTACCGCCGATGGCGGAAGCGTGACGCTGGCGGCATCGATCGATATATTGTCGCGATCGAGCATGATGACGCGCTGGCTGATGGCGCGGCCGGAGCGCATCTTGATCTTGAACAAGCCGAACGGCAATGACACCGCCAAGCTCCCTGGCTGGCTGTCAACCAGCGACAGGCGCTGATCGATGACAAAGATCTCCGTGGTCAGGTTCCCCGGATCGACCTTGAGGCGGAAGATTTCCTCCACTGCGGGCATCTCGACCTCAGGCCCCGTTTCCTGTACCTGAACCCGCATGTCGCACAGCACTTCAAAGCCCTGCGACAAGCCCAGGGCCGGTACCTGCAGCAAGTAAAGTCCCGGCGCCAGCAACTGCTCCGTTCCATCGACGGTGAACTGCTGCGCGACAGGCGGCACGCCGCTCCACAGCCAGGCGGCATGGCCAAGCGCCTCAGGCGCGAATTCGAACGCCACGCGATAGCGCAATGGTGCGATGCCGCGGGCGAAAACCAGCGCGCGGTCCTCCTGCAGGATTTCAGGTTCCAGCGCGACCTCGCTGCTGGCGCGTTGGTCCTCCGTCATCAGGGCCGACTGGGCATTGCGCACCCAGTCGGCCAGGCTGCGCCCCGTGACCCGGCCGTTATGGTCGGCCGCCGCCCCGCGCAAGCCTTGCAGCAAGGCCCAGGTAAACACCCCGTGCACCTTGCCATCGGCCGGCATGAGCCTTTCGACCGCCTTCAACGGCCGCTGCGCGGCAAAAGCCACAAAGTTGGCCCGCGGCGGGATGCCGGCATTAATCACGTTCAACAGCGGATCGCGCACCGGCTCGAGCGCCATGCGATCCATGCAGCAGTCCATCCACAGCACGAATTCACGAAACAGTGCGCTGTCCTGCAGCCAGTTGAGCCAACCGGTGGCGTGGATATGGGCATTCATGCGCGGCGTGGCATCGGCGGTAAACAGGCAGGCACTGTTGCGCCGGCTCGAAAAACCATGGCCCGTCATGAACAGGTACAGACGCTCCCCCACCTGCATGCTCTTGCCAGCTAGCCGGTTGGCTTCGGCAAGGTCGGCGATCCGCGCCAGCACCGCCTCCAGTTCGGAGCCCGTGGGCCGGGGCTTGCCGGCCACGGCCGCCGCGGCATCGGAAATAATGACGTGGATCGTGCTGTCATCGGCAAAGGCGCCGCCTTGCGGATCCAGCAACCACTCCTTGATGGCATCGACATCGTTAACGGGGCCGAGCAGCCTGGCCGGTTGTTCATCCTCGCCCAATCCCGGATAGTCGCCAATGCCGATTAATATCGCATGGTCCGGCATATATCCCCCTCGCTTATCGGTAGGTATCCCTGATGAATTTCTTGTCCTGCTCGGACAAGCGGGAATTGAAGCCGACCGAGGTGCCATCTTCCGTCCACGCCAGCGGGATCGGATACATCATGATCGAATCACGATCCAGCTTGGTCGCCACCACCTGATCCTGCGTATACTTCTGGAACATGTTGCGCTCGATCGTATCCATGTCCCAGTTGTTCGGCGGCCCGCTCAGGTCGCGGATCACGGCATCGCGGTTCCATTTGATGCCGCCGTCCCTGGGGTTCATGTGTTCATGCGTCAAGCCGAGCAAATGGCCGAATTCATGCAGTACCACGCTGCGCACTTCCTCATCGCTGGACCCCGTCGTCAGCCAGCCGAAGTTCATCGTCGGCTTCGGTTCCGGTATGCTCCTGCACATGGTGCCCATGTAAGACCACGAACCATTCCCCTGCTGGAATGCGATGCGCACGTCGCTAGGGCCGTGCTGGACGAATGAGAACGTCAGATTCGCCAGCTTGTCCCATTCATTGGCAACCTGGCGCACCCGCTCTTGCAGTTCCGCATTGCCCTCAAGAAAACGTATGGTGATGACGCTACGATCCGGCCATTTCGCGTCCCGCAAAAGGACGCCCTTGGTCTGGTGCTCAAGCACCTCGCGCTGCTTGGGGTCGATGTCTTTGCTCGTAAAACAACTGCAATAGTATTGTTTATTCGCCGGCATGGTCGTCTCCCGTCATGGTGAGGATGGATATCAGGACTGGTATGAACAGGGAGAAAACAGCAGTGCAGTGCAGTGCAGTGCAGTGCAGTGCAGTGCAAGCCTGACAGGCAGCGGCCGTATCTCCTTTCCATAAGACGGACGCCAATGAAAAAAGGTTCATTTATATTTTTTTCGCAACCATCGATCGCCGGCGCGTTGGTACGGGCCCATCGTGATGAGGGCCCGTCAGGCCGATCAGGCTGCCAGTGCGCTTTGAATGTGCTGCAAGCATGCCGGATCGTCCATCGACGTCAGGTCGCCCGGGCTGCGTCCTTCGCAGATGGCCTGGATCGAACGGCGCAGCAGCTTGCCCGAGCGCGTCTTCGGCAGCTGCGCCACAAACAGCACGCGTGCCGGCCGCGCCACGGCGCCCAGCTGACGGTCGACCACGGCCATCACTTCGCGTTCCAGCAGCGCCTTCGCCTCGATGCTGTCGACACCCTGCGGATTCTTCAGGATCACGAAAGCCATCGCCACCTGGCCTTTGAGCTTGTCCTCCACGCCCACCACCGCCACTTCCGACACGTTCGGATGGCTGGTGATGCTTTCCTCGATCTCGCGCGTGCCCAGGCGGTGGCCGGCCACGTTGATCACGTCGTCCGTGCGCCCGAGGATGAAATAGTAGCCGTCCGCGTCGCGCACGCCCCAGTCAAAGGTGGAATACACTTGCCGGCCGCTGAAGGTGGACCAGTAGGTGTCGACGAAACGTTCGTCGTCGCCGTAGACCGTCTGCATGCAGCCGGGCGGCAGCGGGCCTTCCAGCACCAGCACGCCCTTCTCGTTGGTGCCGCACTCCTCGCCCGTCGCTTCGTTGAGCAGCTTGACCTGGTAGCCGTACATGGCCAGGCCCGGGCTGCCCAGGCGGGTCGGCGTATCGGCCACGCCTTTCGCCACCGACAAAATCGGCCAGCCCGTCTCCGTCTGCCAGTAGTTGTCGATGATGTCCACTTTCAGCTCGTCGGCGATCCATTGCGAGGTGGTTTCATCGAGCGGCTCGCCCGCCAGGTACAGCGCCTTCAGGGAGGACAGGTCGTATTTGCGCATCAGCTCCACCGGATGCTTGCGCAGCACGCGGATGGCCGTCGGCGCCGAGAACATGCGCGTGACCTTGTATTTTTCAACGATGCTCCACCAGATGCCCGCATCGGGGCAGATCGGCAAGCCCTCGTACAGGATGGTGGCCATGCCGGCGATCAGCGGGCCATACACGATGTAGGAATGGCCCACCACCCAGCCGATATCCGAGGTGGCAAAGAAGGTTTCGCCGGGCTTGCCGCAGAAGTTATACTGCATCGACGAGGCCAGCGCCACCGCATAGCCGCCCACGTCGCGCTGCACGCCCTTCGGCTTGCCCGTCGTGCCCGAGGTGTACAGCACGTACGAAGGCTCGTTCGATTCGAGCCAGGCGACGGGCACCTGCGCGTCCAGGTGCTGCTCGCGCAGGGCCGCGTAATCGACGTCGCGGCCCGGCGTCAATTCCATCGGCACCAGCTGGCGGTCGACCAGCAGCACCTGCCGCGGCTTGTGCGCGGCAATGCGGATGGCTTCGTCGAGCAGCGGCTTGTAGGCGATCGCCTTGCCGTTGCGCGAGCCGGCATCGGCGGAAAACACCAGCTTGGGCTGTGCATCGTCGATGCGGCTGGCCAGGCTGTTGGCGGCAAAACCGCCGAACACCACGGAATGCACGGCGCCGATGCGGGCGCACGCGAGCATGGCAAACGCCGCCTCGGCGATCATCGGCATGTAGATCAGGACGCGGTCGCCCTTGACGACGCCCAGCGACAGCAAAATGGCGGCGCAGCGTTCCACTTCGCGCTGCAGCTCGCGAAAGCTGTAGCTGCGCTCCGTGTTCGTTTCGGTGGAAATGGCGATCAGCGCGGCGGCATCGCCCTGGCTGTCCACCCAGCGGTCAACGGCGTTATGGCACAAATTGGTGGTGCCGCCGACGAACCATTTGGCGAAAGGCGGGCGGGAATAATCAAGCACTTGCGAAAACGGGGTGTGCCAGTCGATCTTGTCCGCTTCCTCGCGCCAGAAAGCGTCAGGCGTGTCGATCGAGCGTTGATAAAATGCTGCGAAATTCATGTCTCCTCCGGTGTACGTGCAATTTGTGTTTTTTTGTTCGTGCATGTTCTGCTTATCTGTTCATCTGCTTCCTCCAGTGTGGCTATGCTGTGTGGCGAGCAGCTGCCTTGAAAACAATGCCGGCTGCGCCGCCGCGCAACTGTTGCGTTCCTGCGCGATCCGCGCGCGGTTTTCCTCGAGGCTGGCGTCATCGAGCGGCATGCCAAATTGCCCATCGGCAGGCGCAATATCCTGCGGCGACATCACGCGCTGCAATACGATATCGCCCAGCGCCTTCTTGAAATGTCCGGCCTCCCAATACCAGTGCGTGGCAGTGCCGCGCTCGTTGGCGGCGGGTATCGGCTCGCAGTTGTATGCGCCATAGCCGCTGAAATCAGTGAGGGAAATATGCGCATCCGGGTAGCGCGCCCTGACCGCGCCAATTTCGTGCACCAGCCGTACTTTCCATACTTCGAACAGGGGCCACAGCCCGGCAGCCTCGAACATGGCCAGCATTTGCGCGTGATACGGATAGATCACCAGCTTGATATCGGCCTCGGTGGCCGCCATCGCCAGCAAAAAGGTGCGCAGCAATTGAAAGTCTTCGGTGGCAAGGCCCCGCGTCGATTTGCGGCGCAAGTTGGCGGCGCTTTCCTGCGCCCGCTGCGTGAACATCTTGTGGTAACCATCCCGGCGCGCATGGGCGCCGTACTCCAGCATGGGATTGAAGCCATCGGCCGACAAGGTGACCGCCTCATCGTCGTGCTGAATGCGCAGCGTCTGCACCGCATCCTTGACGGAGGCCAGCGAAAAGAGCGCATCGATGCGCCAGAAGGCGCGGCCATGCGCCGGCGCGGCGGCCGCAGGCGCCGGACGTGCGGACGGTGCGACGGCGGGATTGAGAAAATCGATGAATTCCACGCCCACGATGACCGTGCGTGGCCGGACGCCGGCCTGGCGCAGTTGCGCAAACTGGCTGGCGGACGTCGCCAGGCCCGTGCCCGGAATCGCCAGATTGTAGCCGTGGCCCAGCGCCGACAAGGCGCTGGCGCGCGGATCGAAGCCGATCTCCGCGCGCGAATTGCCGAGGATGATGAAGCGCGGCTGCCTGCGCAGCGCATGTTCCTGCTTGATCTGGTTCTGGTAGCGGCTCAGGCCCGGCTTGACGGCATTGAAATTATCGCGCCGGACGACGCCATACAGGCCATAAGGGTCGACGACGAAAACGAAGACGCCCACCAGCACGGCGCCCCCCGCCAGCACCAGCGCCAGTACGGCCAGATAGGATTTGAAAGGGGATGCCGTCATGATGCGCCCTCTCTAGAATTGAAAATACAGGAATTCAGCGGGGCGGTTCAGGGCCAGCATGCTCGCCAGCGCGAGCACGGCGATGGCGGCCGCCCAGGCAGGCGAGGCGCGCCAGGTGAGCCAGGCCCGCAGGTGTCGCCCACCGGCAGGAAAATCCAGCGCCGGATCAAAGTGGCGCATGATCTGCTGCGTATTCGGCATGGAAAAAGTAATCAGCGCTGCCACCGCTATCCACGTCCAGCTTTCAATGAACACCGTGCCGCCGCCCAGGTAATAGCCCGTGCCGATGGCGGCCAGCACAGGCTGAAGCGGCAGTAAATGGGGCGCCAGCGCATCGGGCAAGTCCAGGCCAAAGCCGCCCGCCATGCCTTGGATGATTGTCAGGGCGGTTGCCATGTCGGGTGCGCGAAAGAAGACCCAGGCGACGCAGACGGCAATGAAAGTGAGGACCGTCGCCAGGATGTTGCCAACGCGCGTATCGGACGGCAGGTGAAGCTTGCACGCCACCGTGCTCCAGCCCTTGTGGATGGCCAGGTAAGCGCTGTGCAGCGCTCCCCAGACGATAAAATTCCAGCCGGCGCCATGCCACAGGCCGCCCAGCACCATGGTGACCATCAGGTTCAGGTAGCGCCGCGCGGGTCCGCAGCGGTTGCCGCCCAGCGGAATGTACAGGTAGTCGCGCAGGAAACGCGACAGTGTCATGTGCCAGCGGCGCCAGAATTGCGCGATATTGCGCGCTTTATAGGGCGAATCGAAGTTCAAGGGCAGGCGCACGCCGAACAGGCGCGACAAGCCGATGGCCATGTCCGAATAGCCGGAAAAATCGAAGTACAGCTGGAAGGTGTAGGCCAATACGCCGCCCCAGGCGGCCAGCAGCGAGGGCGCGGCAGGGTTGTCGAACAGCGGCGCCGCATACGGACCGATGTTATCGGCGACCAGGACTTTTTTCGCCAGGCCGATGAAGAAGATCGTACTGCCGATGGCCACATTCCTGGCCGAGAGGCGAAAGATGCGCCGGTCGGCAAACTGCGGCATCATTTCCTTGTGGTGCAATACGGGGCCGGCGATCAGGTGGGGAAAGTACGTGACGAACAGCAGATAGTGGACAAAGCGGCTTTCCTGCGCCTTGCCCTGGTAGGTATCGACCAGGAAGGCGATCTGCGTAAAGGTGAAAAACGAAATGCCGATGGGCAGGATCACATGCAGGGCGGGCAGCGGCTGCGCCAGCAATTGCGCCACGCTGGCGACGAAGAAGCCCGCGTACTTGTAATACGCAAGCAGGCCCAGATTGGCGGCGATGGCCGCCGTCAACAGCGCCTTGCGGTGCCTGCCGCGTCCAGGCCCGAGGCGGCCCGCGCAGCCGTAGTTGAAGACGATGGAGCCGAGCAGCAGCGGCACATAGCGGTAATCCCACCAGCCGTAGAACAGCAGCGAGGCGCCGGCCAGCCAGGCGGCGGCCCATAACTGGCTGCGCCGTCCCAGGATGAAAAATCCGGCCACCGTGATGGGCAGATAGGCAAACAGGAAGACGTAGGAATTAAATAGCATCGGTTCACCAGTCAGGAAGCGTGG
This sequence comes from Janthinobacterium sp. GW460-12-1-14-LB5, assembly GCF_059423585.1. Taxonomy (NCBI): domain Bacteria; kingdom Pseudomonadati; phylum Pseudomonadota; class Betaproteobacteria; order Burkholderiales; family Oxalobacteraceae; genus Janthinobacterium; species Janthinobacterium sp. GW460-12-1-14-LB5. Next base: position 124,954 of record NZ_JBWKYD010000010.1, on the reverse strand, counting down.
GAGACCGCCACCGCGCGTACATCGCGGCTGACGCTCCCCCATTTTCCTTGCCGTTCAGTTTCTTTGCTAGCAGAAATATCAACTTATCTGCATGCGCATCCGCCCATTTGACCTGACAGCTTAAAACGCGTCGCCGGGAATGCGCACAACACCTTCCATCAGCACGCGCGCGCTGCGGCTCATGATGGCCTTGGTGACGCTCCATTGGCCATCGACCTGCTGCGCTTGCGCGCCCACCGTCAGGGTGCCGGAGGGGTGGCCGAAGCGCACCGCGTTGCGGGGACCGCCGCCCGCCGCCAGGTTCACCAGGGTGCCGGGAATGGCCGCTGCCGTGCCGATGGCAACTGCCGCCGTGCCCATCATGGCGTGGTGCAGCTTGCCCATCGACATGGCGCGCACCAGCAGGTCGACGTCGCCCGCTTCCACCTGCTTGCCGCTGGACGAGACATAGCCGGCCGGTTTGGCAACAAACGCCACTTTCGGCGTGTGCTGGCGCTTCGCCGCTTCATCCAGGTGGGAGATCAAACCCATGCGCAGGGCGCCGTGCGCGCGGATGGTCTCGAAACGGGCCAGCGCGACCGGATCGCCGTTGATGGCGTCCTGCAGTTCCGTGCCCGCGTAGCCGATGGCGTCCGCATCGACGAAAATCGTCGGGATGCCGGCGTTGATCATCGTGACTTTCAACACGCCGATGCCGGGCACGTCGAGGTCGTCGACCAGGTTGCCGGTAGGGAACATGGCCGAACTGCCAGCATCGCCGCCCTCCTCGTCCGCGGCCGGGTCGAGAAATTCCAGTTTCACTTCGGCGGCCGGAAAGGTCACGCCATCGAGCTCGAAGTCGCCCGTTTCCTGCACTTCGCCATGCGTCATGGGCACGTGGGCGATGATGGTCTTGCCGATATTGGCTTGCCAGATGCGCACCGTGGCGATGCCGTCGGCAGGCACGCGCGCCGCGTCCACCAGGCCGCTGGCAATGGCAAACGAGCCGACGGCGGCCGACAGGTTGCCGCAATTGCCGCTCCAGTCGACGAAAGGCTTGTCGATGGAAACCTGGCCGAACAGGTAGTCAACGTCGTGCTCCGGCTTGCTGCTTTTCGCCAGGATCACCGTCTTGCTGGTGCTCGACGTGGCGCCGCCCATGCCGTCGATCTGCTTGCCGTAGGGGTCGGGGCTGCCGATAACGCGCAGCAGGAGCGCATCGCGCGCGGCGCCCGGCACTTGCGCGCTGGCGGGCAAATCCTGCAGGCGGAAGAACACGCCCTTGCTGGTGCCGCCGCGCATGTAGGTGGCGGGGATTTTGATTTGGGGTACGTGGGTCATGGAAATTCCTGCGTTGAATGGCTGATTAAACCCAACGGCGAAATGCCGGGGTGGGACCCTGAGGGTCCGACCCCAGACCTTGCCTTTGGGGTGAATTGCGCGATCACATCGCCATTACGCCGCCTTGGACGATTCGAGGAAATCCTGCGCGAATCGTTGAAGAACGCCTCCCGCCTCGTAGATCGACACCTCTTCCGCCGTATCGAGGCGGCAGGTGACGGGCACGTCGACCGTGTCGCCGTTCTTGCGATGGATCAACAAGGTCAGGGTGGAGCGCGGCGTGCGTTCGCCCACGACATCATACGTTTCGCTGCCGTCCAGGCCCAGGGTCTTGCGGTTCACGCCAGGGAGGAATTCCAGCGGCAAGACGCCCATGCCCACCAGGTTGGTGCGGTGGATGCGTTCAAAACCTTCGGCCACGATGGCTTCCACGCCGGCCAGGCGCACGCCCTTGGCGGCCCAGTCGCGCGAAGAGCCCTGGCCATAGTCGGCGCCGGCGATGATGATCAAGGGCTGCTTGCGCTCCATGTACACCTCGATGGCTTCCCACATGCGCGAAATCGTGCCTTCCGGCTCGATGCGCGTGAGCGAACCGGCCTTCACTTTGCCGTCCTCTATGACCATCTCGTTTTTCAGGGTCGGGTTGGCGAACGTGGCGCGCTGCGCCGTCAAGTGGTCGCCCCGGTGCGTGGCGTAGGAATTGAAGTCTTCCTCGGGCAAGCCCATCTTCGCCAGGTATTCGCCGGCCGCGCTGTCGAGCATGATGGCGTTCGATGGCGACAAGTGGTCGGTGGTGATGTTGTCGCCGAGGACAGCCAGCGGACGCATGCCTTTCAATGGGCGTGCGCCAGCCAGCGCGCCTTCCCAGTACGGCGGACGGCGGATATACGTCGTCTGCGGACGCCAGTCGTACAGGGGGCTGACCTTGATGCCGTCATCCGCCTGCGCGGCAAACATCGGGATATACACCTTGCGGAACTGCTCCGGCTTGACGCTGGACGCGACGATGGCGTCGATTTCCTCGTCGGATGGCCAGATGTCCTTTAACAAAATCGGCTTGCCGTCCGCGTCATGGCCCAGTACATCCTTCTCGATGTCGAAGCGGATGGTGCCGGCGATCGCGTAGGCCACCACCAGCGGCGGCGAGGCGAGAAAAGCCTGCTTCGCGTACGGGTGGATGCGGCCGTCGAAGTTGCGGTTGCCCGACAAGACCGCCGTGGCGTACAGGTCGCGCGACACCACTTCTTCCTGGATCACGGGATCGAGCGCGCCCGACATGCCGTTGCACGAGGTGCAGGCAAAGGCCACCACGCCGAAGCCCAATGCTTCGAGTTCCGGCAGCAAGCCCGCTTCCTGCAGGTACAGTTCCACGGTTTTCGAGCCAGGCGCCAGCGACGATTTCACCCAGGGTTTACGCGTCAGGCCCAGGCGGTTCGCATTGCGCGCGATCAAACCGGCGGCGATCATGTTGCGCGGGTTGTTCGTATTCGTGCAGCTGGTGATGGCGGCGATGATGACGGCGCCGTCCGGCATCTTGCCCGGCTCGTTTTCCACCACGCCGGAAATGCCGCGCGCGGCCAGCTCGGACGTCGGCACGCGGTTGTGCGGGTTCGACGGCCCGGCGATATTGCGCACGACGGACGACAAGTCAAACGTCAGCACGCGCTCGTACTGCGCGTCGGCCAGGCTGTCGGCCCACAGGCCCGTTTCCTTCGCATACAGCTCCACCAGTTTCACCAGTTCATCGTCGCGGCCCGTCAGCTTCAGGTACTTGATGGTTTGCGCGTCGATGTAGAACATGGCGGCCGTGGCGCCGAATTCCGGCGCCATGTTGGAAATCGTGGCGCGGTCGCCCAGGGTCAGGTGCGACGCGCCTTCGCCAAAGAATTCCAGGTAGGACGAGACGACCTTCTGCTTGCGCAAAAACTCCGTCAGCGCCAGCACGGTGTCGGTCGCCGTGATGCCCGGCTGTGGTTTGCCCGTCAGCTTGACGCCGATGATGTCGGGCAGGCGCATCCACGAGGCGCGGCCCAGCATCACGCTTTCCGCTTCCAGGCCGCCCACGCCGATGGCGATCACGCCCAGCGCGTCGACCATGGGCGTGTGCGAATCCGTGCCCACCAACGTATCGGGATAGGCTACACCATTTTGCACCTGGATCACGGGCGACATGCGCTCAAGATTGATCTGGTGCAAGATGCCATTGCCTGGTGGAATCACATCGACGTTCTTGAACGCTTTTTTCGTCCAGTCGATGAAGTCGAAACGGTCTTCGTTGCGGCGGTCTTCGATGGCGCGGTTCTTGGCGAAGGCGTCGGGGTCGAAACCGCCGCATTCGACGGCCAGCGAATGGTCGACCACCAGCTGCGTGGGCACGACGGGGTTGACCAGGGCCGGGTCGCCGCCCTGGGCCGCGATGGCGTCGCGCAGGCCGGCCAGGTCGACCAGGGCCGTCTGGCCCAGGATGTCATGGCAGACGACGCGCGCGGGAAACCAGGGGAAATCGAGGTCGCGGCGGCGTTCGATGAACTGGCTCAGCGAAGCGTTCAGGGTGGCCGGGTCGCAGCGGCGCACGAGGTTTTCCGCCAGCACGCGCGAGGTGTAGGGCAAGGTGGCATAGGCGCCTGGCTGGATCGCATCGACGGCGGCACGCGTGTCGAAGTAGTCTAGCTGAGTGCCCGGCAAGGATTTGCGGTGCAGGGTATTCATGTTGGCGTTCATTATTTGCGGTCCTTGATCGGCACGAATTCCAGGTCTTCCGGGCCCACGTAATTGGCGCTCGGGCGGATGATCTTGTTGTCGATGCGCTGTTCGATGATGTGGGCGGCCCAGCCCGAGGTGCGCGAAATGACGAACAGCGGCGTAAACATCGCCGTCGGCACGCCCATCATGTGGTACGACACGGCCGAGAACCAGTCCAGGTTCGGGAACATGTTCTTGATTTCCCACATGACCGATTCCAGGCGCTCGGCGATGTCGAACATCTTGGTCGATCCCGCTTCCAGCGACAGATTGCGCGCCACTTCCTTGATGACGACGTTGCGCGGGTCGGAAATCGTGTAGACGGGGTGGCCGAAACCGATCACCACTTCCTTGTTGGCGACGCGCTCGCGGATATCCGCTTCCGCTTCATCGGGGTTGTCGTAGCGTTTCTGGATCTCCAGCGCCACTTCGTTGGCGCCGCCGTGTTTCGGGCCGCGCAGCGCGCCGATGGCGCCCGTGATGGCCGAGTGAATGTCCGACCCCGTGCCGGCGATGACGCGGCTGGTGAAGGTCGAAGCGTTGAATTCGTGTTCCGCGTACAGGATCAGCGACGTGTGCATGGCTTTTTCCCACGACGCCGACGGTTTTTGGCCGTGCAGCAGGTGCAGGAAGTGGCCGCCGATCGAGTCGTCGTCCGTTTCCACCTCGATGCGCTTGCCGTTATGACTGTAGTGGTACCAGTACAGCAGCATGGAGCCGAACGACGCCATCAGGCGGTCGGCGATGTCGCGCGCGCCCGGCGCGTTGTGGTCGTCCTTTTCCGGCAAGGCGCAGCCCAGCACTGACACGCCCGTGCGCATCACGTCCATCGGGTGGGCGGCGGCCGGCAGCGCTTCCAGCGCCAGCTTGACGGCCGACGGCAGGCCGCGCAGCGACTTCAATTTGGCCTTGTAGCCTTTCAGTTCCGCGCTTGTGGGCAGCTTGCCGTGCACCAGCAGATAGGCGATTTCCTCGAATTCGCAGCTGTCGGCCACGTCCAGGATGTCATAGCCGCGGTAGTGCAAATCGTTGCCGGTCTTGCCGACCGAGCACAGCGCCGTATTGCCGGCGGTGACGCCGGACAGGGCGACGGATTTTTTAGGCTTGAAAGTGGCGGCTTGCGGTGCGGTCATTGTGTTCTCCAGATTGAATAGTCTCGGGTGCGTCACTGCGGGACCTGCATGCGGTCCCTGCTTCTTTACTTATTTCTGCTTATTTCTTTTGCGCGGCGAACAGCGCGTCCAGTTTTTGTTCAAAATCATGATAGTTGATCGATTCATACAGTTCCATGCGCGTCTGCATGGTGTCGACGACGTTCTTTTGCGTGCCATCGCGGCGCAGCGCCTGGTAGACGTTTTCCGCCGCCTTGTTCATGGCGCGGAAGGCCGACAGCGGATACAGGGCCAGGCCCACGTGGGCGCTGCGCAGTTCGTCCAGGGTGAACAGCGGCGTGGAACCGAATTCCGTGATGTTGGCCAAAATCGGCACGTTGACGGCCTTGGCGAACGTGGCGTACATGTCCAGGTCCGTGATGGCTTCCGGGAAGATCATGTCGGCTCCCGCCTCGACGCAGGCGACGGCGCGTTCCAGTGCCGCTTCCAGGCCATCGACGGCCAGCGCATCGGTGCGCGCCATGATGACGAAATTCGGATCCGTGCGCGCATCGACGGCCGCCTTGATGCGGTCGACCATCTCTTCCTTGCTGACGATTTCCTTGCCCGGACGGTGGCCGCAGCGCTTGGCGCCCACCTGATCTTCGATGTGCAGGCCGGCAGCGCCGAACTTGATCATCGATTTCACCGTGCGCGCCACGTTGAAGGCGGACGAACCGAAGCCCGTGTCGGCGTCGACCAGCAGCGGCAAGTCGCACACGTCGGTGATGCGGCGGATATCGGTCAGCACGTCGTCCAGGCTGGAAATGCCCAGGTCGGGCAAGCCCAGCGAGCCGGCCGCGACGCCGCCGCCAGACAGGTAGATGGCTTTATAGCCGGCGCGCTTGGCCAGCAAGGCGTGGTTGGCGTTGATGGCGCCGACGACTTGCAACGGAGATTCTTCCTGGACGGCCTTGCGGAATGCGGCACCTGCTGAGTATTGAGTCATGTGTTCACCTTATGGGTTTCGGATGGTCCCGAATGTTTCATGGAGTGGCTATGAGCATTGGTATTGCAAATGCCGTGCCAGCACCATGCGTCCGAGCGGAAAATGTGCCACGGCACAGTGAAAACCAGGGAAATGGCCACGCAGCGGCGCTGCACGCGCTGTCACGCCAGGGAACAGCGATGTCACGATTCAGGTCAATGATGTTTCAAATATGTTTCAATCATTTCATTTGAAACATTGAAACATGAAACATATGAGACTGCCACCGGGGGCGCGCATAAAAAAACAGCCGGCGGGCGCCGGCTGCAGGTTTGCTGGAAATTCAGGGGCTAAGCCAGCCGCACCAGCGGATTGGCGATGATGTTGTCGATCTGGCGCACGGCTTCTTCGCAGGCGGCGGCAATGGCGCCCTCCTCGTCGTCGCGCACGAACTGCATGGTCGAACCTTCGAATACTTCCAGGCCTTCCGCGGTGGCGCGTTCGATGTCGCAACTGGCCGACCATTTTCCGTCGGTGGTGGGCACGGCCAGGGGAACGATTTCCCAGCCTTTATAGTGAATTTTAGAACTGTTATCCATGGGTGCCTCCTTGGTGACTGACTCAATAGTGGAAATCGTAGCATGAAGCGCTGCCGGCAGCGATGTGTTTCACGCGCCGGCAGGCAATCGGGCTAAACGATTTACGCTGGCTCAAGGACGCAGCAGATTATCGACTTCCGTCTTGGCCACTTCCAGGCCCGCCGTGCAAGCGGTCTCGGGCGCTGCGTAACCGCCCAGGGTGCGGCTGCGCGCGATCGCCTGCGCTTCCGGTTCACCCTCGCGCTGCAGGCGGTAGGTAAAATCCCATAAATCGTCGTTATCCTTTTGCGGGGTCACGGAAATCGTAAATCCCCGGTACTGTTCGCTGCGTGCAGGTATATCGTTCATGAATTCCTCCTTGGAAGAATGAGGTTACCATGCGGCAAGCGCCAGGGTGCGCACGACTGTGACAGGCACATGCGCGCCCGCTTATCTGTTTTTCGCATGTTAAATGTCAATTTGCAGCATTTTTTTAGCGAACTCTGGCGATATAATGCCATTCCCTGACCGCACTTTTTCGCCGTGATGACCCCACAAATCCAAGCCTTCTTCGACCCGGCCACCGCCACCGTCACCTATGTTGTCTACGAGGCCGATGGGCAGGACTGCGCCATCATCGATTCCGTGCTCGACTATGACCCGAAGGCGGGCCGCACGTCCACCGGCTCGGCCGACAAGGTCATTGCCTTCGTGCGCGAACACGGCTTGCAGTGCCGCTGGCTGCTGGAAACCCACGCGCATGCCGATCATCTTTCCGCCGCGCCCTACCTGCAGCAGCAACTGGGCGGCGACGTGGCCATCGGCGCCGCCATCCAGACGGTGCAGCAGGCCTTCGCCGCCGTCTATCACCAGGACGGCGCCAAAGCCGACGGCTCGCAGTTCGACCAGCTGTTCGCGCCCGACCAGGTGTTTCATATTGGTAAGTTGGAAGTGCGCGCCCTGCACGTGCCCGGCCACACGCCGGCCGACCTGGCGTACCAGATCGGCGACGCCGTCTTCGTCGGCGACACCCTGTTCATGCCGGACGTGGGCTCGGCCCGCTGCGACTTCCCCGGCGGTTCCGCTACCCTGCTGTACCGCTCCGTGCAGCGATTATTGTCGCTGCCGCCGCAAACGCGGCTGTTCATGTGCCACGACTACCCGCCCAACGGCCGCGCGCCGCGCTGGGAAGTGACGGTGGCCGAACAGCGCGCCAGCAACATCCACTTGCGCGACGGCATCACGGAAGAGCAATTCGTGGCCATGCGTACGGGCCGCGACGCCACCCTGGACATGCCGACCCTGATCCTGCCCGCCATCCAGGTCAACATCAACGCGGGCAAGCTGCCCGAGCCGGAAGACAACGGCGTGCGCTATCTCAAGATACCGCTGAACGCGATCTGATCCCTGCGGGTACCCGTCCCCGCCGCTCCTTCTTTCTTGACATCACGCAAGTTCCACCCCGGGCATTCCGCATACAGTGCAGATTGCCTGAGTTTGCTTGGGCGCAGCTGTTTCTGCCTTCCCATCCTGGATGGAGCGCCCGCATGTCGCCCGACCCTACGCTCGATACGCATTGCATCCTGCTCGCCGAAGCCGAAGGCACGGCCTTGTTCAGCCATGCGCTGCTCCAGGCCGTCACGCGCTTGCCGCGTCCCGGCATCATCATCTTTGTGCACGGCGTCAATTCCGACGGTGAATGGTATGAGCAAGCGGAACAAGGCCTGTGCGAAGGCCTGAATGCCCGCCTGAAACGCCGCGACGAGGATCTGGCGATCCCTGGCCCGGCCGCCGGACAGATGCGGGCCGCCACTTACGCACGCGAACTGACGGATGACGGCTTCCTCAACCCCAAGCGCAACGCCACCACCTTCCTGCTGGCGGACGACGCCAACTCTCCCGTGATCCGCTTTCGCTGGGGCTACAAGGCCAACGGCGAAGAGTTGCAGGCATTTGGCGACGGCATCTATCTCAACGAAAAGAATTACTGGGGTGGCGGGCCGTTCGCCAACGGCTGCAGCGCCCTGCCTGACCTGTGGGGCCAGGGCTTGTCGGAGGAACTGTTCCTGTGGATGCATATCCAGCACATGAACCCGACGAATGACCGGCAAGTGTATGCCTGCCCGCCGCGCCCGTATTTTGTGTTTGCCGCCTGGCGCCTGGCGCGTCTGGTGCAATCGATCAGGGCGTGCCAGCACGATGCGCCCGTCACCATCGTCTGCCATAGCCAGGGCAATATGGTGGCCATGGCGGCCGCCTTTCTCGGCGAAACGCTGGGGCCGTCCGCCGTGGCCGACAGTTATGTGCTATGCAACCCGCCCTACAGTCTGCTCGATAGCAATTTCACGGAAAACTGGGTCAGCGGCCATCTGAAGGATGAGCATGGCAATACGGGCCGGCAAAAGTACGCGGCGCGCACGCAAACCTTGAAAGCGTTTTTCAACATCCTGCGCACCCGCACGGCAATGCAGCAGGATGCCGCCTTTGTCGACGAGTGCAGCGCCAATCGCAAGCCTGAACGCAAGGACAGCTATACGGCCGCGTTCGACCGCGCAGACTACGGCTTGCATGGCTCCACCTACGGCAGGGTTACCCTGTATTTCAATCCGCACGACCAGGTGATTTCGGCCACGCCCGTGCAGGGCATAGGCTGGCGCGGCATGTCAGCACAGGAAATTGCCGATGCGGGCGGTGAAGGCGTCTTCACGCAGCGCGTGTTTGCGCAAAACCACCTTGTCGGCCAAGAAAATGAAAAGGATTACGACATCTGGCAGCGCAATGGCCAGCCCTTGACACCGGACAGCCTCGATTTCTGGCACCCGCGTTCACTGGTCGCCGAGTACTCGATCAAAAAGGGCATGCGAGCCAGCAAAGGCATCGGCCGCAAGATACTGACCTTCCTCTTCGCCCCCATCGTCATCGTGCTCGCCAGGACGGCCGGCACGCGCATCAACGCCCTGCCGCCCAAGACCTGGCGGCTGCCGATGAAGGCGCCCAGGCTGCCCGAGGCATTCCTGCCGCGCTCGAAGCGCTTTGCCGATACGAGCGAACAATTTGACGAAGGCTGCGATGCCCCCGCCGACTCCCTGCACAAGGACCGCGCCGCCGAAGCCGATGAGGCATATGCGCCTTACCGTTCCCAGGGCAAGGGCGACGCGCAGACCGAAGCGGCGCTGCGCTACGAACAGAACGGCATGCTGCGCATGCAGGCCAGGCGCGACGGCTGGACCGAAAAAGGCAAGCCTGAGACGCCCGTGGACAAGCCGGAGGAGGCTTCCAAAGAATTCAATGCCTGGCGCAAGAACGAAATCCGGAGCTACCTGGCCGCCAACATCGACACCCACGCCACCGATCACTCGACCATCATGACCAATCCCGAGCATGCGCAGAAGGCGCTGGCCTATGACGTGGCGGTGGGGGTGTGCACGATCAGGCAGGAGGCGTTGCGCGAATTAAGGGTCGCGGCGGATTGGAGCCTGTTGAAAGGCTCATCTTTCGAGTCTGGAGAGTTCTTTGAATACTACGACAATGGGACATTTAAAAATATATCTTTATTTACATGGGCAAATGACAAAGACAGCCCTGCCAGAAAACCAAAAAGCATCGTTGACGAGCGCCAGAATGCCAGGCCTGCCGACCCTTCCACCAACTTTGCACTGAGGACTGACGGTGCGTAAGTTCATTGTCACGCCACGCCAGCGACTGGCCTGGGCGCTCGCCACATCTTTCATTGTCATTTGCCTTGCGCTCTGGCTCAACTGGCAAAGCTATGCAGGTCACCAGACTATCCATTCACCTGGAGAACTCATGAAACAGTTCCTTGCGCTGCCCATGCTCGCTGCGTTCACCATGTTTGCGCTATTGACGGCCTGCGCCGTGCAACCTGTGCAGAAGGAAGACGATCTCCCAAAAAACACGACCCATGCTCCCTTCCGGGCACAAGTGGTGGGCCTGCAGTGGCTCAATCCCCTGCAGCGGCTCGACTATCCCACCGAGTGGCAGCTGCTATGGACGTTGGGATTGGCCAAGCCCAACGAAAATGACGATATGCTCAGGACGGATCCCAGGGGCTTCAGCACCTTGCAGGCCGTCGCCCCCATTGCTCACGATATCAATGGCAGGGAAACGTTCAAGGGTTATCACCATAAGTATCTGCGTGAGCTGATGACCAATTTCCACGACATTTATTATTCCAGCCCCACCTACTTCTACCACGTCTATCCCAAGGATAAAAAACAGAACTGGCGCGAACTGGCAGGCATCCGCGTGGAATATGCCCTGCCTGAAGGAAAATTCGATTTGGCAGAAGTACATCAATTCACGCAGCAAACCATCACCGACACCTTCAGCATCGGCAACACTCACTTCCCCACCCTCTGGACCCGCGCCACGCCACCCGACGTGCGCATCACCCTGGGTGGCAACAATGCGGGCTTCGTGTCCCTGAAAGCGGCGCTGGCCTATCTGGAAGCGCATCCGAAGGAAACCGTATGGGTCTTGAACTGGGATGCGCCGAGCCGGCCGAAAACCATGCAGATCAATGAAAACCTGGTGCTGCTGGTGCTGGCCGGGCCTGATTACAAAACGGAGCGGGCGGCGCTGGCGTGGATAGGCTATCCGGCCACGCGCAAGGTAGCCGATTTTGAAACGGGCAAGGACAAGCCGCCACGCGCCGTGCAGGCGTGGCAGGCCGTGTTTGCCGAAGCGGCGCGCCAGGGCGGCAAGACGGAAGAAGACATCGGCTACGTCATCCACGACGCCAACAAGACCTTGCCCACGTCCTCCGACAGCCTGGGCCTGCTGGCGCATGCCTTGAGCCTGGAAGTGCCGGGCTTCGACTTCCTGCCGCAGACCTTCAATACGCCTGCCCTGCTGGGCGAAATGGGCGCCGGCACGGCGCTGACCAATGTCGCTCTGGGCATCGCCCATGCCAACCACGTCGGCCAGCCCGTGCTGGTGGCGGGCACCAGCGATCCCGACAGCGTCACGGGCGTGCTGGTTTCGCCGCCGGCCATCGTGCGCCCCATCAATCACGACCAGCCGTGGTTCCGCGCGCGCGGCGAACACCATGCGTATCTGCCGTGGTGGGGCATCCGCCACGACGCGGCGGACGATATGCAGGGCTACTCAGATTGAAATCCGAAGGCGACGCGCATCACATGGCGTCAAACGCAATAACAAAATGCAAATGATGCGTCTTCCGCCATACCATATCCCTCAGTACCATGTGGTGACCCTATTCGAGGATCCGCCACGCCATGCCTTCACAATCCAAAACCGCTCCATCCAGCCAGCAGGCCACCGAGGCCGCTGGCGCCAGGCCGCCCGTGCGCGGCGCGCTTGCCAGCCTGTCCCTGGCGATGCTGCTGCCCGCGCTGGGCACCAGCATCGCCAACGTGGGCTTGCCCGACATGGCCAGGGCCCTGCAGGCACCGTTCCAGGATGTGCAATGGATCGTGCTGGCCTACCTGCTGGCCATCACCGCGCTGATCGTCAGCGTGGGCCGCCTCGGCGACATGCTCGGCCGGCGCCGCCTGCTGCTGGCCGGTATCGCGCTGTTTGCCCTTGCCTCCATCCTGTGCGCCCTGGCGCCCACCTTGTGGCTGCTGGTTGCCGCGCGCGCCCTGCAAGGCCTGGGCGCCTCCGTCATGATGGCGCTGACCATGGCCTTCGTCGGCAGCATCGTGCCCAAGGCCAGGACGGGCAGCGCCATGGGCCTGCTCGGCACCATGTCGGCCGTCGGCACCACGCTGGGGCCCGCGCTGGGCGGCCTGCTGATCGCGCATTTCGGCTGGCAAGCCATTTTCCTCGTCAACGTGCCGCTGGCCGGCGTGGCGCTGCTGCTGGCCTGGCGCTACCTGCCGGCTGACCAGCGCGGCGCGCACGCCAGGCGGCCCGTGTTCGACCACCGCGGCACCGTGCTGCTGGCGTTGACCCTGGCCGCCTATGCGCTGGCCATGACCCTGGGCCGCGGCCATTTCGGCATGCGCAACGCGGCGCTGCTGCTGGCCGCCTGCGCGGGCGCCTTCCTGTTTGTCCGCATTGAGCTGAAGGCGCCGGCGCCGCTGATACGCCTGGCCATGCTGCGCGCGCCCGTGCTCAGCGCCGGCCTGGCGACCAGCATGCTCGTGTCGACGGTCATGATGTCCACCCTGGTAGTCGGTCCCTTCTACCTGGCGCGCGGCCTGGGCCTGGGCACGGCCGTCACCGGCATGGTGCTGGCGGCCGGGCCGCTGGTGGCGGCGTTCTGCGGCGTGCCGTCCGGCTGGCTGGTGGACCGCTACGGCGCGCAGCGCGTGGGCGGCGCGGGCCTGTGCGGCGCGGCCGGCGCCTGCCTGGCGTTGGCCCTGCTGCCCGCCAGCCTGGGCATCCCCGGCTATGTCGCCCCGATCATGCTGCTCACGGCCAGCTACGCGCTGTTCCAGGCAGCCAACAATACCGCCGTGATGGGCGACATCGCTGCCGACCAGCGCGGCGTCATCTCCGGCATGCTTAATCTGTCGCGCAATCTGGGCCTCGTCACGGGTGCCTCCGTGATGGGCGCCGTCTTCGCCGCCGGCGCCGGCGATATCGCCGGCGCCCAGCCAGCCGCCATGATCCGTGGCATGCACGCCACCTTTGCCGTCGCCAGCGCGCTGATACTCGCCGCGCTGGCCATTTTCGCGCTCGGCCGCGCCCTGGCCAAGCCCCCTACGTCTTCTGGAGACCCCGCATGATGCGCCCCCGTCCGATCCCGTCCCTGCCCGTCCCGCTGTTACTGCTGCTGGCCCTGGCCTGCAGCGCCACCTTGTCAGGCTGCGGCCGCTCCCAGGCCGCGCCTGGCGGTCTGCCGCCCAAGCCCACCGTTTCCGTGGCGCTGCCGGAAACGTCGATGGTGCAGGCAAGCCTCGACTACACGGGCCGCATCGAGCCGTCGCAGCGCGTGGAAGTGCGCTCGCGCGTATCGGGCTACTTGCAGCAGATCGCTTTTCGCGATGGCCAGCAGGTCAAGGCCGGCGATGCGCTGTTCGTCATCGACCCGCGCCCCTTCGCGGCGGCGCGCGACCGCGCCCAGGCCAGCCTGGCCCAGGCCCATGCGCGCAGCAAGCTGGCCACGGCCCAGTTCGAGCGCAGCAGCCGGCTGCAGCAGACGGGCGCGGCCAGCACCGAGGAGCTGGAACGGGCGCGCGGCGAGCTGGAAGGCGCGCAGGCGGCCGTCATGCTGAGCCAGGCGGAATTGCGCAGCGCCGAGCTGGAACTGTCCTTCACCACCATGCGCGCCCCCATCGCCGGCACCGTCTCGGACCGCCGCGTCGATATCGGCAACTACGTGGCCGGCGGCGCGGCGCAGAGCGGCGTGCTGACCACCATCGTTGCGCACGATCCCGTGCGCGCCATGGTCGACCTGTCGGAAGCGGATTTCCAGCGCCTGCGCCAGCAAAGCAGGCTGCCGGGCAAGGTGCAGCTGGCGCTCGATGGCGGCGGCCCCGCCCAGGAAGCCAGCGTCGACTTTGTCGACAACGAGATCAGCGCCCGCTCGGGCACGGTGCGCCTGCGCGCCAGCCTGGCCAACGCCGACCGCGCCGTCATGCCGGGCAGCTTTGCGCGCGTGCGCATTCCCGTCGGCGCGGCGCAAGAGCGCCTGCTGGTGCCCGACGCCGCCATCCTCAGCGACCAGAATAAAAAGATGGTGTTCGTCGTGGACGCGGCGGGCAAGGTGGCGCCGCGCAAGGTGGAACTGGGCGGCCTGCAGGGCGACAAGCAGATCGTGCTGTCCGGCCTCGGACCGCAGGAGCGGGTCATCGTCTCCGGCGTGGCCAAGGTGCGCCCGGGCGACCAGGTCCTGGTGGCCGCTCCCCGCGCCAGCGGCGCATAAGGAGCAAGCATGCGTTTTTCACAATTTTTCATCCGTCGTCCCGTGTTTGCCATCGTACTGTCGATCCTCATCACCCTGGTGGGCGCGGTGTCGGCCATGCGCCTGCCGATCTCGGAATTTCCCGAGATCGTGCCGCCCACGGTGACGGTGAAGGCCAGCTATCCTGGCGCCTCGGCGCAGGAAATCGCCGATACGGTCGCCGCGCCGATCGAACAGGAAATGAACGGCGTCGACGGCATGCTCTACATGTCCTCGCAATCGGTGGGCGACGGCAAGCTGACCATCAGCGTGGTGTTCAAGCCGGGCACCAACATCGAACAGGCGCAGTCGCTGGTGCAGAACCGCGTGGCGGCGGCCGAAGCGCGCCTGCCCGACGCCGTGCGCCGGCTGGGTCTGGCCGTCAAGAAAGCCTCGCCCGACCAGCTGATGGTGGTGCTGTTCGATTCGCCGAAAGGCACGCGCGACCAGCAGTACATCTCCAACTTCATCGGCACCGCCGTCAAGGACCAGCTGGCCCGCATCGAAGGCGTCGGCGACATCTACACGCGCGGCGCGCGCGATTTCTCGATGCGCATCTGGCTCGATCCGGCGCGCGTCGCCTCGCTGGGCCTGAGCGCGCCGGAAGTGATCGCGGCGGTACGGCAAGCCAACTCGCAGGTCGCTGCCGGAGTATTGAACCAGCCGCCCGGCGGCAGCGATGGCGCCTACCAGGTGCAGGTACAGGCGCAAAGCCGCTTGCGCGACGTGGCCGAATTCGAGGCCATCATCGTGGCCGCCCATGGCGACGGTGGCGTGGTGCGCCTGCGCGACGTGGCGCGTGTCGAGATGGGCGCGCAGGATTACGCGGAAAGCGGCTTCGTCGACAACCGCACGGCCATCGCGCTGAGCATCAGCCTGCTGCCCGGCTCGAACGCGCTGGCCACCGGCGACCGCGTGCTGGCGCAGCTGGCCAAGATGGAAGCCGATTTCCCGCAGGACGTCGCCTATCACACCTACTACAATCCGACCGAATTCATCCGTTCCTCGATCGACAAGGTGCGCGACACCATCTTCGAGGCGGCGCTGCTGGTGTGCCTGGCCATGCTGCTGTTCCTCGGTTCGTGGCGCGCCGCCATCATTCCCATCCTGGCCATTCCCGTGTCCCTGGTCGGTACCTTCACGGTGCTGGCCGCGATGGGCTATACCCTCAATACCCTGTCGCTGTTCGGCCTGGTGCTGGCCATCGGCATCGTCGTCGATGACGCCATCGTCGTGGTGGAAAACGTCGAGCGCCACATGGAGGAAGGCATGAGCCCCGTCGCCGCGGCGCAGCGCAGCATGAACGAGGTGGGTTTCGCGCTGATCGCCATCGCGCTGGTGCTGGTGGCCGTGTTCGTGCCGACGGCCTTCATCGATGGCATCTCCGGCATGTTCTACCGCCAGTTCGCCGTCACCATCGCCGCCTCCACCGTGATCTCGGCGCTGGTCTCGCTGACGCTGTCGCCGGCCCTGGCCGCGCTGCTGCTCAAGCCGCAGCTCAATGCCAACAGCCTGGGCGCGCGCTGGATGGCCATCTTCAACCGCGGCTTTTCCCGCCTGACGGGCGGCTACGTGCAACTGACCGGGCGCATCCTTTCGCGGCGCTGGCTGATGCTGCCCGTGTACCTCGTGCTGGCGGGCCTGACCCTGTGGCGCCTGGACGTCACGCCGCGCGGTTTCGTGCCGCAGCTGGACCGCGGCTATGCCATCGTCTCGATCCAGCTGCCGGCCGGCTCGACCCTGGCGCGCACCAGCGCAGTGGTGCAGGACGCCACGGCACGCCTGATGAGCCACCCCGGCGTGGCCCACACGGCCGCCTTCGTCGGCACCGACGGCGCCACGTTTACGTCGGCGCCCAACACGGCCGTCATCTTCACCATGTTCAAGGACTTCGGCGCGCGCGCCAGCGCTGGCCTGGACGGGCCGGCCATGCTGGGCGCCCTGCGCGGCAAGCTGGCGCCCATCAGCGCGGCGCGCGTGATGGTGATACCGCCGCCTTCCGTGCGCGGCATCGGCACCGGCGGCGGCTTCAAGCTGATGCTGCGCGACACGGGCGGCCTGGGACCGCAAGCCTTGCAGGCGGCCGCGCGCGGCATCGCCGAGGAAGCGGCCAGGCTGCCCTCGGTGACGGGCGCCTTCACGCCGTTCAACGCCATGAGCCCGCAGATCAAGGTTGAACTGGACCGCACCAAGGCCGAATACCTGGGCCTGCCGCTGCTGCGCGTCAACGAGACCCTGCAAAGCTACCTGGCGCCCGTGTTCGTCAACGACATGAACCTGATGGGCCGGGTCTGGCGCGTCACCGCGCAGGCGGACGCGCCCTACCGGCGCAGCGTGGCCGACCTGGCCGCGCTCAAGACGCGCGCCGCCAGCGGCGACATGGTCCCGCTGGGCAGCGTGGCCACCTTCAGCGAAGGCACGGCGCCGTTCCGCGTGCCGCGCTACAACCTGTATCCCGCCGCCGAAATCCAGGGCAGCACCAGGCCTGGCTACTCGACGGGGCAGACCATCGCCGCGATGGAAGAACTGCTCAAGGCGCGCCTGCCGGCCGGCTTCGACTACGAGTGGACGGAACTGGCGCTGCAGGAAAAACACGCGGGCGCCAGCACCGGCATGGTGCTGGGACTGGCCGTGCTGCTGGTGTATTTGCTGCTGGCGGCCCTGTTTGAAAGCTGGCTGCTGCCCCTGTCCGTCGTGCTGATCGTGCCCAGCTGCGTGCTGGCCACGCTGATCGGCGTGTCGTGGCGCGGCCTGGACAACAACGTGCTGACGCAGATCAGCATCGTGGTGCTGATCGGCCTGGCGGCCAAGAACGCCATCCTGATCGTCGAATTCGCGCGCCAGGCGATGGCGGCCGGCGCCGATGCGCGCGCAGCGGCCATCGGCGCCGCCCGCACACGCTTGCGGCCCATCCTGATGACGTCGCTGGCTTTCCTGCTGGGCGCGATACCGCTGATGCTGTCTTCCGGTGCGGGCGCGGAAATGCGCCAGTCAATGGGCACGGCCGTCTTCGCCGGCATGCTGGGCGTGACCTTGTCCGGCCTGTTGTTTACACCCTTGTTTTTTACCTTGCTGAGCCGCCGCCGCGCGGCGCCGGCCACGCGCACGGTCGCACTGGGAGAAGCCGCATGAGCCGCATGACAACCCTGAACACGCGCCGCGCCGCGCCGCTGCTGGCGGCGGCCATGCTGGCCCTGGCCGGCTGCAGCGCCGGCACGCCCACGGCGACGCGGGCGCTCGATCCGGCGCAACTGCCGGTCCTTCCCTCGGCGGGCGGCCCGGAACTGCAGGCCGGCGCGCCGCCGGCGCTGTGGTGGCAGGAACTGGGCGATGCCAGGCTGGCGCAGCTGGTGCGGCGCGCCTGGCAAGACAACTACGACGTGCGCATCGCCGCCGCGCGCCTGGCCAGCGCCAGCGCGTTCGCGCAGGCCGCGCGCGGCGCCCGCCTGCCGACGGTGGATCTCGACGCCCAGGCCGGACGCGCGCGCCTGGCGCCGATCGAGGGCGGCGACGGCCAGCCGCACATCGCCTCGCCGGTGCAGTGGAGCGCCGTCTTCAGCTGGGAGCTCGACCTGTTCGGCCGCGTGCGCCACAGCATCGCCGCTGCCGAGGCATCGGCGGACGAACGCGCCGCCGTGCGCGACGACGTGCGGCGCCTGATCCTGGCGCAGGTGGTGGACGCCTACCTGGTGCTGCGCGGCGCGCAGCAGATGCGCGCCAGCCTGCAGGAGCAGCTGTCGAACCAGTCCGGCACCCTGCAACTGGTGCGCGAGCGCGAAAGCGCGGGCCGCGCCGCGCCGGCCGAGCGCATGCGCGCCGAGGCGCAGATGCGCCTGGCCGGCGCCCGCCTGCCCAGCCTGAACGCCGAAGAACGCGTGGCGCGCAACCGGCTGGCGACGCTCACCGGACAGCGTCTCGATGCGCCGGAACTGGCGGCGCTCGACCAGCCGATGCCGCTGGCGCTGCCGCAATCCTTGCTGACGGACGAGCCGGCCCACCTGCTGCTGCGCCGGCCCGACGTGCGCGCGGCCGAACGCGCGCTGGCGGCGGCCAGCGCGCGCGAAGGTGCTGCCATCGCCGAGCGCTTCCCGCGCATCAGCCTGGGCGCGCTGTTTGGCGCCTCCGGCGTGGCCGGCGACTGGAATGGCGGCGATGCGGCGCGCTGGCAGGCGGGCGCCGCGTTTTCCCTGCCGCTGTTCGACGGCGGCACGCGCCGCGCCCGCGCAAGCGCGGCTGGCGCCGAGGTGCAGGCCGCGCAGGCCGGCTTCGACAAGGCGCTGGCGCTGGCGTTGGAAGAAGCCGACAGCGCCATCGCGCAATGGGTGCAATTGCGCAGCCGCCATGCGCAGCTGCGCCTGGCGCACCAGCTGGCGCAGGAAAGCGCGCGCCTGGCGCGTGTGCGCTACCAGGAAGGCGCGGAAAGCCTGCTGGGCGTGCTCGAAGCGGAACGCATTGCGCTGGCCGCGCAGGAGCAGCTGGTGACGGCGCACCGCGACGTGGCCATCGCCACGGCGCGCGGCTACACGGCCATGGCCGGCGGCTTCGACGGGCCCGTGCAGCAGGCCGCTGCCGGCGCCATCAGCCGGCGCTGATCCGGGCCGCGCAGGCGTCGACCACGCAGCCGCGCAGCCAGCGGTGGGCGGGGTCGGCATCCATGCGCGGATGCCACATCAGCGATACGGTCAGGTCGGGCATGCCTAGCGGCAGCGCAAAACTGAACATGCCGGCGCGCAGATTGCCCGTATGCCGTTCCGGCACGGTGGCGATCAGGTCGGAGCCGGCGGCCAGCGCCAGCGCCGCCGTGAAGCCGCCGACGATGCTGGCGATCGTGCGCTGCAATCCCAGCGCGGCCAGCGCGTCATCCATCGGTCCCGTATCCTGGTCGCGCCGCGCCACCAGCACGTGCCGGCCGGCCGCATAGCGCTCGGCGCTGATGTCGCCTTGCGCCAGCGCATGGCCGCTGCGCACCACGCCGACGAAACGGTCGCCGAACAGCCTGCGCGTGCGCACTTCCGGGCTGGTCAGACTGCCGATCACGCCCGTTTCCAGGTCGATGCTGCCCTCGCGCAGCTGCACGCTTTCGCGGTCGACCTTTTGCACGAAGCGCAGGCGCACGCCGGGGGCCTGCGCGCCGATATGCGCGAGCAGAGCCGGACCGAAATTTTCCACGAAGCCGTCGCTCGAACGCAGCGTGAACGTCTGTTCCAGCTGGCGCGGATCGAGCTGCTCCGCCGGTCCCAGCACGGCCAGCGCCTCGCCCACCAGGTGGCCCACCCGTTCGCGCAACTCCAGCGCGCGCGGCGTGGGCACCAGTTCACGCCCGGCGCGCACCAGCAGCGGATCGCCGGTCGTCTCGCGCAGGCGCGCCAGGGCGCGGCTCATGGCCGAGGGACTCAGACGCAAGCGCCGCGCCGCGCGCGTGACGCTGCCTTCGGCCAGCAGGACATCGAGGGTGATCAACAGGTTCAGATCGGGTAGCGACATTGGCGCTTACTCGCCCTGCTCCGGCGCGCGGCCGATTTCGCCGTCGATATTGGCCAGGAACCAGGCCAGCGACGACATCAGCGCCACGTTGCGCTTGAGGTTATCCGGATCGACCTTGTCCAGGGTATCGGCCGGCGTATGGTGGTAGTGGAAATAGCTGTGGCTGTCGACCAGCGGCTCGAAACTGGGCACGCCGCCCGTTTCCAGACGGTGCAGGTCGCCCGTGCCCAGCGCGTCGCGGCGCGTGAAGGCGTGCGCGCCCATCGGCAACAGGGCCGCGCGCAGCGGCGCGAACAGTTTTTCCGACTTCGGTCCCACGCTGGCGAGGATGCCGAACGGGCGGCCGGCGCCGCTGTCCATCTCGATGGCCGCATATTGTTTGCCGAGCGCCTGCTTGTGGGCCTCGAAATACGCCTGGCCGCCACGCCCGCCGTTTTCCTCGTTCATCCAGGCGATCACGCGGATGGTGCGGCGCGGGCGGTAGTCGAGCTTTTTCAGGGTTTCCACCACGCCCATGGCCGCCACCACGCCGGCGCCATCGTCGTGCGCGCCCGTCGCCAGGTCCCACGAATCGAGGTGGCCCGAGACCACCACCACTTCGTCCGCCTTGTCCGTGGCCGGCCAGTCGGCGATGACGTTGTAGCTGTCCGCTTCCGGCAGGTTTTGCGGCGTCAGGGTCAGGTGCATTTTCAGCGCGCCGCGCGCGGCCAGGCGGCCGATCAGCAAGGCGTCTTCCACGGTGACGGCGGCAGCCGGAATGCGCTTGTTGTCGTCGAGACCCGTGGCGCCCGCGTGCGGGATGCGGAAATCGGCGCCGCCGACCGAGCGCACCAGCGCGGCGGCCGCGCCCAGGTCCGCCGCTGCCTTCGGGCCGAGGAAGCGCGCGCGCGACCCCTGGCCGTAAGTCACGCCGGCCAAGCCCCGCTCGGCCATTTCCTGGTCGAACGGCGTGTCGATCAGCACAATGGCGCCCTTCACTTCCGGCGCGCGCGCCTTGAGTTCGTCCAGGCTCCTGACGATGATCAAGGGTGCCGTCAGGCCGGCGGCCGGCGTGGCGCCCGAACCGCCCAGGGCGGTCAGCACCACGCGCTGCGACACGCCCTGCGGACGGCCCGCATAATCGACGATTTCCGCCGTTTCCACGCCGCGCACCCAGTGCGGCACTTTCACGGGCTGCAAGGTAACGGTGGCGCCCAGCTGGCGCATGGTGTCGGCCACCTGCCGCACGGCGGCGGCCGCGCCGGCGGAACCGGACAGGCGCGGACCGATCAGGTCCGTCATGTCGGCCAGGCGGGCGTAGGCCCAGTCGCTGTGCAGCGCCGTGTCGCGCACCTGCGCCAGCGCTTGCGGCGTATTGCCTGGCGCGGCGGCAAAGGCGCCGGCGCTGACGATGCAGCCCAGGGCGATGGATAAAACGGAACGGCGCAGTGGCGCGCCAGTCAGGATGGTATGCATGTAATGTCAATTCCAGTCAACAAGGTCGAAGCGGGTACGCCGTGGCCAGGGGCAAGGCGCGGCTTTCTACGATAGCGTATTTATTCTGTCATTGCAGCAACTTTTGCGGGAGCGATTGCTTCTTTCCCCCAGAGTCGATTACCATCAGGATCGTGATCGCTACCGGATACCGCCATGCTCAAGGGAACACTCTGTACCGTCCGGCATTTGCAGGCCGCCGACCTGAATACCTATATTTCCCTCGTCAACGACCTGCCCTCGCGCGGCGAGTTTTTCTCGATGCAGTTCAAATCGCCCGAGGCCATGCGGCGCGACTTCCTGCAATCGGGCTTCGTCACCGAGGACAGCGAATTGTTCCTCATCGAAGACAAGGCCCAGCACATCATCGGCACGATCACGCATTTCAAGAGCCGCACGCCCGCCTCGCGCGAGATCGGCTACCGCCTGTTCGACCGGCAGCGGGATGGGCAGGGCTACATCAGCGAAGCGACGCGCCTGGTGGTCGACTATCTGTTCAGCGCCTATCCGTATCACCGGCTGGAGCTGCTGATGGACCCGCTGAACATCGGCTCCGAGCGCATCGCGCAAAAGAACGGCTTTACCCAGGAGGGCTTGATGCGCCAGGCCTTCTTTATCAACGGCGTGATGCGCGATGTCAAAATGTACAGCCTGCTGCGGCCCGAATGGCAGGCGCGCCTGCGCTGACTTGTTACCGCTCCGCCCCGATTGTAATAAGTTGTATTAGACGTGGAACAAGCTTGCGGCAGCAGATATAGTCCAGTGCATGCAGATCATTGTGATCTCGCCGGAATGGAAGGAAATGCCATGTTGAACAAGAAACTCCTGGGTGCGGTAATGGTAGCGGCAGTGGCTGTGTCTTCGGCCGCAGTCGCCGGTGACCGCGACTTCAATACCGTTGCAGGCGCCGTTGTCGGGGCGGCCATTGGCAACAGCACCGGCGGACGCAATGGCGCGATCGTCGGTGGCGTGCTGGGCGCCGCCGTCGGCAACAGCATCAGCACGAATGACCGCTATTACGACCGTGGCGGCTATCGCGGCGGCTACCGCGAAACCTATTACGCGCCTGCGCCGCAACCGGTGTACTACGCCCCGGCCCCGCAGCCCGTGTATTACGCGCCGCCTCCGCGCTACTACGGCCCGCCGGCCGTCGTCTACGTGCAACCGGGCCGCGGCTACTACCGCGACCATGGCCGCCGCGACTACTATGACCGCGGCCACGGCCACGGGCATGGCTGGGGCCATCGTCGCTGATCGGCACCCACCATCCGCCAAAACCTGCGCCAGCCTGCTGCCGCAGGTTTTTTTTGCAGGATAGGCAAGGTATCGCCACCGCACAATATCGGCTAAGCTGTGTCCTATGATCAACATTGCGCCCGCCTGGACCGCACCGACCGATGCATTTAATCAAAGACGCGCTTGACTTCGGCCCCTGGCTCGATGCCGCCGCCGGCACCAGCGTGGGCGCCGGCCCCCTGCCACGGCGCGAAAACCAGGACAACTTCCTGCTGATCGATGCCAGCGGCCATGCCGTCTGCCTGTCGCGCCAGGCGCCGTTTCATTGCCAGGTGCCGGGCTGGCCGCGCGGCCACGTGCGCGCCGCCGTGCTCGACGGCATGGGCGGCCACGGCCTGGGGCGTGAAGCGGCGGAAGCGGCCGTGCAAGGCTTGCTGGCCGTACCCGCCTGCCTCGATACGGCCAGCCTGGCAGCCAGGCTCGACGAGTTGCACACGCGGCTGCAGGACACCTTCGCCAGGACGGCGCCCGCCCAGGCGCGCCCGCCCGGCACCACCCTGACCTTGCTGGAAGTGCCGCCCGGCGAAGCCCCGCTGCTGTATCACGTGGGCGACTCGCGCCTGTATGAAATTGCCGACGGGAAGGCCAGCATCCTCACCGTCGACCATGTGCCGGCCACCGTGTACGCCATGCGCGGCGCCCTCGACGAGACGCGCTGGCGCGCCGCCGTGCACGGCGAACACCATCCGCAAATCTCGCAGGCCTTTATTTTAGGCAACGCCATCAGCGACAGCTTGCAGCTCGACAAGCCGCTGCGCGGCCTCGATGCGGCCGCCTTGCCGCCGTTCCTGGCCCACCTGGGCGACCGCCGCGTGCTGCGCGTGCGCCCCGGCGCCCACTATCTGCTGGCCAGCGACGGTTTCTGGGCCTGCGACGATCCGCTGGCTCTCACGGCCCGCTGGCCCGCCTTGTGTGCCGGCAAGACCGCGGCACAGGCCGTCAGCGCCCTGTTCGACGATTTCCTCTCGCATCCGCCCAAAGGCTTGCATAGCGACAACATTACCGTGCTGGCGCTGCGCTTCGATGCGGCATTCACCGTCCCGGGCGGCTAGCGGCCAGCCGCGCAAGGCGGCATCGTGACGCGAATCGCAACGGGCCGCATAAATGGCGCATGCCCGTGAACCATGGCCGTGGCGCGCGGTCTGACGGAAGAATCTCTCCCAACGTCACCAGGAGCATGCCATGAGCAACAACACCGCTACACCGCAGGCCGGCGCAGCCGGCGCGCCCGACTACGCCGCCATCAAGCAGCGCCAGCAAGCAGGCTGGGCCAGCGGCGACTTCGCCGTCATCGGCGTGACCCTGCAGCCGGTCGGCGAATCGCTGGCCGAAGCGGCCGACATCCGCGCCAACGAAGACGTCATCGACATCGCCGCCGGCAACGGCAACGCCACCCTGGCGGCGGCGCGCCGCTTTGCCCGCGTCGTCTCCACCGATTATGTGCCGGCGCTGCTGGACAAGGGCCGCGCGCGCGCCGAGGCGGAAGGGCTGGCCGTGACCTTCCGCGTGGCCGACGCGGAAGCCCTGCCCTTCGCCGATGCCAGTTTCGACGCGGCCTTGTCGACCTTTGGCGCCATGTTTACGCCCGACCACCGGCGCGCGGCCGGCGAAATGCTGCGCGTGCTGCGTCCTGGCGGGCGCATCGGCATGGCCAACTGGACGCCGGACGGCTTTATCGGACAGCTGTTCAAGACCATCGGCAAGTATGTGCCGCCCCCGGCAGGCGTGGTGTCGCCGGCCCGCTGGGGCGAAGAAGCGTATGTGCGCGACCTGTTCGGCCACGCGGCCGAGCAAGTGCACAGCCAGCGCAAGGTCTTCAATTTCCGCTATGCCTCCGCTCACCACTGGGTGCAGGTCTTCCGCGATTATTACGGCCCCGTCCACAAGGCCTTTGCCGCGCTCGACACGGCTGGCGCCGAGGCGCTGGAGCAGGAACTGTTCGCCCTGCTCGAACGGCTGAATACGGCAGGCGCCCACTCGCTGGTGGTGCCGGGCGAGTATCTGGAAGTCATCATCGACAAACGGCGCGGGTGAAATACATGCCAAAACAACATATCCAGAAAGATATAAAATGTGTTTTTGAGCAATAGTTTCCATGGCATGCATGGCAAGGTGTGACCAAGGGGATGAATTTGGACAAAAAGAGCGCATTCCGGTGCGGCGAAAGTTGCCAAGCAGGCGCAAAAGCGCGTAAGCTCTCATGTATAACAGAGGGCAAAACGTCCCCGCTCGATTCGAGTCAGAATGTCATGAAAAAATGCAGCAACCCGGAGCACCCGCACTGTACGTTCTGGGTCTTGCCTGGGGAAACAGTCTGCGCGGGCAACCACCTGCAAGCGGCGACTGATCCCAGCAGCTACGACCTGTTGACCGCACTGCGCAGCGCCCGTTCCGAGCCATCGGCAACGGCGCTTCCGCACGCCCGTGCGCATGATGCCGGGCTGCGCGATGCGGTGATACGCGATGCCGCTCAAGCGGTGACCAGCCCTGCGCCAGCCTCGGCCCCCGCCGGCCTGCCGGCATTTACCCCAGTGCCCGCCGCACAGCCGGCCACTGCGCCGGCCTACCAGCCGATTCATGCCCACCTGCACATCAGCGGCTTCGATCCCCGCGCGGCAGGCGGACGGCAAACCCTGAAAATGGAGTTGCGCGGCATGAGCGCCACCTGCGCGCCGCAGCTGACCTTGCGCCTGCGCTCGGACCTGATCCCCCGTGGCTTTGTCCAGCATGATTTCGTGCGCGCCACGCGCGGCGACTGGCGTCCCGTGTTTGTCGAGTTTTCCTCACGCAACAAGGAACACGGGCAATACCAGATCGAGGTGGAAGTACATAGCCAAGTCGATGGCGCCGTGGCGCAGAAATGGGTATGCACCTTCGTCATCCTCGTGCCGCGCCGCGACGCCACCCTGACGGAAATCCACCAGATCTTCCTCAGCACGCACAAGAACGTGCGCGTGATGGCCGACGATGCCTCGATCGCCCGCGTGACGGGCGGCGATGGCTGCAACCTCGACGTCACCGCGCGCAATGCCGGCATCGCCCACGTGGATTTATCTTCCCCGCAAGGCAAGATCGACATGGGTTTTACCACCATCGCCTGGGACGAAGAGCTGATCGAAGTCGACCTGCCCGCCGCCAGCCACTGCCACCCGCACCCGAGCCAGGCCGCTTGCCTCGTCAATGCGGCGCCGGAAGCGGGCGAACAGCGCCAGATCCGCCTGTTCGCGCTGGAAGAATGCATGCTGGGGCGTTTCGAGCTGGTGGACCCGGAAGCCGATGTGCTGCTCAGCCATTTCAGCCCCGACGGCCAGGACAACAATGGCTTGACGCGCCGCCTGTCGGGCCGCCACGCCCTCATCCGGCGCGGCCAGCAAGGCTTTGAAATCGAGGATGTATCGCGCTACGGCATGCTGCTCGACGGCGTGTGGCCCGGCAAGCACAAGCCCGTCGCCCTGCGCCTGGGCATGCGCATTGAATTGTCCGCCAGCATCAAGGGCATCGTCGTGCTCAGCGTCACGGCCCTGCTCGCGCACGGCGTGATCCTGCACCGCCTCGACCACGGCGCCCGCGCCGAGTGTTTTTACCTGCTGCTGCCCGACACCCAGCCCACTCCGTCCAGCCACCTGGCCACGCCGCAAGCCGGCTGCCTTCCCGTGCTGTTCCACCGCAATGGCGGATTCTGGCACCTGGACACGGCCAGCGGCAAGGAAACCGCGCTGGCCCCCGCCACCGCGCTCGATAAACTGAGCGGCTTCGCGCGGCATAACCGCTTCGCCAGCGAACCGTATCCGGAATGCTGGATCATCCGTACCGAAGGCGCGGCGCTGTGCGATAGCACCATGCAAACTGCATAAGAACACTGTTGTAAATCTGCAGTTATCCGCACGGTACTAGCGTGGTATCAGTACGAGAAAAATCATCGACAGGCCCAGAATAAACACCGCTTCCAGCGTAAACACGATGGCCGGAATCTGCAATTCGCGCGGGATTTTCATGGCGACACCTCTTAAAACGTAAGTCTGCTTTCAGCATAGCGCGTCCTGCGCCAAATACATTATCAGCCGCACAACACACTTGGCCGGCCGGCATCAGGCGCCGAGTTCGCCATCACGTCCATCCCGAAACATAATTTAACAAATTATCGACAGATATTCCGCAAATAGCCCACAGCGACGCCCTTGCGTACTGTATATTCATCCAGTTAATATCCATGACATTTCACAAAGCGCCCAGAGGGCGTTTTACATTTCCTATGGCTTCCAACAAAGCGCATCATGCGACCGGTTGGGCTGCCGGCGTGATCGCCGCGGCCCTGGTCGCGCACGCTGGCGCCGGTGGCCCCTATCAAGTGCTGAGCATGCTCGCCTTTGTCATGGGGGCACTTGGCGGCACGGCGCCGGACTGGCTGGAAGTGGCCTGGTGGGCGCGCACGCACCGGCTGTGGATCACGCACCGTACGTGGACGCACTGGGGCCTGGCCTGGATCGCCCTGCTCGTCTACACCTACCTGCAATTGCCGCATCATGTCTGGGCGCCGCCCCTGTTCGGCTTTGCCGCGGGCGGCATCATGCATCTGCTGGCAGACTGGCCCAATCCCCTGGGCGTGCCGTGGATCTTTCGCCGCCACTCGCTGCGCTGGTGGAAAAGCGGCCGCCACGACATCATCGTCATCATCGCCGCCTGGCTGGCCGCCACCATCGTGGCCGACCACGTGTTTTTCGACGGCATCCACTGGCAGCGCAGCGTGCTGGCGCTGGACAGCCTGCTGCACTGGTCCGCCACGGCCCTGCAGCAAGCCTGGGCGGATCTGCAACACTGGCAGGAGCGCTGGCGCCTGGGCGGCGGACAGTAATTGACGCCGCCCGCATGGCAATGTGATAATGAGTATCATTCTCAAACAGCCCAGCCAGCCGGCACCCCGCGTTCCGTCAGCCCAGCTCTTCCTTTGCCTGGAGAACGCAGTGAGTACCGTCAGTACCGTCGATGCCATCCACCTGAAGACCCTGTACAGCGAGCACCACGGCTGGCTGTATGGCTGGCTGCGCGGCAAGCTGGGCAACCGCGCCGAGGCGGCCGACCTGGCGCAGGACACGTTCTTGCGCCTGCTGGGCAAGCGCGAGGTGACACCGCTGGCGCCCCTGCGCGAGCCGCGCGGCTACCTGGCGACCATCGCGCGCGGCTTGCTGATCGACCGCTACCGGCGCCAGGCGCTGGAGCAGGCCTACCTGGAAGCGCTGGCGCTGCAGGCAGAACCAACATCGATGTGCGCCGAAACGCATGCCATCATCATCGAAACCCTGCTCGCCGTCGACCGCCTGCTCGACCGCCTGGGCGCGCGCACGCGGACCATCTTCCTGCTGGCGCAAATCGAAGAACTGAGTTACGTGGACATCAGCCGGCGCCTCGGCGTCTCCCTGCCGACCGTGAAAAAGCACCTGGTGCGCGCCTACACGGAATGTCTGATGCTGGCGGCCGCCTGATGTTCGCCTCATCCGCCTCCGCTGCGTCAACCATCCCCCGCAAGGTGCTGGCCGCTGCCGCCCACTGGCATGTGGAGCGCCAGTGCGGCAGCGCCGACCCGGCCGCCCTGCAGGCATGGCGCGACGCCAGCGCCGAGCATGAACGGGCCTGGGAGCTGCTGCAGCGCATGGACGGCCAGCTGGGCGCGATACCGGCAGCGCTGGCGATTCCGGCCCTGCAGGCGGCGCAGCAGCGCCGGCGCGCGGCCGCCAGGATACTCGCCGTGCTGGTCGCGGCCGGCGGCGGCATCGCGCTGGGCCAGGCGGGCTTGCAGTCCGCCCCCTGGCAGGCATTGACGGCGTCCTTGCGCACGGCGCCGGGCCAGCGCCGCCATGTGGCGCTGGCCGATGGCGGGCGCCTGGAAGTCAATACGG
The DNA here is from genome assembly GCF_059423585.1 of Janthinobacterium sp. GW460-12-1-14-LB5. NCBI lineage: Bacteria > Pseudomonadati > Pseudomonadota > Betaproteobacteria > Burkholderiales > Oxalobacteraceae > Janthinobacterium > Janthinobacterium sp. GW460-12-1-14-LB5. Next base: position 96,215 of record NZ_JBWKYD010000010.1, on the reverse strand, counting down.
ATAGCGCCCTGGATGTCGCTTACAGCGCCACGCAGCGCCGTATCCGCCTGCACCATGGCGAAATCATGATCACGACGGCGCCCGATGCGCGCCCCTTCCTCGTCGATACGCCGCACGGCGTGATCCGCGCGCTGGGCACGCGCTTCGGCATACGCTGCGACGGCGATGACAGCACCGTCAGCGTCTTCGAGCACGCCGTGGAAGTGCGCTGCGCGGCGCGCCCGGACGCCGTGCGGCGCCTGGAAGCGGGACAGCAGCTGCGTTTCAGCGCCACTGGCGCGGATAGTGTGCAGGCCACGCAAGCGCACCAGGACAGCTGGCTGCGCGGCATGCTGGTGGCGGCCGACTGGCCACTGCAACAGCTGGTGCAGGAACTGGCGCGCTACCGGCGCGGTCGTCTCGTCTGCGACGCCGGCGTGGCGCGGCGCCCCGTCACGGGCACTTACCGGCTCGACGATATCGACGCCGTGCTGGAAAGCCTGTGCGCCTCGCACGGGCTGCAAGTGACGTACTTCACGCGCTACTGGGCCACGGTGGCGGCCCGTTCAACGTAACTATTTTCAGTTTTTTTGCGCCAGGGGTTGGTGTTTTGCCCGGCTGCTTCGGCTTCACAAGTAAGAAGCCGATTCATTGGCCATTTTCTTATCCCTCTGAGCAGAAAGACCGAGCATGCAGCTGACCACCCCCGTCCTCCATCCCGCCGCGCGCGCCATCCGCCTGGCCGTCATCGCCATGGCTTGCGCCGCCCCCGCCGCCTCCATCGCCGCGCCCGCCCTGGCGCAAGGCCAGGCCGCCGCCGCCACGGCGCCGCAAGCCTACGCCGTGCCAGCCGGCCCGCTGGCCACCGCCCTCAACGATTTTGCCGTCGCCGCCGGCGTCAGCCTGTCGACCGATCCCGCGCAGACGCGCGGCTTGCGCTCGTCCGGCGTGCGCGGCAGCTTCAACGTGGCCCAGGGCTTTGCCCAGGTACTGGCCGGCAGCGGCCTGGAAGCGGTGCAATTGCCGAACGGCGCCTGGGTGCTGCGCCAGGCGGCGCCAGCGTCCGCCCCGGCGGCGGGCACGGAAAAGACCATGGCCCCCGTGGTCGTGAACGCCAGCATGGAGCGCGACCCCGTCAGTGAACACAGCAACTCGTACGCGGCGCGCGCCGTCACCGTCGGCAAGGGCGTGCAAACGCTGCGCGAGATTCCCCAATCGGTCAGCGTCGTCACGCGCCAGAAGATGGATGACCAGAACCTCAACACCATCGACGCCGTGCTGGCCAATACCACCGGCATCACCATGTACGACAGCCCGATGGGCGGACGCTATGTGTATTCGCGCGGCTTCATGGTCGAAACGTACCAGTTCGACGGCGTCAACCGCGCCATGTTTTACCCGCAGGCGAACAGCTTTACCAGTAATACGGCCATGCTCGATCGCGTGGAAATCGTGCGCGGCGCCACGGGCCTGCTGCAAGGCACGGGCTCGCCGGGCGCGGCCATCAACATGGTGCGCAAGCGCCCGCTGGCGGAAAAGCAGGTGCAGCTGGCACTCAGCGCGGGCCGCTGGAACGACGTGCGCGGCGAAGTCGACGTCACCGGCCCCCTGAACGAGTCGGGCAGCATCCGCGGCCGGGCCGTGGCCGCGAGCGAGCAGCGCGATTATTTCTATGATGTGGCCGACAGCCGCACGGACGTGCTGTATGGCGTGCTGGAATTCGACCTGGCGCCGGGCAGCAAACTGACGACGGGCGCCAGCTACGAAAAGCTGAAGTCGACGCCATTCTTCTCCGGCATGCCCCGCTACCTCGATGGCAGCGACCCGAAACTGCCCCGCTCGACCTACCTCGGCGCCGACTGGAACCGCTGGGACAGCCGCCAGACGGCCGCCTTTGCCGAATTCGAACACCGCTTCGATGCCGACTGGTCGCTCAAGGCCAGTGCCAACTACACGCGCGAACAGCATGACGTGAAATACATGTTCAGCCTGGGCGCGCTCAATCCCGCCACCCTGGCCGGCATGATGATGTACACCGGCGTGTTCGACTACGGCAGCACCAACAAGGGCATCGACCTGTCGCTCGATGGCAAATTCAACGCCTTCGGCCGACGCCACGGCTTCAGCGCCGGCGTCAGCACGAACCGGCTGGAAAGCGACAGCGATTACAGCCTGGCCATGATGAAGCTGCCCAATGGCGCGCTGCAACCGAATCACGGCGTGGCAGAACCGAGCGATGCATGGATACGCAAGGAAAAGTATGGCGGCGCTCACAGCCTGACGACCATGACGCAGACGGGCGCGTATGGCGTGGCCCGTTTCAGCCTCAGCGACCCGCTCACCGTGGTGGCGGGCGCGCGCGTGTCGAACTACAAATGGAGCAGCGTGTACCGCGACACGGGCGAGGTGTACATCGACCCGTACCGCGAAAACGGCGTCGTCACGCCGTATGGCGGCGTCATTTACGCATTCGACAAGCGCTGGTCCGGCTACGCCAGCGTCTCCGACATCTTCCAGCCGCAAAACCAGCGCACGGCCGAAGGCGCCCTGCTCGATCCGCTGAAAGGCCGCAACCTGGAAGTGGGTGTCAAGGGTGAACTGTTCGACGGCAAGGTCAATACCTCGCTGGCGCTGTTCCGCATCGAGCAGCGCAACCGCGCCGAGACCGATCTGGTCAATACCTGCTCCAGCGGCACGGAGTGCTATTTCTCGGCGGGCAAGGTGCGCAGCGAAGGCGTCGACGCGGAAATCAGCGGCGAAGTGGCGCCGGGCTGGCAGCTGTTCGCCGGCTACACCCTGAACAATTTTAAATATCTGGAGCAGACCTCGATTGTGGGCGTGATGTTCGCCAGCACTTACTCGCCGCGCCACATGCTGCGCGCGTGGAGCGACTACCGCCTGCCGGGCGCCTTGCAGAAGTGGAGCGTGGGCGGCGGCGTGAACTTCCAGACGGAGAGCTCGCGCACCACGCGCGACGTGACCGTGGCGCAGGGCGCGTATGCTTTGTGGAGCGCACGTGCCGCGTACCAGATCGACCGCAACTGGACGGCGTCGCTGTCCGTGACGAACTTGCTCGACAAGCGCTACTACCAGACGGTAAGCGCGCCCGCATGGGGCAATTTCTACGGCGAGCCGCGCAAGGCGCAACTGACCTTGCGCGCGCGTTTCTAAGCCAGCTTATGCCGGAGGACGCAATGGCGCCTTCGGCAGCGGGATGAATTCCGTCTCGCCCGGCACTTGTCCCATGCGCTGGGCGCTCCAGTCGTCAGCCGCCTGCGACAGGCGCTCCTTGCTCGACGAGACGAAGTTCCAGAACAGGAAGCGGTGGCCGTCCAGCGGCTCGCCGCCGATCACGACGAACTGCACCGGGCCGCCGCCTGCCGTCACGACAGGCACCTTACCCTCCTCCAGCAAGGCCATGGTATGCGGCACGAGCGCCACGCCATCGACCAGCACCTCCCCGCTAACCGGGTAAATCGCCGCTTCCGCCGGCAAGCCCTCCAGCCGCAACGTGCGCCCCGCCTGCAGCGCCACGTCCAGGTACAAGGTCTGCATGTAGGTGCGCACGGGCGAGGTCTGGCCAAACGCCGTGCCGATCAACACCTTGACGACGGCGCCATCGAGCGCCACGACGGGAATGTCGGCCTGCGGCGTGTGCGTGAAACTCGGTTCATCCTCTTCGTGCGCCTTCGGCAGCGCGGCCCACAGCTGCAAGCCGTGCGTGCGGTGCGGCTGGCCGGCCAGGTCGTGCGGCGTGCGCTCGGAATGCACGATGCCGCGCCCGGCCGTCATCCAGTTGATGGCGCCCGGTTCGATGCGCTGGTACGAGCCGATGCTGTCGCGGTGGTCGATCGCGCCCTCGAACAGATAGGTGACGGTGGCCAGGCCGATATGCGGATGGGGGCGCACGTCGTGGTCGGCGTCGGGCGCCACGTCGATGGGGCCGAAATGGTCGAAGAAGATGAAGGGGCCGACGGCCTGTTTGACGGCGGAAGGCAGCAGGCGCCGCACGACGAAGCCGCCGCCCAGGTCCTTTTCGTGGCTTTTCAGGATGGCCGCGCTCATGCCAGCACCGTCGTGATTTCCGTGGTGACGGCCGTCATCAGCTTGTGGATCGGGCATTTGCCGGCCACGGCCAGCAATTCCTGGCGCTGCGCATCCGTCAGCTCGCCCGTCAGGTGCAAGGTAGCGGCCAGGCGGTACACGCCCTTGCGCTCTTCGCTGGCATCGCGCTCGGTCGACACTTCCACGTGTTCCAGCGGGATGCCCTTGTGTCTGGCGTACCAGACGACGGTGAGCGCCTTGCAGGCCGACAGGGCCGCGTCGTACAGGTCGTGCGGCGACGGGCCGGCATCGCCGCCGCCCTCCTCCACCGAGGCGTCGGCAGAAATGATGTGATCGCGCACGTGCACGATGTGGCGCATGGCTTGCGACTGGTCGCGGATGGCTTTGATGGTCATGGCGTTCCTTGGTGCGTTTGGAAAGCCACAATTTACACCGTTTGGCCGCTTGGCGCAGCCCGCTCCCTGCCAACTTGCCTAATCGAGCGTGCGCGCCACCCTGAAGCCGACGATATCGTTCGACAGCACGGTGGAAAAACCGTTGCGCAGGGCCGAGCGCAGGTAGCGCGGGTGGTACAGCCAGGAGCCGCCGCGCAGGATGCGCCGGCTGCTGTCGCTGCCCTCTTCCCATGCGCTGCCGTCGACGGGCGCGCCTGCGTAATTGTCGTGCACCACGTCCTGTACCCATTCCCACACATTGCCATGCATGTCGAACAGGCCCCAGGAATTCGGCGCGAAGGTGCCCAGCGGCGTGGTGCCGCCCCGGTACACGCCGCGCGGGCCGCCGTTGTACACATACAGGCCATCATAGTTGGCTTGCTCGGTGCTGATGGTGTCGCCCACGTTGAAGGCCGTGCGCGTGCCGGCGCGGCAGGCGTACTCCCATTCCGCTTCGCTGGGCAGGCGGTACTGCCGCCCGGTGCGCTCGCTCATCCACGCCAGGTACAGCTGCGCGTCATTCCAGCTCACGCCCACCACCGGATGCTGGTCGTTCTGCACGAAGCCGGGATTGTCCCAGTCCGTCTCGGAACCGCCCGCCCAGCCGGTCGCCTTGACGAAGGCGCGCCATTCGCCCACGCTGACGGGATGCCGGGCCAGCGCGAACGGGCGTTCGATGCCGACCCAGTGCTGCGGCATTTCGCGCTCCAGCCAGGCCTGCTGCGAGCCGGCCTGGATGGCGGCCTTGTGTTCCGTCTCGTGCGCGCCCATCTGGAAACGGCCGCTGGGAATGAGCACCAGTTCCGGCCCCTGTCCCGAACCATCGAGGAAATCGTCGCGCAGGATGCCTTCCGCATTGGCCACCGGTTCCGCGTGCTCCTGCTCTGGCACTGGCGCCGATGCCGGCGCGGGGACGGCGGCGGCGCGGCTGGCCTCCTCGCGGCGCGCCCGTTCCTGCTCCGCGCGGTAGGCAGCTTCCGCCTTGGCGACGATGGCCTTGCGCTGCAATTCCTGGTGCTCCTGCAGCGCCATCGCCGCATCGGCTTCGCGGCGCGCGCGCAGCTGGCCGCGCAGTGCCTCCTTGCGCAGCTTGCGCGCCTCTTCCGCCTCGAAATGGCGCTGCGCTTCCTGCTCGCGGCGCAGTTTATCCTGCCGCTGCTTTTCCAGCGCGGCGGCCTGGATTTCCGCCTTGCGGCGCTGGTCCAGTTCTTCCTGGCGTATCCGGGCCCGCTTGATCTCTTCCTCGCGGGCCTGCTCGGCGGCCAGCGCCGCCTCCTTTTGCTGCTGCGCCGCGCGCGCCTGCTGCTGGCGCGCCTGCTCCGCCAGTTCTTCCGGCGACGGCCCGGCCGCGCGGTCCAGGTTTTCCAGCAAGGCTTGCACGGATTGCGGGCGCAATTCCGGCGTCAGCGAAAAGCCGTTCTGCAGCACTTGCCACTGTTGCGCGTTCAGCGCTTGCGGTGCCGACGGCAGATGGCTGGCGCTGCGCGTGTCGTCGAACGGCATGCGCCCTTCGAGCATCTGGTAAATCATCACGGCCACCGCATACACGTCCAGGCGCGGGCTGGGCTGGCGCTGGTTGGCGCCGGCCTCGGGCGCCCGGTAGCCGTGCGTGCCCGCATTCGGCATCTCCAGCGCCAGACTGCTGTCCGCATTGCGCACGCGCGATGCGATGCCATAGTCGAGCAATTTGACGTCGCCCTTCGCCGTCAGGAAGACATTGCCAGGCTTGATATCGCGGTGCACCAGCTTGTGCTTTTCCCACGCATACGACAGCGCGTCCGCCACCGGCTGCAGCAATTGCTGCACGGTGGACAGGGGCAGCGCGCCCTGGCGCCCCAGGTAATGCTCGAGGTCTTCGCCATCAAGGCATTCCATGATGATGAAATAGCTGGCCGTGGCCGGGTCCTGCGCCCACTCGTAGACGCGCACGATGTTTTCATGCGCGAGTTTGCGCGCCTGCGTCGCTTCCTCGATCAGCAGCTTGGCATGCGTGGCGCTCTGCGTCAGCTGCGGCGGCAGGATCTTCAGCGCCACCATTTCGCTGCTGCCCAGCTCCGCGTGCGTGGCCAGGTCGGTCGCTTGCCACACCTGCCCCATGCCGCCCGTGCCGATCAGCCGTTCGAGCCGGTAGCGGCGGTTTTGCGGGCCGATTTCCTGGCCCGTCATGAAGCCCAGCTCCGTGCCCTGGCGTACGGGCAACGGCGCGGCCGCGGGAGCCGCGCCGGGCGGCGCGTACTCGGCGTCGAGAATGGCGTTCTTGCGGCGTTCAAATTCCTGCTCGCTGAGCAGCCCGTCGTCGTGGAGGGCGCGCAGTTCCCGCAGTTTGTCTCGTGCTTTTTGCATCATCTGGGGTGAAACGCTTCCATCAAGGCTGCAGGGCGACACCGCAGGCGGCGCAGAATTTATCTTCCGGGTGGCCCGCGCGCTGCGCATGGCCATTCTTGCAGCGCGCCGGCGCGGCAGCGGCAGCCACCGGCTGCAGCGCCTGCGCCACGGCCACGCCCAGCTGCGCCTGCGCCGACAGCCCGTGCGCGTGCGCCGCGTTCTGCAGGTTGATCAGGTCGAGCTGCTGGCGCCGTTCGCGCTCCGCCTGGCCTTCCAGGTAGCTGCGCTCCTGCGCCACGCTGTCCTGCGCCATGCGCATGGCGTCCAGCGGCGCGACGCTGTTCTCGGCCGCCGCCAGCGCCGCCAGCGCGTGGATCTGCTCGGCGCTCATGCCCGCCTGCAGCTGCACTTTCAGCACTTGCGCCAGCGCGGCCGCATTCTGCCCGGCGGCCATGGCCACCTTGCCCGTGTCGCTCAGCGAGCCGATTTTCTCGATGCGGTCGATGTCGATGCGCGCCAGTTCGGCCGCATGCGCCTGCTGCGCCAGCAGGGCTTCATACTCTCCCTTCCAGCGCGCGTAATCGCTTTCGCGCTGCTGCGCCATGGCCAGCAAGTCGCGCTGCCATTGCGCTTCCTGTTCCAGCTGGCGCAGCTGCTGGCGCTGCTCCTCGATGGCCAGCGCGTCGAGCTGCGCCAGTTGCGTTTGCTGCTGCAGCTGGCGCGCGTGCACGCCGTCCGCCTCGATGGTGCGCAGCAGCTTTTCCTGCTGCGCGATGGCCTCTTCGCGCGCGCCGCCGCGCCGCAGCGCCGCGACCTTTTCCGCGATTTCCGCCGCCTGCACCTGGGCCGCCTCGTCCTTGTGCGCCTCGGCGCGCAGCAATTCGCGCTGGCGCGCCAGCTGCATCTGATCTTCCCACTCCTGCACCCGCTCGGCCTCGCGCTTGCGCGCCGCATTCGCCAGCATCAGGCCCTGCCAGGCCGCCTGGTGCTGCTCCGCCTCCAGCTGCGCCTCGCGCTGGGCAGCATCCGCCTCCGCCTGGCGCAGGCGCGCCAGCTGGGTGCGGCGGCCCGTCTCGTCGTCGATCAGCAGCGCGCTTTCCACCTGCTGCGCGATCGACTGCAAGTGCACCTGGTGCGTAAAGCGCTGCTGCGCCAGCTGGATCTGTTCGCGCCCATGCAGCTGCGACAATTCCAGCTCGCTGCGCATCTTGATGGCGGCCAGCGCCCGCACGTGCTCCCAGTTGGCCGCTTCATCGGCGCGCTGCGCGCCCTTCTGCGCCAGCTCCCGTTCCAGCTCGCCCAGCGCCAGCGCGGCGCCGTGGTCGAGCGCCTGGCGCCGCGATTTCGCTTCCAGGATGCGGCCATACAGGTCGATCTGGCGTCCGCGCAGTGCTTGCAGGCGCTCCGCTTCCTGGTGGCCCAGCTCGGCCTTTTCCAGCGTCGCATCCTGCGTCAGTTCGGCGCGCCGGTGCGCATGGCGCGCCGCCAGTTCTTCGCGGCGGATGCGCTGCCATTCTTCCTCGTCATACAGCTGGTCGAGCTGCTTCATGCGCTCCAGGCTGTGCTGTTCCAGCGCCTGCGCCGGCAAGCCGCCCAGCCACAAGGTGCCGATAGCGGCATCGCCGTTGCCGTCGCGTTTGTCGTGGCGCAAACTCAGCGTTTCCACACGCGCCACGGCCAGGCCGGAAGGCGCCAGGCGCTGCGTCAGGGCCGATTGCAGGCGTTCGTTCAATTCCGGGCGCAGGTCGGCATTCGCGTCCATCTCGCGCAGCGCGCGGCTGCCGATGAATTCCAGCGCAATCTGGCGCACGGACGGCAGCAGCAAGGCGTGCAGGTGGGCGCGCGTGACGGCGCCCGGTGCGCGCATGAACTGGCGCGCGAACGCATCGGGCTGGCCCAGCGCGATATCGATACGCAAAGACGCGGCGACGTTGAGCAGTTCCGTGCTGGCCAGCCCGGGCAGATCGAATTCCAGGCTGACGGCACCGGCGCGGGCGATCAGCACTTCGGCCGGGCGCGCCGGCAGCAGCGCGGGCAGGCGGGCGAAGAAGGCGGCGCTGTCGTAGTCGCCGGCCGGTATCAAGGTGAAAGCGTCCGATTGCACGATCCAGGCGCGCGACTCGGCGGGCACCTGCAGGCGGCGCGCGGCGCTGCCGAACAGCGAGGACAGCTCGCGCACGCCGAAGAACAGGGCCAGTTGCCCATCAGCAAGATGCCATTGATTGGCATGCAGCACCGCGTCGCTGTCGGGGGCGCCCAGCGACAAGCCGCATTGCGCGCAATAGCCGGCGGCAGCGCCGTTCTTGTGCTCGCAGCGCGGGCAGCGGGCGCCGCCAAAACCAAACAATTGGAACATATGTGACTCCTGATGAGAATGATTGCGCGCGCTGGCTACCGTAGCGATTCTAGCAGGAGCGCCGGCGGCGCACGCCACATCGCGCAGTGTCAAATAATGCCATGTGGCAATTGCATTCATTTGCCCGGATACAGGGCTATTTAGCCCTCAATTCCAGCCGTCGGATCACGGGCCGCCCTCGCCGGCATTTCAGCGCCGTTTTTTTGCAGGCCATCCCGCCAAAACCACGGCTGGTCGCATGCGCATGGCGGGCAGGCGCGCCCTTGGCTACAGTGCATGCATACCCACCCGCCACCCGAAAGGAACCATCATGAACACGCAAAAAAACGCCCTGAAAAACATGGAAGCCATCTTCACCGTCGCCGTCGCCATCGCCTGCGGCGCCAGCTACGTCAGCTTCATGCAGCCATCGGTTGCCAAAACGGCCGATGTAGCACAGGCGAGCGCCATCCCCGTCGTGGTGGTGAGCGCCAAGCGCCTGACGGAACAGGAAAAGAAAATCTCGCTGATCGAAGAACGGCAAGCCTTGCTGGGCAACGCCACCGCCAGCACCCTGTGAGCCACGCATGACGACCCCACGCCGCCTGGCGCCAGTTTGAAGACCGCCGCGCCAGGCCGCCATTTGTATCCGCCACGGATACACGGACACACAGCATTGTGTCAATTGTAATAAGTTGAATCAAAGGCGATCAGCACTCCAGCAAGCGCCTATAGTCCATTTCACGCAATCACCGAAATGGAGCACATCATGAAACCCATCGCACTCTACGCAGCAGCCATGCTTGCCATCAGCACCGCGGCCTTCCTGCCCGCGCAGGCCATGGCACAGAATCAGCTCGGCGTCAGCATTGTCGTCGGCAACGCCCCGCCTCCGCCACGGTTTGAAAGCGTGCCCGCGCCGCGCGCCGGCTATGTCTGGGCGCCCGGCTACTGGAACTGGGATGGCCAGCGCCATGTCTGGAACAATGGCGAATGGCTGCGCGAACGGGGCGGCAACCAGTACCGCCGCGCCGCCTGGATACAAGAGAACAACCGCTGGCGCCTGGACCGTGGCGGCTGGGTCGCCGCACAGGTGCAGCCCGTGCGCTATGACGAGATCCGCATCGCCCCGCCGCCGCCGCGCCGCGAAGCCATCCCGCGCGCCCGCCACGGCTACATCTGGGCACCCGGCCACTGGGAATGGCGCAGCCAGCGCTACGCCTGGACGCCAGGCGTGTGGATCGCCGAACGCCCCGGCTACGTGTATGCGCCGCCCGCCTGGAACCAGCGCGACGGCCGCTGGCAGATGGAGCAAGGCCGCTGGTCGCCACGCGGCCCGAACGGCGACCGCGACCGCGACGGCATCCCCAACCGCTATGACCGCGACAATGGCAACCGCCACGACCGTGACGGCGACGGCATACCGAACCGCGACGACCGCCGGCCCGATAATCCGCGCCGCAATTAATACGCGACTGTAGTCCCCGCCAAGGCCACCCATCGCGGTGGCCTTGTCATTCTCCCGACATATCCGTCCATTAAAATCGCGCGACGAACAATCACACTGCGCGAGAAAGATTCACGATGGCGATGGAAACTGCCGGTTTTACCTACGGCTCGGACACCTCGGGCCTGGTCTGGGGCTTCCTGTTTGGCCGCGACGGGCCGCCGCTGGCGCTCGACTCGACGGCCGCACTGGCCTGGCTGGCCGACGGCGCGGCGCGGCCGGCGCAGGAATTCGTCTGGCTGCACTTTAATTTGTCGCATGCGGCCAGCGAAAAATGGCTGATGGCGCATACGCAGCTGGCCGGTGAATTCTATGAAACCCTGCACCAGGGCTCGCGCTCGACGCGCATCGAACAGGCGGAAAACACTCTGATCGCCGTAGTCAACGATGTGGTGCACAATTTCTCGTTCGAGGCGTCCGACATTTCCACCATGTGGGCCAGCGTGGCGCAAAACCTCGTCATCACGGCGCGCCGCGCCCCGCTGCAGTCGATCGAGCGCCTGCGCCAGGCCGTCATCAAGAACCACGAGCCGATCCGCTCGTCGGTGGAACTGCTGATCCACCTGCTGCGCGACCAGGCCGACGTGCTGGTCAACATCGTGCGCGATGCCGTGGCGCGGGTCGACGATATCGAGGACCACTTGCTGGCAGGACGCCTGGTACCGAAACGCGCAGACCTGGGCGGCATGCGGCGCGTGCTGGTGCGGCTGCAGCGCCTGCTGGCGCCGGAGCCGGCAGCCCTGTTCCGCCTGCTGCAGCGCCCGCCCGCATGGGTGTCGGAGCTGGACAGCCTGGAATTGCGCCAGTCGACGGAGGAATTTTCGGTGGTGCTCAGCGATATGTCCTCGCTGCAGGAACGCATCAAGCTGCTGCAGGAAGAGATCGCCGCCAGCGTCAACGAGGAAAACAGCCGCAGCCTGTTCGTGCTGACCATCGTCACCGTGCTGGCCTTGCCGATCAATATCATCGCGGGCATGCTGGGCATGAATGTGGGGGGAATTCCGCTGGCCCAGCACCCGCAGGGCTTCTGGATCATCGTCGCCATCATCGTCACATTTACCGTCGTGGCGGGATGGCTGGTGGTGCGCGTGCAACGCAATAGTTGATTATTGGAAACACGGCCTGGCAGGCGAACGGCAGGCGCCGTCCGCCATCACTGCTTGCCGCGCTCAGCGGTGGTATTCGCCGGCCCGCTCGGGCTGGTAGACGATTTCCTCGATCTTCACCTTTACCACGCCGCCCGGCATGGGCCAGGCGATGCTGTCGCCGACGGACAGGCCCAGCAGCGCGCTGCCGACGGGCGCCAGCACGGAAATGCGGTCGGCCTGGCCTTCCACATCCTTCGGATACACGAGCGTCAGGCAGAATTCCTCCTTGTTTTCCACCGTGAAGCGCACGGTGGAATTCATCGTCACGACGGTGGGCGGAATCTCCTGCGGCTCGAGCACTTCGGCACGGCCCAGCTCATCGAGCAAGGCGGCCTTGTCCGGCGACAAGTTATTGCCCAAGGCATACAACAACGCTTCCAGTCGTTCCAGGTCCTGTGACGACAAAATAATTTTTGGTTTTTTTTCCAAGATATCCTCACTATTGATCATTAGGGCGACGTCCGGTTTTGCTGGCGGCAGCTTGCTTGGCCGCGGCAGACAAAATAAACAGCATCAGAACGTCCATCATCAGCGGATTATGGACGAACTCGCGGAGCAAGGCCATAGCGTTCTCGCATTCTTCATTAAAATTTATTAAAATCAATGACTTGCAATGACCCATACGGACAAAAAGTTAATCCGCGCCGGGATGGCCGGGGGTACTCAAGTTATTCTTCATGACATTTTGTTTACCGGCAGCATGTTTTTAGGGAAAAAAACCTGCCGCCAAAAAAAGGATTAAAATTCAGCTTGCATTATTATTAGAAAGACACGCCCCGCCTTTTCCGCTGATCTTGTCGCCTTCATTGCCGCCACCGGCGTGTGGCATGGACATTAAATTGCCGCGCGCCCTGTACTTTCACGCGGCAAAATGACAATATGTCGGCCTTAGCAACACTTAGCAACACGTTGAGAGTTCCGGCTCACTTCGGTTTTCATCAGACTGGAACGTAAAGTATGGCAGGGCGAGGCGGGATCACACGGGGCGGCGGCAAGCGGGGCCGGCAGGAGACAGCGTCATGATGGCGCCCTTGATGCTGCCTTCCGTGCAGTTGCGCGGCGACCGAATAGCCCGGCTGAACTTGCTGGCTGCGGCGGCCATGCTGGCCATGGCCAGCCTGCTGCTGATCCTCTTCCAGTTGTTTTCCCTCCAGGCATCTTTCCAGCGCGATTTGCGCATCCAGGCCGACATGCTGGCGCCCGCCGCCACCCAGGCCTTGCGCCAGGACAATCGTCTTCCAGCGCAGCAACTTCTCGCTTCCCTCCCCGCCGCCCCGCATCTGCGGCAAGCACTGCTCTACAACGCCTATGGCACGCCGATTGTCCGCTATGCGCGCAGCAGCAGCGATGCCGTGCCCGCGGCGCCGCGCAGCGGCATGCACACCGATTACCTGGACGGCAGCGCCGCCATCCTGAAGGCCTTGCCCGGCGGCGGCGCGCTATACCTGCGCGCCAGCCTGGCGCCGCTGTACGCCAGCCTGGGGCAATTTGCCGCCTTCACCCTGCTGGTCTGCCTGTGCGCGTTCGGCCTGACGTTCCTGATGGTGCGCCGCACGCGCACCGCCGCCCAGCATGCGGAAAACCATTTGCACTACCTGGCCCACGTCGATCCCGTCACGCAGCTGCCGAACCGCCATGAATTCAACGACGCCCTGGCCTATGCGCTGGCGCGCGCCGACCGCCAGGACAGCAGCGTGGGCCTGCTGCTGCTGGACCTGGACAACTTCAAGGTCGTCAACGACACCCTGGGCCACCACTGCGGCGACCAGCTGCTCAAGCTCGTCTCCGAACGCCTGGTGGCCATCCTGCGCGGCACCGACATCATCTGCCGCATCGGCGGCGATGAATTCGTCGTCATCGTCGAACCGGCCGACGACGCTTCGGAAATGGCCAGCGTGGCGCGCAAGATCCTCGCCGTGCTGGCCGCGCCGTTCGACCTCGAAGGCCACCAGCTGTATGTCAGCGCCAGCATCGGCGTGAGCCTGTATCCGTTCGATGCGCAGGACGTGGCCACCCTGACGCGCAATGCCGATACGGCCATGTACCACGCCAAGCACCAGGGCAAGAACCGCTACGCCGTCTTCAAAGCTGAAATGGAGCTGCGCGCCCAGCGCCGCCTGCGCATGGAAGCGAACCTGCGCCGCGCGCTGCAGAACGAGGAACTGTATCTGCACTACCAGCCGCAGATCGACCTGCGCAGCGGGCGCATCGTCGGCGTGGAAGCGCTGATACGCTGGAACTGCCGCGAGATGGGCCAGCTCAGTCCCGCCGAATTCATCCCCGTGGCCGAGGAAAGCGGCATCATCGTCGACCTGGGACGCTGGGTGCTGCAAAGCGCCTGCCGCCAGGCTGCCAGCTGGTGCAAGGCGGGCCTGCTCGATTCGCTGGAACACGTGGCCGTCAACCTGTCAGCCTGCCAGGCGCGCGACCCGGGACTGATGGACGATATCCGCGCCATCCTGCATGAAACGCAGCTGCCGCATGGCTTGCTGGAGCTGGAAATCACGGAAGGGGTTCTGATGGACAACGTCCACGCCAACGTGGAACTGATGCGGCGCCTGCAGGAAACGGGCATCCACCTGTCGATCGACGATTTCGGCACCGGCTATTCGTCGATGTCGTATTTAAAACGCCTGCCGATCGACCAATTGAAGATCGACCGCAGCTTCGTGCACGACCTGCCCGGCGAGGGCGAAGCCATCGTCACGGCCATCATCGCCATGGCGCACAGCCTGCACCTGAAAGTGGTGGCCGAAGGCGTGGAAACGCTGCAGCAGGTGGAGTTTTTGAGAACGGCGGGCTGCGACAACGTGCAGGGCTTTTTCTTTGCGCGCCCGATGACGGCGGCGCAGCTGACGGCATTGCTGCTGGAGCGGCGCGACTGGAGCACGCGCACGATCTTGCCGGCGTAAAAAAAGGGCAGAACCGCTGGTTCTGCCCCTGGCACCTACTTGATATTCATCAAGCCAGCTTGGCCGAATGTTCGCGCGTGGCGTGGAACGTCAGCTTCGGCCAGCGCTCTTCCGTCAGGCGCAGGTTGACGCCCGACGTGGCCAAATAGGCCATGTTGCCGGCCGCATCGTAGGCCACGTTGTGGCCCAGCGCGTTTTCGAAATCCTGCAGGATGCGCTTGTCGTCGCAGCTGACCCAGCGCGCGCTGCTGATGCTGGTGCCTTCGAACACGGCGTCGACGCCGTATTCGTTGAGCAAACGGCTGGCCACCACTTCGAACTGCAGCACGCCGACGGCGCCCAGTACCAGTTCGCCGCCCTGCACCGGCTTGAAGACCTGTACCGCGCCCTCTTCGCCCAGCTGCTGCAAGCCCTTGTGCAACTGCTTGATTTTCAAGGGATTACGGATGCGCACTGAGCGGAAGAAGTCGGGCGCGAAGTACGGAATGCCCGTAAACGTCAGCATCTCGCCTTCGGAAAAACTGTCGCCGATCTGCATGTTGCCATGGTTCGGCAAGCCGATGATGTCGCCAGCGTACGCTTCTTCCACCTGTTCGCGCGAGGACGCCATGAAGGTCACCACGTTCGACACCTTGATCTCGCGCCCCAGGCGCAAGTGCTTGACCTTCATGCCGCGCTCGAAACGTCCCGAGCACACGCGCAGGAAGGCGATGCGGTCGCGGTGGGCCGGGTCCATATTCGCCTGGATCTTGAAGACGAAACCGGTGAATGGCTGCTCGGTCGGATCGACGGAACGCACGGTCGCGTCGCGCGGGCGCGGCGCCGGCGCCCAGTCGACCAGCGCGGAGAGAATCTCGCGCACGCCGAAGTTGTTGATGGCCGAACCGAAGAACACGGGCGTCTGCACGCCGGAGAGGAATTCTTCCAGGTTGAACGGGTTCGAGGCGCCGTGCACCAATTCGACTTCCATGCGCAATTGATCCATCTCCAGCGGGAACATCTCCTGCAGGCGCGGGTTGTCGATGCCCTTGATGATTTCGAAGGCGCCGTCGGCCTTTTCCTCGCCCGCCTTGAACAGCATGATCTCGTCGTTCAGCAGGTGGTACACGCCGCGGAAGTTCTTGCCCATGCCGATAGGCCAGGTGACGGGCGCGCACTGGATCTTCAGCACCGATTCGAGTTCGTCGAGCAGGTCCAGCGGATCGCGCGTCTCGCGGTCCATCTTGTTCATGAACGTGACGATGGGCGTATTGCGCATGCGGCAGACGGCCAGCAGCTTGATCGTCTGCGCTTCCACGCCCTTGGCCGCATCGATCACCATCAGCGCCGAGTCGACGGCCGTCAGCACGCGGTAGGTATCTTCCGAGAAGTCCTGGTGGCCCGGGGTGTCGAGCAGGTTGACGACGTGGTCGCGGAATTCGAACTGCATCACCGAGGAAGCGACGGAAATGCCGCGCTGCTTCTCGATCTCCATCCAGTCCGACGTCGCGTGGCGGCCCGATTTACGCGCCTTGACGGTACCGGCCATCTGGATCGCGCCCGAGAACAGCAGCAGTTTTTCCGTCAGCGTGGTTTTACCCGCATCCGGGTGGGAAATGATGCCGAAGGTGCGGCGGCGCTGCACTTCGCGCGCGATCACGGCCGGCGCCTTGCTGCTGGCTGGCGCCGCGGCATTGTCCGCGCTGTCGGTGGAATCGGGGATGTTGATGTCGTTCTCGTTGGCCATATTGGTGACCATAATATGGCCCTCGCAAAAAACCCTCGATTTTACAGAAGGATCGGCCTTCCGTGTGAACTGCTTCACTCTGGCGAACGGCAAAATCGGCTGCGCGAATTGGCCAAGCAGCCGCGCAGTTCATCAAGGGGTCACAATCCGCAGGCAACATTGCACTGCAGAAATGTTGTCACCCTACCCTGGAAACCCGATGAAAATGCTCCTCACCCCCGCCGTCCGACTCATGCAGCGCTTGCGCCTGCTGCCCAAATTCATGCTTGTCTGCCTGGTCTTCCTGCTGCCGCTGGCGCTGGCGACCACCCTGCTGATCTCGGAACTGGGCAAATCGCTGGCCCAGGCGCAGGATGCGCAACGGGGCGTGGCCTATGTGCGCCAGCTGCAGGAAGGCACGCGCCTGCTGCAGCAGCGGCGCGGCCTCGAGCACCTGCGCCTGAGCGGCAAGGCGGGCATGGACAACACGGCCGTCAATGCGCGCGTCACGGCCGCGCTGGCGGCCCTGGCGCGCCTGCCGGCCGGCGCCGGCCTGCCGCAGGCGGCCGAACTGACGAAGCAGTGGCAAGCCCTGCTGGGCCGCCAGGCGGGCCTCGCGGCGCGCGACAGCTATGCAGCGCATACGGCGCTGCTGCGCCAGGCGGCCAAGCTGGGCCAGCTGGTGGCCGACCGTTCGCACCTGAGCCTGGACCCGGACGCGGGCGCCAACCACCTGAGCGCCGTATTTACCGCCACCCTGCCCGACCTGGCCGAGAGCCTGTCCGACATCGGCGGGCGCGGCGCCGCCTACATCGACACGGGCTTGTTCGAAGCGAATGAAGACCAGCTCGTCAACGCCAACGCCCTGATCGCGCGCCACGAACTGGAACGCCTGCCGGCCCGCTACGACGAAATCCTCGCCGCCAAGCCGGCATTGCGCGCCAGTCTGCAGCCGGCCCTGAAAGCCGTGCCGGCAGCTCTCGCCTTCCTGGAACGCACGAAGAATGAAGTGACGAATTCCTACGACCAGACGTCGGGCGCGCAATTCCACGCGGCCGGCATGCAGGCGATCGACGCCCTGCACGCACTGTCCGGCGCCTCCGCGACGGCCCTGGACAGCCTGCTGGCGCAGCGCATCGCGCGCGACGAGGCGCGCCGCGGCCTGATCCTGGCCGCCATGCTGCTGGTGCTGCTGGCCGCCGCCTACCTGTGCGCGGGCTTTTATGCCGCCTTCGTGCGCGACGTGACGCAATTGCGCGTGGCCGTCGGTGCGGCGGCGGCGGGCGACCTGTCGCAGCGCATCACCTCGCAGGCGCACGATGAAATCGGCGACCTGGTGCGCGACTTCGGCGCCATGACGCACGGCCTGGCCACCCTGGTGCAGGAAATCCGCGGCGGCGCGGCCGTCATCGCCGCCGCCGGCGCCGATATCGCCCAGGGCAACGCGGCCCTGTCCGGCCACACGGCCACGCAAGCGGACGCGCTGGGGGCCACCGTGGACTCGATGCGCGAGCTGACGGCCACCGTGGGCCGCAACGAAGCCCACGTAGGACAGGGACGCACCTTGGTGGCGACGGCGGCCGACGTGGCCCTGCGCGGCGGGCACACCGTGGGCGCCGTGGTCGAGACCATGGCCTCGATCAAGGCCAGCTCGCACAAGATCGTCGACATCATCGGCGTCATCAACGGCATCGCCTTCCAGACGAATATCCTGGCCCTGAACGCGGCCGTGGAAGCGGCGCGCGCGGGCGAACAAGGGCGCGGCTTTGCCGTCGTGGCGGCCGAGGTGCGCAGCCTGGCGCAGCGCTCGAACGAGGCGGCGCTGGAAATCAAGCGCCTGATCGGCGATTCCGTCGCCACCGTGGATGCGGGCGGCGACCTGGTCAATGCCGCCGGCAGCACCATGCGGCAAGTCGTCGATGCCGTGCAGCAAGTTGCCGTGGTGATCGGACGCATCAGCAGCGCCGGTGCCGAGCAGAATGGCGAGATCGCCCGCATCAACCAGGCGCTGGCGCAGATCGACGACATGACGCGCCAGAACGCGGGCCTGGTCGACGAGGCGCGCGCCGGTTCGCAGCGCCTGCACCAGGAAGGCGAGGCCCTGACGCAGGCCGTCAGCCGCTTCCGCCTGGGCGGACACGAGGCGCCAGCCACGCGCCAGGCACCCGCGGCGACCGTGCGCGGCGGCTTGCCCAGCGTGCGTCCAGCTGGCCTGTGGAGCGCCAACAAGCCGCGCGTCATATCACAAAATCGCGCAGAACGGCGCAAGGCTAGCTAGTCAAAAGTGTGCACGTAGGACAAGGACTACAATTTCGCCTCAAATGAGACTACAAAGTGGCGACTGCTAATCTTATGTTCGCCACTTACATAAGCTTTTAAAGTAGCTACATCGCGATCTGCACCGCGCGGTCGAAAAAAACGCTGTCACCAAATGGAGACAGCCGCTTCTTTGACCTGCAACGCGGCAATCGCACTCCGATGTAAAAAGCCTGTGAGGAAATACCATGAACCATACTCAACTTAGCACCCCGGTCCAGAAAAGCCAGTTGCTGCCGCGCGCCATGCCGGCGGCCGGACGGGAAATCAAGCTTGCGTCGCGGGTCAGCCTCAGCAGTGCCCAACAGAATGAATTGCTGGCCGCCCTGCCGCGCGCCGCGCTCGAATCGCTGTTCGAAGACCTGGAACTGGTGGAACTGCCTTTCGGCAAGGAACTGTATGCCTACGGCAATAACCTGGAATACAGCTACTTCCCCACCACCGCCATCATTTCCCTGCTGTATGTCATGGAAGACGGCGCCACGACGGAAATCGCCGTCGTCGGCCATGAAGGCGTGGCCGGTGCCTCGCTGCTGGCTGGCGAGCGCGCCATGTGCACGGCTGTCGTGCAAAGCGCCGGCTACGGCTACCGCCTCAAAACGCAGAGCTTGCGCGACGCCTTCAACCAGGGCGGCGCCCTGCCCCAGCTGCTGATGCGCTACACCAACGCCCTGTTTGCGCAAATGGCGCAGAACGCCGTCGGCGGCCGCCACAGCTCGATCGAGCAAAAGCTGTGCCGCTGGCTGCTGGACCGCCTGGACCGTTCGCCATCGAATGAATTGAAAGTCACGCAAGAGCTGATCTCCATCATGCTGGGCGTGCGCCGCGAAAGCATCACGGCCGCCGCCGGCAAGCTGCAGGAAGAAGGCTTGATTCATTACCGCCGCGGCAATATCACGGTGCTGGACCGCGCCGGCCTGGAATGCTATGCGGGCGAGTGCTATAAAGTTGCCAAGACGGAATACGACCGTTTGCTGCGCGACGTTTCACGCTGCTGATCAGGCAAGATAAATAAAAAATGGCCGGGCTGCATGCCCGGCCTTTTTTTGTCTCAAGGAAAACTACGCCTCGGCATCCGCATCGATGTCTTCCGGCTCCGGCGTCAGCGGCAGCGGAATCACGGCTTCCACGCACGTCCCCTTGCCTTCCGGCCCCTGGCGCACCGTGAGCGTGCCGCCCAGCAGCAAGGCCCGCTCGCGCATGCCCAGCAAACCGTGCGACATGGGTTTTTGCAGCGCATCGTCCGTGATGCCGATGCCGTCGTCGATGACGCGCAGCACGAGGCCGTGCTCGTTGCGCTTCAAGGTCACGCTGACCATGCCGGCCCGCGCGTATTTGAGGATATTCGTCAGCGATTCCTGCACGATACGGAACAGGGCAATCGTCAAGGTCGCTTCGCGGTTGTCGATATTGATGGCCACGTCCGTTTCGCAGCGAACCGAGCTCATGCGCGCAAAATCCTCGCAATAGCTTTCGATGGCGGCGCACAAACCCAAATTGTCCAGCAGGCTCGGGCGCAGGTCTTCGACGATGCGGCGCTTCAGTTCCACCGTTTCCAGCAAAGTGGCCTTGGCGCGGCGCAATTGCGCGGCCAGTTCCGGCTGCGTATGTGCCAGTTGCTGCGTGACGGCACCCAGGTCCATGCTGATCGAGGTCAAGTTGGCGCCCAGCTCATCGTGCAGTTCGCGTGCCAGGCGCGCCTTTTCCACTTCATTGACGCTGATCAAATGGCGCGACAGTACGGATAACTGCTCGGTACGCTTGCTGACCGTCGATTCCAGGGTGTCATTGGCATTTTGCAATGCATACTCGACGGCCGCGCGGTTCTGGAAGCTGCGCCGCACCAGCTGGTAAAACATGATCAGCACGAGGATGGCCAGGGCATTGATGCCGATGCCGAGCAGCACGGCTTTCTGGTACTCATGGTAAAAGGCGGCGCTGCCGGTCGACAGTGCCTCGTTCTGCTCGCGCGTCATGATCACCACCTGCAGGCGGATCTCGTCCATGGTGGCGCGGTCATCGGTGACACGGGAGATGTTGACGATTTCAGCCAGCCCGCCCTGCTTGTAGACATCGATAGACTGTTGCAGCATCGACATCTTGCGACGGATCAAGCTCTTTAATTGGCCCAGGTTCTTCAGCTGGGTGGGACTGCCTGCAAGCAAGGTTTGCAGCTCGTTGAATTCGTTTTCGATTTCCGTGGATGCCGTCTTCGACGGTCCCAGATAGGTTTCGGAGCCGGAAATGAAATAGCCGCGCAAGCTGCTTTCCGCGTCGAGCACGAGCACGTTCAAGTACTGCAGGCGGTCGGCCACGCGGGCGCTCTGGCTGAGCAAGGCGTTCGTGCCCTTCAGCGACTGCAAGTTATGGAAGAGACTGAAACCATTGAGTACAAGCAGCAGGGCACAAGTGACGCACAGGATCGTCTTGTACAGGGGCAGGCGGTGATTCGGGGCCGGTTCAGCGGTGAAATACATCCTGATGTGCATCCTTAGCAAGGTTCGGCGCGGGAGAAGACGCCGGCGCCGGCCAATTATAGTCCTCGCCACAGACTGCTGCACTGCACAAGTCGTGCTGGCCAGCTGGCTGAGCGATCATGTTTCCATGATCGCACCGCAACGCTAGTCAAGCAAATTGTTTTTCATTGCGTAATAGGTCAAGTCGCTGTTGGATTGCAAGCCCATTTTTTCCATGATGCGCGTACGGTAAGTACTCACCGTCTTGATGCTCAGCGACAAGGCCACGCCGATATCGGACACGGTGGCGCCGCGCGCCAGGCGCAGGAAGACCTGGAATTCGCGGTCCGACAATTCCGTGTGCAGTGCGGCATTCGTATCGCGGTCGAACGACTGCGCCAGCAATTCGCCCACGGTGGAGCTGACGTAGCGGCGTCCCTGGAACACGGTGCGCACGGCCGTCATCAGCTCGTCCGCTTCGCATTCCTTGTTCAGATAGCCATTCGCGCCCATCTTGAACAGGTTCAGCGCGTATTGCTGCGCAGGATAGCCGCTGAGGATCAGCACGGGCAATTCCGGCTGGCCCTGGCGGATCGTGCGCAAGGTATCGATGCCGCTCTGATCGGGCATGGCGATATCGAGCAGCAAGACATCGCAAATTTCGCGGCGGGCGATATCGAGCGCTTCGCGCCCCGTACCGGCTTCCGCCACCACACTGAAATCGCTTGACGACGAAAAAATCTGTTTGAATCCAGCTCGTACTATTTGGTGATCATCACAAATGGCAACGCGTATCATTGTTTCCCCTTAAATTTTCCTGGCCTGGGAAAGACTACCGGAACCTGAACGCTGCTCCGGCCTAGCGTCACTAACAAAAACGCAACATTAACATTATATTCAAAACATGGCGTGCCGTACGATACCGGCAGCGCCAGGGCTTGTACCATGCAGTATAGTCAAGCGGTATCGGACAACCCGACCTATATTGGTACAAATCTTATTTTAGCAAGTTTAAAATCGCAATTAATTCATTGCGTATCCACACGCGGTCCAGCGGCGCTTCCTGCGGCACGACGGGCACGGCCGGCAGCACTGGCAGCTCATCGGCGATGACATGCGATGCGCCACGGCTGTCGAGTTTGTTACGCGCGCCGCTGATGGTAAAGCCCTGTTCATACAGCAATTCGCGGATGCGGCGTATCAGCAGCACTTCATGGTGCTGATAATAGCGGCGGTTGCCACGTCGTTTGACCGGCTTGAGCTGGGAAAACTCCTGCTCCCAGTAGCGCAATACGTGCGGTTTGACGCCGCACAACTCGCTCACCTCGCCGATCGTGAAATAGCGCTTCGCCGGAATGGGCGGCAATGCGATCAACTCGGTTTTACTGATGCGCTCGTTCATCGCCACTCACTCAGGCAGCACGTGCCAGCGGACTGGTCTCTTCGACCATGCTTTTCAGCTTCTGGCTGGCATGAAAGGTCACGACACGGCGCGCCGTGATGGGAATCTCTTCACCCGTCTTCGGATTGCGGCCCGGCCGCTGCGGCTTGTCGCGCAACTGGAAATTGCCGAAACCGGACAATTTGACGGCTTCGCCCCGCTCGAGCGCATTGCGGATCTCGTCGAAAAAGGTCTCGACCATATCCTTCGCTTCGCGCTTGTTCAGGCCCACTTGCTCGAACAACAGTTCGGCCAGCTCCGCCTTGGTCAAGGTGGGTAAATCTTTTTCCGCTTCCTGGCGCACTTTGGCAACCAGCATGGCCCGATGTAAATCTGCGGCCAGTGCGGACTGCAGTACGGCGGAATCAACGTCGCTGTTATTAATTTTCCTGCCCTGCCTTTTCTGTGCGCCCGAGCCCGCCACATGGCAAGCTCGTCTACGGTTGACGACGGAAAGGCCGTCACGCAAAAAGCGACGGCCAGTCCGGTAATTACGAACGCAGTTTCGCGTCGTGTCCCTGCTTGGCAGCATCGATCAGGACAGCCATCAGGCCATCGACGACATCGTCTTGCAGGGTGTTTTGAGTATCTTGCAAGCTAATCCGGAAAGCAAGGCTTTTTTCATCCGTTTCCAGCCCTTTTCCACGATATTCATCAAATAAAACAATGGCTTGCACGATACGCGCTGCCGGGCTTGCCTTGGCGGCGGCATGGAAGCTGTCGAGCAGATCCTGCACTGCCACCGATTGCTTGACGACCACGGCCAGGTCGCGGCTGGCGCCAGGGAATTTCGAGATTTCCTGGTACGCGGGCACGACGCGCTGCGTCAGGGCGGCGGCGTCGACTTCGAACAGCACGGGCGCCAGCGGCAAGTCGTACTTTTGCATCCAGCGCGGGTGCAATTCGCCGATGAAACCGATGACCTTGCCGTCGAGTTCCACATTCGCCGAGCGGCCCGGATGCAGGGCCGGGTGTTCCGCCTTGCTGAAACGCAAGACCAGCGGCGCGAACAGCGCTTCCAGGTCCGCCTTCACGTCGAAGAAATCGACCGTGCGGGACGGCTGGCCCCATTGCTCGTCCGCCACCGCGCCATACGCCATGGCCGCCACGCGCTTCGGCTGGGCGTAGCCAGCCACCGACAGGGGGCCGTTTTCCACGCTGTCGTCGCGCTGGTAGATGGCGCCCACTTCGAAGATGCGCACGCGGTTCGTCTTGCGGTTCAGGTTGTAGCGCACGTTGGCGATCAGGCTGCCGATCAGCGAGGAACGCATCACGCTCATCTGGCTGGCGATCGGGTTCTGCAATTTGATCGGATTCGTGTTGCCCGAGAAATCGCGCTCCCAAGCCGCATCGACAAAGCTCATGTTAACCACTTCCTGGAAACCCAGGTCGGCCAGCACATGACGTACCGCAAACAAGGAGCGGGTATTTTCCGGTGCAATCTGCATCACGTTCGCGGCCACGGGCGGCAAGGTCGGGATGTTTTCAAAGCCGTACACGCGCGCCACTTCCTCGATCAAGTCTTCCTCGATCTCGATGTCGAAACGGTAGCTGGGCGAGGTCACGGAAAACACGCCGTCGGCCAGGGTGAATGGCAGGGCCAGGCGCGTGAAGATATCGGCGATCAGCTCATCGGTGAGCGGCACGCCGATGACTTTTTGCGCGCGCGCCGTGCGCATCGACACGGGCTGGCGTTGCGGCAAGTTCACCACGTGGTCGTCGACGGGGCCGACGGTGGTGGCTGGCGTGCCGCAGATTTCCACGATCAGGGCCGTGATGCGCTCGATGTGCTCGACGGTGGTGGCGAAATCGACGCCGCGCTCGAAGCGGTGCGCCGCATCGGTCGAGAAATTCAAACGGCGGGCGCGGCCTTGAATCGCGTTCGGCCACCAGAATGCCGCTTCCAGGTAGATGCTGTCCGTATCGTCCGACACCGAGCTGGCGTCGCCGCCCATGATGCCGGCCAGCGATTCGATTTCCTGCTCATCGGCAATGACGCCGAGCCACTCGTCGACGGCGATGGTGTTGCCATTCAACAGCTTGACGGATTCGCCCGCCTTGCCCCAACGCACGTCGAGGCTGCCATGGATCTTTGCCAGGTCAAACACGTGGCTGGGACGGCCCAGTTCCAGCATGACATAGTTGGAAATATCGACCAGGGCCGACAGCGGACGCTGGCCGCTGCGCTCGAGGCGCTGCTTCATCCAGTCCGGCGTGGCAGCCTTGGCGTTCAAGCCGCGGATGACGCGGCCCGTGAAACGGCCGCACAGGTCCGGCGCGCTGATTTTCACGGGCAGGATTTCATCGCTGGAAACCGGCACGGTGCGGAACTGCGGCGCATTCAGCGGTACGCCGGTCAGGGCCGACACTTCGCGCGCCACGCCCAGCACGGACAGGCAGTCCGCCTTGTTCGGCGTCAACTTGATGGTGAATTTCAAGTCGTTGAGCGCAAAGTAATCGCGGAAATTCTGGCCGATCGGCGCGTCGTCCGGCAATTCCATCAAGCCGGCGTTTTCTTCCGACAATTTCAATTCGCGCGCGGAGCACAGCATGCCTTGCGACTCGACGCCGCGCAGCTGGCCTACCTTGATTTCAAACGGCTTGCCATCGGCGCCAGGCGGCAATACGGCGCCCGCCATCGCGCAGACGACCTTCAAGCCCGGGCGCACGTTCGGCGCGCCGCACACGATGTTGAGCATGGTGCCCGTGCCGACATCGACCTGGCACACGTTCAGGCGGTCCGCGTTCGGATGTTTTTCCATCTCCAGGACCAGGCCCACCACCACGTTCGAGAACGGCGGGGCGACGGGATCGACGTCCTCGACTTCGAGACCGGACATGGTCAGCAGATGGGCCAGTTCGTCCGAAGTCATCTTCGGATCGACCATGGTACGGAGCCAGTTTTCGGAAAATTGCATAATCAAGCTTTCAAATGTTCAATGCGCGAGCATGCAAGGGCACGCTCCAGCGCATCGAGTGACATGGAATAATGAAACGCCTTAGTTAAACTGCTTGAGGAAGCGCAAATCACCCTCGTAAAACAGACGCAGGTCGTTGATGCCATAGCGCAGCATCGTCAAGCGTTCCAGGCCGGAGCCGAAAGCAAAACCGATGAATTTCTCGGGATCGAGGCCAAAGTTCTTCACCACGCTCGGATGCACCTGGCCGGCGCCCGACACTTCCAGCCAGCGGCCTTTCAGCGGGCCCGAACCGAAGGCGATGTCGATCTCGGCCGACGGTTCCGTAAACGGGAAGTACGAAGGGCGGAAGCGCACTTGCAAGTCATCCGTCTCGAAGAAGGCCTTGACGAAGTTCAGGTAGACGCCCTTCAGATCGGCAAAGCTGATGTCTTCGGCGATCCACAGGCCTTCGACCTGGTGGAACATCGGCGAATGGGTGGCGTCGCTGTCGACGCGGTAGGTGCGGCCCGGCGCGATGACCTTGATCGGCGGCGTGTGCGTGCGCGCATAGCGCACCTGCATCGGGCTCGTATGCGTGCGCAGCAGCAAGGGATTGCCATCGGTGTCGTTGCCATCGATGTAGAACGTGTCGTGCATGGAACGGGCCGGATGGTTTTCCGGGCTGTTCAGCGCCGTGAAGTTGGTCCAGTCGTTCTCGATTTCGGGGCCGTCGGCCACGCCGAAGCCGATGGAGCGGAAGATTTCCTCGACACGTTCCCACGTGCGCATGACGGGATGGATGCCGCCGGGCATGCGGCCACGGCCTGGCAGGGTCACGTCGATCGCTTCGGCGTTCAGGCGGCCTTGCATTTGGGCATCGGCCAGCGCATCGCGGCGCGCCGTCAGCGCGTCCTCGATCTGCACTTTGACGGCGTTGATCAGGGCGCCCTGCGCCTTGCGCGCGTCCGGGTCCAGCTTGCCCAGGCCCTTCATCATTTCAGTAATCTGGCCAGTCTTGCCCAGGTAGCGGGCTTTGGCGTTTTCAAGTGCGGCAGCGTCTGCGGCGGCGATAAAGTCAGCCTGGGCCGAGACGACGAGTTCTTCTAGGGAGTTCATGCGGCTTTTCCTGTTTTGGAAATCAATCCTGGATTTAGTAATCTAGAACCCAACAATCAAAAACGGAAACGGGGCATAAGGTTCACACCCCTGCCCCGCTCTTTATAACGTCACCCTACGGATGACGTTGTGCAATGACCGATGCTTACGCAGCGATTTTTGCTTTCACTGCGTTGACAATCGCAGCGAATGCTGGCTTGTCCATCACAGCCATATCGGCCAGGACTTTACGGTCCAGTTCGATATTTGCTTTTTTCAAGCCGTTCATGAATACGCTGTACGTTACGCCATGCTCACGGGAAGCGGCGTTGATACGGGCGATCCACAGGCGGCGGAAAACGCGCTTCTTGTTGCGGCGATCGCGGTAAGCGTATTGGCCAGCGCGCATAACTGCTTGCTTGGCAACACGGTATACACGGCTGCGGCGACCACGGTAGCCTTTAGCTTGAACAAGAATCTTCTTATGACGGGCACGAGCTGTAACCCCACGTTTTACTCTAGGCATAGTAACTCCTTAAATTGAGTGTGAGATTAAGCAGTCGGCATCATGCGCATGACGGATGTGACATCCGATGCGTTGATGTTACGGGTACCGCGCAACTGACGTTTGTTTTTGGTGGTTTTCTTGGTCAGGATGTGGCGTTTGAACGCGTGACCCGACTTGACTGTTCCACCTGGACGCACGCGAAAACGTTTTTTCGCGGAGCTTTTGGTCTTCATTTTAGGCATAGCAATCTGTCCTCTTACGGACAGCTCCATTTATAACAGGATTGCAGGTGGCAACACGACGCTGCGCTTAGATGCCTGCTTTCACATGTTGTGCAGCGGATGCGAGTCCGCTACAGTTCACGCGGCCCGCACATTGCTGAGCGGGCCGCGCAAATTCTGCCTGGAATCTGGTGTCGCACCAATGCAGGCACAAACCACATCGATCCACAGTAAGGCACCTATCAAAATCTACTACGCGTCGAAATCTGCGGCTTGCGATGCTCACTGTACCTTCGTACAGTTGCGCTTCTCAACCACAACTTCCTTCCGCTCGCTACGGTTTTGCCAGGTGCCGTAAAACGCTATTGTAGCTTACTTCTTCTTCTTAGGCGAAAGAACCATGATCATTTGGCGGCCTTCCATCTTCGGGAACTGCTCGACCTGGCCGTACGGCTCCAGATCGGCTTTCAGACGTTCCAGCATGCGGAAGCCAATATCCTGGTGCGCCATCTCGCGACCGCGGAAACGCAAGGTGATCTTGGTTTTATCGCCGTCTTCAAGGAACTTGATGAGATTACGCAACTTGATATTGTAGTCACCATCATCAGTCCCCGGACGGAATTTGACTTCCTTCACGAGGATGATCTTTTGCTTCAATTTGGCTTCGTGAGCTTTCTTCTGCTCCGAATACTTAAATTTGCCGTAGTCCATCAAACGGCACACCGGTGGCTGCGCGGTAGGCGCAATTTCCACCAGGTCGACGTTTGCCTCTTCCGCCAGGCGGAAGGCTTCAGCCAAACTTACGATACCGAGTGGCTCGTTATCGACCCCGCTTAAACGCATTTCAGGGGCAGTGATTTCGCCATTGATGCGATGTGACTTGTCAGTAGCTATTGTAATTTCCTTTAAAAATCTTGTAAGACGGTCGTGCAGCGAGTTTCCTCGTCAGGCCTTGGTGTCGACTTCATGTTTGAGTCGCTCAATCAGGGCATCGACGGACATGACGCCCAGATCGACATTGCCCCGCGCCCGCACGGCCACTGTATTCGCATCCCGCTCTTTGTCGCCAATTACTAAGATGTAAGGCAATTTTTGTACGGAATGTTCACGTATTTTATAGGTAATTTTCTCGTTACGCAAATCAGCCTGCACGCGCAGCCCCGCTTTGCGCAGTTTTGTTGTAACTTCCTGTACATAATCGGCTTGAGCGTCGGAAATATTCAACACCGACACCTGCACCGGCGACAACCACAACGGCATGGCACCCGCATAGTGTTCGATCAGGATGCCGATGAAACGTTCCAGCGAACCCACGATTGCGCGGTGCAGCATGATGGGCACCTGACGCGTGTTGTCCACGGCCACGTATTCGGCACCCAGGCGGCCCGGCATCGACGGATCGATCTGCACTGTGCCCACTTGCCATGCGCGGCCCAGGCTGTCTTTCAGGTGGTATTCGATCTTCGGACCGTAGAACGCGCCCTCGCCCGGCAACTCCGTCCACTCCACGCCGCAGGCGCGCAGGGCCGAACGCAGGGATTCCTCGGCGAAATCCCACGATTCTTCCGTGCCGATGCGGTTATCGGGACGCAAGGCCAGCTTCACGTCGATATTCGTGAAGCCGAACGCCGTGTACACATCCATCGCCTGCTGGTGGAAAGCCGTCACTTCGCCGGCGATCTGCTCTTCCAGGCAGAAGATGTGGCCATCGTCCTGCGTAAAGCCGCGCACGCGCATCATGCCGTGCAAGGCGCCCGACGGCTCGTTGCGGTGGCATTGACCGAATTCGCCGTAGCGCAATGGCAAGTCGCGGTAGCTGCGCATGCCATTGTTGAAAATCTGGATGTGGCCGGGGCAATTCATCGGCTTCAGCGCATAGGCGCGGTTTTCCGATTCCGTGATGAACATGTTTTCACGGTAGTTGTCCCAGTGACCGGTTTTTTCCCACAGGCCACGGTCGAGGATTTGCGGCGCCTTGACTTCCTGATAGCCGTTGACCTGGTACACATTGCGCATGTATTGCTCGACCTGCTGCCAGATCGACCAGCCTTTCGGGTGCCAGAAGATCAGGCCCGGCGCTTCTTCCTGGAAATGGAAGAAATCGAGCTGCTTGCCCAGTTTGCGGTGATCGCGCTTTTCCGCCTCTTCCAGATTGTGCAGGTACAGTTCCTGGTCTTCCTTCTTGGCCCAGGCCGTGCCATAGATGCGCTGCAGCATCTCGTTTTTCGAGTCGCCGCGCCAGTAGGCACCGGCCAGCTTCATCAGCTTGAACACTTTCAGCTTGCCCGTCGATGGCACGTGGGGGCCGCGGCACAAGTCCGTGAACTTGCCTTCGGAATACAGCGACACTTCCTGGTCGGCCGGGATCGAGCCGATCAGTTCAGCCTTGTAGGCTTCGCCGATACTGTTGAAGTATTCAATCGCTTCGTCGCGCGCGACAACCTTGCGCGTGACTTGCTCATCCTTCTTGGCCAGCTCCGTCATTTTCTTTTCGATCGCCAGCAGATCCTCCGGCGTGAACGGACGCTTGTAGGCGAAGTCATAATAAAAGCCGTTGTCGATCACGGGACCGATGGTCACTTGCGCGTCCGGGAACAATTCCTTGACGGCATACGCCAGCAAGTGGGCCGTCGAGTGGCGGATCACTTCCAGGCCGTCGGCGTCCTTGTCCGTGACGATCGCCAGTTCCGCGTCTTGCTCGATCAGATAGGAGGTATCGACCAGCTTGCCATCGACCTTGCCCGCCAGGGCAGCCTTGGCCAGGCCGGTACCAATATTGGCCGCAACCTGGGCCACGGTGACCGGGCCGTCGAATTGACGGGCGGAACCATCGGGAAGTCGGATTGTAAGCATATTGATCTCCATATCGGCGCTGGCGCCAGGTAAAACTGCAATGTGATGGGTAAAATACTGAAAGGAAAACGCAGACGCAAAAAAACGCGGACTAGCCGCGTTTTTCACTTTCTTGAGACAAAGGAAACCCGTTCGACTAGCGTCACTCCCAAAGCTTGGTAGTAGTTCGCGGTGTC
Organism: Janthinobacterium sp. GW460-12-1-14-LB5; assembly: GCF_059423585.1. NCBI lineage: Bacteria > Pseudomonadati > Pseudomonadota > Betaproteobacteria > Burkholderiales > Oxalobacteraceae > Janthinobacterium > Janthinobacterium sp. GW460-12-1-14-LB5. The sequence continues at coordinate 65,839 of NZ_JBWKYD010000010.1, read as the reverse complement.
ATAACCGGTTTTACCTTTCTCTCTAACTGCATTCTGGTGGGCGGTGAGGAATTCGAATCCCCGACCCCTTGGATGTCGACCAAGTATTCTAACCAGCTGAACTAACCGCCCCGAAGACCAGCATTATAGAGAGGCTTTCCCAGAATGACAAGGGCTGTTTTACAGGAAACTTTAATCTCTTTTTCATCCGCTTCCCGGGCGTCAGCCTCCTTTATATAGAGACGGCCCGGGGCACGCGGAATGCCGCTAGAATCGGGGCATGAACTCCACCATATTAGCCTGGCTGAAAACCCTGAGCCGCATCTGCGGTTTTGAAACGGCCGACTCCTTCCCTCCCAACCACCCATATGCGCGCACGCGCTGGAATGCCGCGTATTTCGATATCGCTTCCGACGTGAAGCCCGACGAGATGGAGCGGCGTCTGTGCGCGGCCATCGCCAACACGCCTAGCGTCTTCGCCTACATCAGCAATCCCACGCCGCGCATGCAGCGCGCGCTGCTGAACGTGATCCACGACCGGCTGCGCCGCCAGCCGGGCGCGGGCGCCACGGACCTGGTCTTGTTATTGATCAATGCCTATGCCAGTCCCCACATCGCGGAAGCCGTGCCCGGCCTGCGCGCCCTGATCCACAACACGGAACAGGAAGACACGAACCTGCGCGTACATGCGATCCTGGAGTTACTGGTGGGCACGCCGCGGGGGCTCGATGTGATCGATATGTAACTTACTCCTGCGAACTTGCCTGTCATATGCGCCACGTCAATTTCGTCGTAGCAGGTTCCTGTACATTCCAAGAACAATGATGCCTGCCGACAACACCGGCAGCACGCCATTTGAAATGACCAGCAGGCCAGGAGAGACAATGAAAAAACGTTCAAGCAAGATCGCCATGTGGCTGCAATCTACCCTCTTGATTGCCGCCATGGCTGGTCCAGGCGTAGCCGGCGCAGAAGATGTGCAGACACCTGCGAGCCAGCGTATCGTAGAGGCATTACCGCAAGATTGCAGCACTGAATCACACACACTCGTCAAGACGCGCGCCGACAGCGGTGATACGCAGGCTCAGCACTTGATGGGTATCAAGGCCTACCTCGGCGCTTGCGAGGATCGCGACCTCGACGCAGCGGTGTTCTACCTATCAAAATCCGCCGCGAAATTTTTCCCGCCATCCATGTTCCACCTTGCCAGCGTCTTGCAGCTCCGCGGAGGCGCGCGCGATGCGGACTTGCTGCAATTATTTCGCGGCGCTGCGGAACGGGGATTTGCAAAGGCAGAGATGAACGTACTCCTGTACTACGTAGACAAGAAGTCCAAGGTCTACGATATTGCCGAGGCCTATGCATGGCACTCTTTTTGCGCGCCACATGACACCTTTTGCGATTGGCCACAAATCAATGAGGCACTATCTCACATGAGCAAAAGCGATAAAGAAAAGGGAGAAATACTCAAGACCAGCTTGCTTGAAAAAATGAAATCCGTTAAAAAATTCGACGATATATTTTGCTGCGCTGGCACGAGGGTTGGCTCGGGCTTGGGCCGGCGTTAAACATGCATGATGCAGCCTTGGCAAAGTCCACTGCGGGAAACGCCGTACCTCAGCGGTGATTAGCCGGCACATAACGCGCCCGCAAACGCATGAACGGCGTTTCCACCAATGTATACAGGAGCCAGCCCGTAAAGATACTGACGACGATACTGATCAGTATCGCCGGCGCGCCGTCCGGGCCATACCCCATCTCCTGCAAGACCGGGCGCAGCAGGATGCACAGTTGCTTGTGCAACAGATAAATCGCATATGACCACAACGCCAGACTGGCCGTGCCAGGCACGCGCAGTTGATATAGCGCACTGCCGGGACTGAGCGCGGCGATCAGCAGCAAGGTAAAACTGGCGGCCAGGGCCGGATAGCCGAACACCGTCACCGCATAACCATAGTGATCGGTGAGAAACACGTAAAACATCAGCGCCGTGCCCGCGATTCCCGCCAGCAAGGTGCGGTTGCCGTAGGCGGTCAGGCGCACCCAGGCGGCAGGATGGTGGTTTTTCAGCAGCGCCAGCGCCACGCCCGCCACCAGCTCGTCGAAGCGGCACCACGACGCGTAATAAATATACTTGTAATAGCCGAGGCCGCCACGCGGCACTTGTACGTACTCCTCCCACAGATACGCGCGCACCAGCATGCCGAAAATCAAGCTGGCGGCCACGGCCAGCCACGCCCACAGCAAGGACTTGCGGCAGGCGGCGATCGCCAGCGCCACGGCCGGCAACAGCACATAAAACTGCTCTTCCACGCACAGCGACCACGCATGGGAAAACGCCGTGCCCGGCGTCAGGTTGATGTTTTGCGTAAACGTCAGGAATTTCCAAAGGGGCAATAACGCGCTGTCGCCACGGAACGCGGGCCACAAATAGTACAGGGCCAGCACGACATAGAAATTGGGCAAGGTACGCAGGAAGCGCCGCGCATAGAAGCGGGGCAAGGAAAATCCATGCTCGCTGCGCAAGGCGACAAAGATCTGGTCGCCGATCAGATAGCCGCTGAGGGCAAAGAACAAGTCCACGCCCACCCAGCCGATTTCTCCCCAGAAACCAAACGCCCCGCCCTCGCTGACGAACAGCAAATAATGGTTCATGAAGACGAGCACGATGGCCAGCGCGCGCAAGGTGTCGAGGCCATACAGGCGGGAAGGATGGGACGTACTGGACATGGAATCGGCAAGGGAAACAACGGTGGCGCCGATCATGCCACGCCAGAGTGCACCATGGCCACATTTTTGCAGGCGTGCACGGCGAATCCCGCTAAAATATGCCGACCCCGCTTTCCCTTCCCGCAACAGCATAGGATATGTCCAGCATGAGCAGCGCACTCCACTTCAAGTCCATCAACTACACGGGCCAGGGCAGCGGCCCGCGCCTGATCGTCACGGGCGCCGTGCACGGCAATGAAACCTGCGGCACCAAGGGCATCCACCGCGTGATGGCTGAACTCGACAGCGGCGCCCTCTCCATCGTGGCCGGCAGCGTCACCTTCGTGCCCATCACCAACCCGCTGGCCTACGCCAAGGGCGTGCGCAGCGGCGACCGCAACCTGAACCGCAATCTGTTTCCGAACGACAATCCGCAGGATTTCGAAGACCGCATCGCCAACTGGCTGTGCCCATTGCTGGGCCAGCACGACGTGCTGCTCGACTTGCACTCGTTCAATGCCGACAGCCAGCCCTTCGTCATGGTGGGGCCGCGCAACAACGATGGCCCGCTGCAACCGTTCCAGCATGAAGACAAGGAACGCGCGCTGGCGCGCCGCCTGGGCGTGCGCCGCTTTGTCGACGGCTGGCTGCATGCGTATGGCCAGGGCGTGCAGCGCCGCCTGGGCAATAGCGACCAGGTGGGCCTAGTCTTGCGCTATGGCGTGGGCACGACCGAATACATGCGCTCGACGGGCGGCTACGCCCTGACCCTGGAATGCGGCCAGCACGCCGACCCGGCCGCGCCGGACGTCGCCTACCGCGCCATCAAGAATACCCTGGCCTTTTTAGGCTTCATTGATGCACCGCAACCGGAACCCATCGCCGACGCCGACATGGAAGCGCTGAACATGGTCGTCGTGCACGACAAGCTGCATGCAAACGACCGCTTCATCAAGACCTGGTCCAGTTTTGACAAGGTAAAACAGGGCGAGCAGATCGGCGTGCGCGCGGACGGCACGCCCGTGACGGCCGAATTCGACGCCTACATCCTGTTCCCGGACGTCAACGCGCAAGCCAATGCCGAGTGGTATTACCTGGCGCGGGTGGCCAGCAGCTTTTAATTAGTGGCCGACGGACTTGGAAAACAGGTTGATGACGAGCACGCCGGCAATGATCAGCCCCAGGCCGATCAAGGCCGGCGTATCGAGGCTTTGCTTGAACCAGAACCAGCCCACGGCGGAAATGAGCACGATGCCCACGCCGGACCAGATCGCGTAGACGATGCCGGTAGGAATGACCTTCAGGGTCAGCGACAAGCACCAGAAGGCGATGCTGTAGCCGATCACGGTGATGACGCTGGGCCACAGGCGGCTGAAGCCTTCAGACGCCTTCAAGGCGCTGGTGGCGATGACTTCGGCGATGATGGCGATAGCCAGGTAGAAATACGTCATGGCGAGACTCATGCGGGCATCCTTTATTGTGGGCTGAGCAGTTTTAAGCCCAGGATGCCCGACACGATCAGGGCGATGCAGGCGATGCGCGCGGCGCTGGCCGGTTCGCCCAGCACCATGATGCCGAAGATGGCCGTGCCCACGGTGCCGATGCCGGTCCAGATGGCGTAGGCCGTGCCCAGCGGCAAGGTGCGCAAGGCCAGGCCCAGCATCACCACGCTGCCCAGCATGGACACCGCCGTCAAGACGGAGGGCACGAGGCGCGTAAAACCGGCGCTATATTTGAGGCCGATGGCCCAGCCGATTTCCAGCAAACCCGCCAATACCAGAATGATCCACGCCATCTATTTCTCCCGAGGCGGCGGGGTCGTCCCCGCCATACAGCCCCCACATCGAGCGGGGTCGTCCCCACAGGAGCAAAGGGAAAAGTATACCATTGGGTGAAAACTCTTGCCGCCAGAACATTTTTCTGCCGCTGTTGCCAAAAAATATGCTGATAGAAGCATAATTGGGCATCCACTCACTCTCGGGAAAAATGATGCTACTGCTGGCCCAAATCCTTACTGCCCTCATCCTGCTGCTGCACGTCTACATCGTGCTGCTGGAAACCGTGCTGTTCGATGCGCGCGGACGCAAGGTGTTTGGCCTGAGCAAGGAAAAAGCGGAGATCGTGCGCCCCGCCATGTCGAATCAGGGCTGCTACAACGGCTTTCTCGTGGCCGCCCTGGCGCTGGGCTTTTTCCACCCGGACGCGGCCATCGCCCAGGCATTCACCGTCTTCGGCCTGGCATGCATCGCCGTGGCAGGCGTATGGGGCGCCGCCACCGTCATGACGCGCATCCTTTACCTGCAAACCGTGCCCGCCGTCATCGCCTTGCTGCTGTTCCACTTCGCCTGAGCCCTGCCTGAAAAATCCACTGGCCAGCACGTTTTTTACTTATATCGTAATATACCGATATTGAAATTCACAAAAGACGATACATATATCGTTTGAAGACGAACATCGACCAGGAGAAACAGCATGGACATCGACGCCATCCACAAGGCGCTGGCCAATCCCGTACGGCGGCAGATCCTGCAGTGGCTGAAAGAGCCGGAACAGTATTTTTGCGAACAAGACCATCCGCTCGACTTCGGCGTCTGCGCCGGCCTGATCGACCGCCGGCTGGGGCTGTCGCAATCGACGGTCTCGGCACACCTGGCCACCTTGCAAAAGGCCGGCTTGATTTCCACCAGGAAAGTTGGCCAATGGAGCTTTTTCAAGCGCAATGAAGCCACCATCGAGGCTTTTCTGGAACACATGCAGCAAGGTTTGTAAGCATCACCATCTCAACGCCGCCGGAGCGGCACTCACAAGGACAATCATGGCAACTTTATTCGACCCCATCACCATTGGCAGCTTGCAACTGAAAAACCGCATCATCATGGCGCCGCTGACGCGTTCGCGCGCCGGCAACCCGGGCCGCGTGCCCAACGCCCTGATGGCCGAGTACTACACGCAGCGCGCTTCGGCCGGCATGATCATCTCGGAAGCGACGGCCGTCACGCCGCAGGGCGTGGGCTATGCCGACACACCGGGCATCTGGTCCGACGAACAGGTGGAAGGCTGGAAACACATCACCCGCGCCGTGCATGAGGCGGGCGGCCTGATCGTCCTGCAACTGTGGCATGTGGGCCGCATTTCCGCTCCCCTCTTCCTCGATGGCGACTTGCCCGTGGCGCCCAGCGCCGTCAAGCCGGCCGGCCATGTCAGCCTGGTGCGGCCGCAACAGGAATTCGTCACGCCCCGCGCACTGGACACGGAAGAGATTCCAGGCATCGTGGCGGCGTATCGCCTGGGCGCAGAAAATGCGAAAAAAGCCGGCTTCGACGGCGTGGAAATCCACGGCGCCAATGGTTACTTGCTCGACCAGTTTCTGCAAGACAGCACCAACTTGCGCACCGACAACTATGGCGGTTCGATTGAAAACCGCGCCCGTTTGATGCTGGAAGTGACGGACGCGTGCATCGCCGTCTGGGGCGCGGACAAAGTCGGCATGCACCTGGCGCCGCGACGCGACGCGCACGACATGGGCGACTCCGACCCGCGCGCCACCTTCGGCTATGTCGCGCGCGAACTGGGCAAACGGGGCATCGCCTTCATCTGCGCCCGCGAAGCGCTCGGTGACGACCGCCTGGGCCCCTACCTGAAGCAGGAATTTGGCGGCGTGTACATTGCCAACGAGAAAATGGACAAGGCGGCGGCCGAAGCCTTGCTGGCCAAGGGCGAAGCCGATGCCGTGGCCTTCGGCCTGTGGTTCATTGCCAACCCCGACCTGCCCATCCGCCTGCACAGCGATGCGCCGCTCAATCCGCTGAACCCGGCCACCCTGTACGCGCCGGACGCCGCAGGCTACACGGACTACCCGGCACTGGCGGCACGGGCTTAAACAACATAAATGGCATCCTGAGCAGCCCCCTGAGCGGTGGCAGCGGCACTTGTCGCTGTTGCCTGCCCCTCAGCGCCATCGGCGCCGTGCCGGCCGGGCCGGACGGCGCGCCTGTACGCTGCTGAAAACACGGCGTATCACCTCGGCCGGCACCGCGTGCTCGCGCAAGTAGGCCATCGCGACCGTGCGGCCCAGGGCGTGATGAAACGCCACGCCACGCTCGACGAGCTCTGCCATCACTTTGTCCGTTCGGACATTGTTTCCATGTACATCATTGACACTGTTTTTCATGCCATGGCTCCCTGTCGGATGAATCAACATTACGTCAAGTTTTGACCACATACTGTGCATTTAGTGCCCGGCACAGGAGGCAAGCATGGGTAAAATGACAGTACAACCAGCCCCGACACCGCATGAATAGCGGCCTCGGCTGCTTGTCGCCACCGCCAGCCCCGTATAGAATGCCTGCGCAGAATTTTGCTTCAAGGAAAATGGCCACCAGCGCCATCCCATTAAGAACAGTGTCACTGAAGGGTATCAATGGACGATTTATTTGTACAAGCGGGCGACTTGCCAACCTGGCACCAGCGCAGCGCGCTGCGCGTGCTGCACCTGTTTGGCTGGCGCATGCGCTTCCGTCCCCTGCCGGGGCCGCGCGGCATCGCCGTCGTCTACCCGCACACATCCAACTGGGATTTCATGGTGGGCCTGTTCGGCAAATGGGCACTGTCGCTGCCGTTCCGCTGGCTGGCCAAGGATTCGCTGTTCCGCGGCCCCATGGGCAAGGTGCTGCGCTACCTGGGCGGCGAACCCGTCGACCGCAGCACCACCAGCGGCACGATACAGCGCCAGGCCGAACGCATGCTGGCCGCCGACTGGTACTGGCTGGCGATCACGCCGGAAGCGACGCGCAGCTACCGTCCGAACTGGAAAAGCGGCTTTTATCACCTGGCGCTGGCCGCCAAGGTGCCGTTGTTGCTCGTCTACATCGATTACCCGAACAAGGTGCTGGGCGTCGTCGACCATCTGTATTTGACGGGCGACAAGGACGCCGACATGGCGGCGATTGCCGCCGTGTATGCGGGCCACCAGGGTTTACATCCGGAAAAGGCGGCGCCCATCGTGCTGTCCGACAAGCGCCCCGGCGCTTAAGCCGCTCAAGCAACCCCCATCAGCACCACGCCGGCGGCCGTCAAGGCCACGCCGGCCACGCGCAACAGGCGCTCGGCCAGTACCTGGCCGATGCAGCGTCCCGCCCACAGCAGCACGGCCGAGGCCAGCAGGAAGCCGCACGCGGCCGAGGCGGCCGGCAATTCCTGTCCATGCGCATTGCCATGCGCCAGCGCAAACATACCCACGAGCAACATACCGAGCCAGTTCGGCAAGGCCAGCGCCAGCGCGATGGCAAGTCCCGCCAGCGCCACCGTGGCGGCGATGCCGGTTTCCAGCCCAGGCACCGTCAATCCGACCATGCCGGCCAGCGCGCCCAGCAGCATCATGCCGACAAACGTGGCGGGCTGTGCCAGGCTGAGGCGCTGCTGGCCGCCCCAGAGACCCACGCCCAGCATGGCCAGCAAATGGTCGATACCCGTGAATGGATGGGCAAAACCGGCCAGGAAGCCCACGCTGTCGCCATGGCCGGGGTGGGCCATGGCCGGCAAGGCCAGCAAGCACAAGGCCGCCACGGCGGCCGTTTTTGTCATCAGTCTTGCACTCATTGCAGCTCCTTGCCTGGTTGATCGAGCAAACCTTGCTCGCGGATAAAATCGATGACCACCTGCACGCCATCGCCGCTGCGCAGGTTGGTGAATACGAAGGGGCGTTCGCCGCGCATGCGCCTGGCGTCCTGCGCCATCACGTCGAGGTTGGCACCCACGTACGGCGCCAGGTCCGTCTTGTTGATAATGAGCAAATCGGAGCGCGTGATGCCGGGTCCGCCCTTGCGCGGGATTTTTTCGCCGCCGGCCACGTCGATCACGTAAATGGTCAAGTCCGACAGTTCCGGGCTGAAGGTGGCGGCCAGATTGTCCCCGCCCGACTCGACCAGGATCAGGTCGAGATTCGGGAAATCGGCCTGCATGCGCGCGATCGCTTCCAGGTTGATGGACGCATCCTCGCGGATGGCCGTGTGCGGGCAGCCGCCCGTTTCCACGCCCATCAGGCGCTCGGCCGGCAAGGCGTCGGCGCGCAGCAGGATTTCCATGTCTTCCTTGGTGTAGATGTCGTTCGTGATGACGGCCATGTCGTAGCGTTCGCGCATGCCCTTGCACAACATTTCGCACAGGGCCGTCTTGCCCGAGCCGACGGGGCCGCCGATGCCTACGCGCAGGGGGTTTGAGGTAATCGATGTCATGTTGTAGTCTCTCGTGGTAGTGTTCAGGAGCGGTACAGTCGGCTGTACTGCACTTCGTGGCGCATCGACAGCAGCGACAGGCCCGGCGCCCAGTTGCCCATCTCGTCGTCTGCCAAGGTTTGCGCCGTCAGGGCTGCCGCTTCCAGGTCGGGCCGCAGCGACAGCAGCAAACGCTGGCCCGCCACCTGCCCCAGCGGCACGGATTTCACGCAGACGAGCACCTGGTTTTCCGCCCAGGCGAACAGCATGGCCAGCAGCGCCTCTTCGCGCGGAATCGCCAGCGCCGCCACGGCGCACGCATACGCGGTGGGCAGCGCCACCTCCGGCTGGCCCTGCAGCATGTCGATCAAGACGCCGTCGGCCACGCCCAGTTCGGCCAGCAATTTGGTCAATGAGTACCCCATCTGGATGGTTTCGGCGCGAAATTCCGCCGTGTCGCGCGAAGCGATGAAACGCTCGCTCCAGCGCTGCACGGCGCACAAATCCTGCGCTGCAAACGCCTGCATCAAGCGCCAGCACAAAGGCGCTTCCCAGCGCGCCACTACCTGCGCCAGATGCTGCGCGATCCATTCGCGCGCCGTGGCTGCATCCGTCACCAGGCCGGACTCCAGCGCCGCTTCCAGCCCCTGCGAATAGCTGTAGGCGCCGATCGGCAAGGCCGGGCTGGCGAACTGCAGCAGATGCAGCAGGGCCGAGGCCTGCATCAGACGGTGCCCGGCGTATCACTGGGGCGGTGGATTTTCTGCCGCAGCGGCACGGGTGCCAGCAAATGCTGGCCGTGGCCGTCGTGGTGGCCATGGCCGCCGCCGTAGGCGCCCGCTTCCGGCTCGAACGGCGCGTCTTCCTCCGTCACGGTCGCTTGCAAGCCTTCCAGCATCTCCTTCAACACCACGTCCTTGCGGATGCGCAAAAAGCCGTCGCCCACCTGCGCCTGCGTGTGGCGGTTCCCCAGGTGGAAAGCGCAGCGCAGCAGCGTGTGCGCATCCGCGCACTGCACCAGATAGGTCGCTTCGCGCGCGGCGACGATCCGCACCACCTGCCCGCCTGGCCCCGTCATGCGCTCGCCGTCGCGCAGCACCGTGCCGCGCACGGTGAACACGGCCACGTCGGCGCCATTCGACAGCACGGCGCGCAGCCGGCATTTTTCGCGCTGGTCGTAGGGCAGTATCAGTTGCGCGGTGGGCGCGCGCCCATCGTCGGGACCTAATTTGGTATGCAAAGTGAGCATGATGTCTCCCCCTTAAAATAGAAAATAACGCTGCGCCATCGGCAGTACGGCGGCCGCCTCGCACACGAGCAGCTGGCCGTCGGCGCGCACGGCGTAGGTTTCCGGGTCCACTTCCATGTGCGGCGTGGCGCCGTTGTGGATCATGTCGTGCTTGCGCAGGCCGCGCATGTTTTTCACGGCGATGACGGATTTATTGAGTTTGAGCTGGTGCCCGATATCGAGCTCGTAGGCCGCCTGCGACACAAACGTAAACGACTTTTTCAGGCCGCCGCCGAAGGCGCCGAACATCATGCGGTAGTGCACGGGCTGCGGCGTGGGTATCGAGGCGTTCGGGTCGCCCATCTGCGCGGCGGCGATCATGCCCCCCTTGAGTATCATCGACGGCTTGACGCCGAAAAACGCCGGCTTCCACAGCACGATGTCGGCGATCTTGCCCGCCTCGATGGACCCCACCACGTGCGAAATGCCGTGCGTGATGGCCGGGTTGATCGTGTACTTGGCGATGTAGCGCCTGGCGCGGAAATTGTCGCTGCGCGCCGTGTCGGGCGCCAGTGGCCCCCGCTGCACCTTCATCTTGTGCGCCGTCTGCCAGGTGCGCATGATCACCTCGCCCACCCGCCCCATCGCCTGCGAATCGGACGACATCATCGAAATGGCGCCGATGTCGTGCAGGATATCTTCCGCGGCGATGGTTTCGCGGCGGATGCGCGACTCGGCAAAGGCCACGTCTTCGGCAATCGCCGGGTCCAGGTGGTGGCATACCATCAGCATATCCAGGTGCTCGTCGAGCGTGTTGACGGTGAACGGGCGCGTGGGATTCGTCGACGACGGCAGCACGTTGGACTGGCCCACGGCGGCGATGATGTCGGGCGCATGGCCGCCGCCCGCCCCTTCCGTGTGGAACGTGTGGATGGTGCGATCCTTGAAGGCGGCCAGGGTGTGCTCGAGGAAGCCGCCCTCGTTGAGGGTATCGCTGTGCAGCGCCACCTGGATATCCATGCGGTCGGCAACGGACAGGCAATTGTCGATGGCGGCCGGCGTGCTGCCCCAGTCTTCATGCAGTTTCAGGCCGATGGCGCCCGCGCGCACCTGCTCTTCCAGCGGCAGCGGCAGGCTCACATTACCTTTGCCCATGAAGCCCAGGTTCATCGGGAAGGCGTCGGCGGCCGCCAGCATGGCGTGCAGATGCCACGCCCCCGGCGTGCAGGTGGTGGCGGCCGTGCCCACGGCCGGCCCCGTGCCGCCACCGAGCATGGTGGTCACGCCGCTCATCAGCGCTTCCTCGATCTGCTGCGGGCAGATGAAGTGGATGTGCGTGTCGACGCCGCCGGCCGTGACGATCATGCCCTCGCCGGCGATGATTTCCGTCGCGCCGCCGATGGCGAGGGTGACGCCGGGCTGGATGTCAGGGTTGCCCGCCTTGCCGATGCCGAAGATCAGGCCGTTTTTCAGGCCGATGTCGGCCTTCACGATGCCCCAGTGGTCGAGGATGACGGCATTCGTGATGACGGTGTCCATCACCTCGGCCGCGCAGCGCTGCGACTGGCCCATGCCGTCGCGGATGACTTTACCGCCGCCGAATTTCACCTCTTCGCCGTAGATCGCGTAGTCATGCTCGATCTCGATGAACAGTTCCGTGTCGGCCAGGCGGATGCGGTCGCCCTTGGTGGGGCCGAACATCTCGGCATACGCGCTGCGGGGAATGCTGGCCATCTCAATCCTTTCCCGGTGGTGTGTCTTGCAATTCGCCCATCACTGCGCCATTGAAGCCGAACACCTTGCGTTCGCCCGCCAGCGCCACCAGTTCCACCGTGCGCTGCTGGCCCGGCTCGAAGCGCACGGCCGTGCCGGCCGTGATGTTCAGCCGCATGCCGTAGGCGCGCCAGCGCTCGAAGGCCAGCGCCGGATTGACTTCAAAAAAGTGGAAGTGCGAGCCGACCTGGATGGGACGGTCGCCCCGGTTGGCCACCACCACGGTGGCCGTGGCGCGCCCGGCATTCAAGCTGATTTCGCCTTCTTCCAACTGGTACTCGCCTGGGGTCATGAGGGGCTCCTTCGCAAAAAAAACTACGGTATCGGGTGGTGCACGGTCACCAGCTTGCTGCCATCGGGGAAAGTCGCTTCCACCTGGATGTCGGGGATCATCTCGGCGATGCCGTCCATGACGTCGGCGCGCGACAGAATCTTCGTGCCGTCCGACATCAGCTGCGCCACCGATTTGCCATCGCGCGCCCCTTCCATGATGGCGGCGCTGATCAGCGCCACCGCTTCCGGGTAATTCAGCTTCAAGCCGCGCGCCAGGCGCCGTTCGGCCAGCAGCGCGGCCGTAAAAATGAGCAGCTTGTCTTTTTCGCGGGGTGTCAGGTCCATGGTTTTCCTTGCGCTTCTTTCCTGATTAAGTGTTCCAGATGCGGGGCACGACGGCGGCGCGTCCCAGCATGGCGGGGCGCAGCAGCTGCCAGGCAGCCAGCATGATCCGGCGCGCCGCCTCGCTGTCGCCGCACAGCAGGCGCACCGCGACCAGCGCTTTCATCTGCGTGGCGCCAAACGCGGCGCCGGCAGGCACCTTGATCTCGCGCAAGGCGGCCAGCACGGATGACGAGATGGGCGTGCCGACGGCGATCAGGGTGGCGCACACCGTATGTCCTCCCAGGCCCAGCGGGCTGGCCATCAGCGGGCCGCCGCCGGCCAGCACGCCCTGCTCCCACCACAGCAGCTTGCCGCCGCGGCGGATCTGCACCTGCTGGCTGATGCTGCCCGTATTAAAAACTTCGCCCGCGGCGCTGCGGCCCAGGCAGACGATGTCGCAGCCGATGTAGCCGGCGTCCGGCGCCAGTTCCACCTCGTGGTGCAGCCGCACGCAAGCCTGGTCGAAGAAGATGCTTTCCTGCGGCAGCCACTCGATGGCGGCGCCGCGGCCGGCGCGCAGCACGATGTGCTGGCCCGAGACGTGGCCGTTGGCGCGGTACCACTTGGCCGCGCCCGGCGACGTGAGCAAGGCGTGCGCGCCCTCGCCCGCTGTGGCATCGACGGCCAGCTGGTCGCCGCCCACCACGCCGCCGGGCGGATGGATGATGATGGCGTGGCAGACGCCGTCGCCTTCCGGATACAAGGGCTTTTGCACGCGCAAGGGGCCGCTGTGCGCGCGCTCGACGAGGCGGCTGACGCCATCGTGCAGCGCGAAGCCCAGGCGCAGCTGCGCCTGCCAGGCGCCGTGTGCGCTGGCTGGTGTAGGCATGACTGGATGGCTGCTGTCTGGCATGCGGGGCAATCGCGTAAATAAGCGATTACCTAAGCAGGATATGTGCCAGCGTCAGGGGAAGGAAAAGTGAGAATCACGCACCGCGCTGCGGCGGACGCACCGGAATGGTGCATCGGCCGCACCGCGGCACTTAGGCCTGGGCCACGGCCAGGGTGCGCCGTTCGCGCAGCAAGTCCGTGAATGGGGCGGCCGCGAGGGGGCGGCTGAAATAATAGCCCTGCATTTCATCGCAGCCGTGTTCCGTCAGGAAATCGACCTGTTCGCGCGTTTCCACGCCTTCGGCGATGACGCGCATGTCGAGGTTGTGCGCCAGCGAGATGACGGAGCGGGCGATGGCCGCGTCGCTGCTGCTGGTGGTGACGTCGTCAACGAAGGATTTGTCGATCTTCAGCACGTCGATGGGGAAGCGCTTCAGGTAACCGAGGCTGGAATAGCCGGTGCCGAAGTCGTCGAGCGAAATGCCCACGCCGATGTCCTTCAGGCGCGTCAGGGCCGCCACGGCCTTGTCCGGGTCGCCCATCACCGTGCTTTCCGTGATCTCGATGCCGAGGCAGGCGGGCGCGATGCCGTATTTGCGCAGGGCCGCCTCGACGAAAGGCACGGTGCGATCCTGCGCGAACTGCTTGCCGGACAGGTTGACGGCCACCTTGATGCTGCCCAGGCCCGCATCGTGCCACACGCGAATCTGCGCGCAGACGCTTTCGAGCACCCACTCGCCGATGGCCGTGATGGAACCATACTCCTCGGCCAGCGCAATGAACAGGCCGGGCGGCACCTTGCCCAGCACAGGGTTATTCCAGCGCAACAGCGCTTCCGCGCCCAGCATGGCGCCCGTGCGCAAGCACATCTGCGGCTGGTAGTGCACTTCGAATTCATCGCGGCCGATGGCGCCGCGCAGCTGCTGCTGCATGGCCAGGCGGGCGCGGATATCGCTGCCCATGCGCTCCGTGAAGAAGGCGTAATGGTCGCGCCCCATTTCCTTGGCGCGCACCAGGGCCGTGTCGGCGTGGCGCAGCACGTCGTCGAGGCTGTCGCCGTCGGCCGGGCACAGGGCGATGCCGATGCTCGTCGTCAGCGCCAGGCGCTCGCCATCGACGCTGAGTTCTTCGCGCAGGCCGGCCAGGATGGTTTGCGCCAGCGCCAGCGTGCGGCCCAGCAGGGCATCGTCCTGCAGCAGGATCTGGAATTCGTCGCCGCCCTGGCGCACCACCGTGTCGCCCTCGCGCACGCAGCCGGACAGGAAACGCGCCACCACCTGCAGCGCCTTGTCGCCGACGGCCTGGCCGTGCGAATCGTTGATGTTCTTGAAGCGGTCCAGGTCCAGGCACATCAGCACCACCTGCTGGCCGTCGCGCAAGGCATTCGCGCGCGCCTGTTCGAAGCGCTCGCGCAGCAGCACGCGGTTCGGCAAACCCGTCAGCGCGTCGTGGTAGGAGAGGAAATCGATCAGGTGCTGCTCGGCCTTGCGCTCGCTGATGTCGAGGAACACGCCGATGTAGTTGACGACGGCGCCGTCGGGGCCGTGCACGGTGGAGGCGCTGAGCAGGCAGGGATAGGTGTCGCCGCTCTTGCGCCGCGTCTGCACCTCGCCCGACCAGCAGCCGCTGCTGCGCAAGCCCTGGCGCAGGGCCAGCAGCACCGCTTCGCCCGTGTATTCGGCATGCAGGCGCATGATGTCCGTGCCCACCACTTCCTGCGCCGCGTAGCCGGTGATGCGGGTAAACGCGGGATTGGCGGTGACGATGACGCCGGCCGGGTCGGTGATCAGGATGGCGTCCTGGGTGGCTTCGAAGACCTGGCCCGACAGGCGCAGCAATTCTTCATTGGCGCGGCGGATCTGCACTTCGCGCGCCAGGGTGCTGGCCACCTGTTCCAGTTCGGCCGTGCGCTCGGCCACGCGCCGCTCCAGGTTGGCGCGCTCCTGCGCCAGCTGCAGCTGCGCCCGCGCCAGGCGCACGTGGGCATCGGTGCGGGCGAGGATTTCCTCGGCCTGGAAGGGCTTGGCAATAAAGTCGACGGCGCCCAGCGCAAAGCCGCGCACCTTGTCGTCCGTATCGTATTGCGCCGACAGGAAGATCACCGGCACCTGGCTCAGCGATGGAATTTCCTTCAGGCGGCGGCATACTTCAAAGCCGTCGAGGCCAGGCATGCGCACGTCGAGCAGGATCAGCTCCGGCGGGCGCGCCTGGGCCGTCCACAGGGCCAGTTCGCCGTTCGGCGCCTGGCGCACCGCATAGCCGGCGCCACCGAGCAAATCGCTCAACAGCTTCAGCGAAGCCGGCGTATCTTCAACGATCAGTACTTCGCCCTTCGAATTCACTTCCGAAAAATCGCGGTGCATGTAGCAGTTCTCTCAGCTTTGGATGAGGCGCGGCGCTCCGTTGCCGCGCTGGACAAGACATTTCTTTGCGATGAACTACGTATTATCATCATAATCTTTATTGCAATTTAGCACCATCCATCGGCGCCACTTAGTCCGTCTTTTCAGCGAAAACGATGTTGTCAGCCCACACTTTTACGCGGGCGCCAGCGCGCCCTCATTCTCCAGCAAGTCGCACAGCTGGCGGTACTGATGCTGGTCCAGCATGGCTTGCAGCGGTGCCAGCACGGGCGCCGCCGCTGGCGGCAAGGCGCCCAGCAGCAGGGCCACCCTGGCCAGGTTCAATTCGCGCAGCGCCACCAGCAAGGCGGCGCGCTCTTCCCCGGCCAGCAGCAGCAAGTCCTGCGCCCGCAGTGCCGGCGGGGCCTCGTGCGCGGGCGCTGCCGGCAGCGGCACGGACGCCTGCACGGGCGCCTCGGCCGCCTGCGCGGGTATGCTGAAGCGGAAGGTGGCGCCCTGCCCCGGCCTGGACTCCAGCGTCAGTTCGCCTTTCATCAGCTGCACGAATTCGCGCGAGATGGCCAGGCCCAGACCCGTGCCATCCTTCGGCCCCGCGCTGTCGGCCTGCACGAAAGGTTCGAAGATGCGCTGCTGGTCCTCAGGCGCGATGCCGATGCCCGTGTCGCTGACGGCGAACGACAGCATCCATTGTTCGCCCTCGCGCCGTTCGCCGCGCACGCGCAAGACGACCTCGCCGCCGCCGGCAAACTTGACGGCGTTCGACATCAGGTTCAGCAGCACCTGGCGCAAGCGCGTCGCGTCGAGCAGCACGGCCGGCGGCACGTCCGCGCAATCGAGGCGCAGCGCCATGCCCTGCTGCTCGGCGCGCATGCCCAGCATGTCCATCACTTCCTGCAGCAGGGGCGCCAGCGCCACCACGGCCGTCTGCGCCTGCAGGCGGCCCGCCTCGCCCTTCGTCAGTTCGAGGATTTCATTGATCAAAGTCAATAAATGATTGCCGGAGCGGTGGATGATGGCCAGGTTGCGCTTTTCATCGTCCTGCATGTTCGGCGAGGCAGCCATCAGGCGCGAAAAGCCGATCACGGAATTCAAGGGCGTGCGCAGTTCATGGCTCATGTTGGCCAGGAAGGTGCTTTTGGCGCGGTTCGCCGCCTGCGCCTGGCTGACGGCCACCGACAAGGCGCTCGTGCGCTCGGCCACCAGCTCTTCCAGGTGATGGCGGTGGCGCAGCAGTTCCAGTTCCGCCTCGCGGTGCGCCGTGATGTCGTAGTTCGACCCCACCAGGCGCATGGGCCGGCCCTGGCCGTCGCGGAAGATCACGGCGTCGGCCTTGATGTAGCGGATGGCGCCATCGGGCCACAGGATGCGGTACTCGTGCGTGAACGCCTGGCCGGCGCCCAGCGCGGCGCGCAGGGCTTCCTTGGCGGCCGGCACGTCGTCCGGCACCAGCGCCGCGCGCCAGATCGCCGCCGGCGCCATGCAGCTGTCCGCATCGGCCTTGAACTGCGCGTACATCTGCTCATCCCACTGCAAGGCGTCGCTGCTGACGTTCCAGTCCCAGATGCCGATGCTGGCCGCGCCGGTGGCCATCTGCACGCGCTCCTCGCTGCGCTGCAAGGCGCGGTAGCGGCTGTCGAGCAGCGCCACCATGTCGCGGATGGAACGGTACAAGGTGCGCAGCTCGCCCAGGAACCACGCTTTCGGCGGCGTGCCGAACGCTTCGCCCTGTCCCGCCTTGACGCCGGCCGCATACTGGCCGATCGCCTTCAGGGGCTTGAGCATCAGACACCACATCAGCAGCCAGATGCTGGCCACCAGGATCACGTCGAGCGCCACGATCATGGCGCCGATGCCCAGCGCGCGCTGGCGCAGCTGCGCGTGCAGCAGGGCCGGCGTCGCATACACGGCAACGCTGCCGATGACTTGTCCGCCCATCGTCACGGGGCGCCGCTGCACCAGCCAGCCAGGTTCCGCGGACAGCGAGGAAAAGCTGCCGATGGCGCCGGATGCAGTGCGGCGCAGGACCAGCGCTTCCTTGCCGATGCCCGGCGTCAGGGAGCTGGCCACCAGGTCGCGCTTGCCCAGCGTGCTGCGCATGATGGCCTGCATCTGCTTTTCATCGAGATTCCACAAGGGCAGCTCGATGGCCACGGCCAGCTGGTCCGCGCTGATGGCCAGGCTGCGGTGCAGCTGCTGCCAGCGCTGCTCGCGTTCGGACTGGTAAAACAGCACGGCAAACACCAGCAGCAGCACGGTGACGACAAAGGTCAGCGCCACGCTGACGGCCAGCACGATGGATACGCCGCCCAGGCGCTCGCCCTTGGGTGCGTGAACGGTCATGCGCCTTCACCCTGCGGCTCGCTGGCCAGCTGCGCCAGCAAGGCGCACAGCGGCTGGTACTGGTGCTGTTCCAGCATGGCGGCGATGTGCGCGGACAGCTGCGGCAGGCTGGTCGCCAAGCCGGCCAGCACGATGGCGCTGCGCCGCAAATCGAGGGCTTGCACGGATTCGAGCAGCGCCTGCCGTTCGGCCCCGCCCAGCTGGGCCAGCTCCCGCTGCAGGTCGAAGGCGGCGGCCGGCGCGCGCGGCGCGGCGGCGGCGCTGCGCTGGAAGCGCAGGCCCAGCTGCTGCTCCAGCATGGCGAACAGGTGTTCCTGCTCGATCGGTTTGCGCAGGAAGCCGTCGGCGCCGGCCGCCAGCGCCTCCTGCTTTTCTTCCTCGAAGGCGGAGGCGGTCATGATCACCAGGCGCGGCTGCACCAGCGCCGGCTGCGCGCGCAGCCAGCGCGTCAGCGCCAGGCCGTCCATGTCCGGCATGCGCCAGTCGCTGAGCACCATGTCGTAGCGCTGCGCCGCCAGCATGGCTTGCGCCTGCGCGCCACCTGCTGCCTCGTGCAGCTGGAAGCCCAGCGGCGCCAGCAAGCCGGCCAGCAGCTTGCGGCAGTTGTCGTCATCGTCGACCAGCAGCACCATGCGCCCGCGCTGGGCCGGCGGCAGGCGCGCCACACGGCCCGGCGCCAGCGCCGCGATGGCGGGCTGCTGCAGCACCGGCGCGCGCAGCTCGAAACTGAAGCGGGAACCGGCGCCCAAGGTCGATTCGACGCGCAGCTCGCCGCCCATCAGGCGCACGAATTCGCGCGAGATGGTCAGCCCCAGCCCCGTGCCCGCCTGCGCCACGGCGCTGTCGGCCTGCACGAACGGTTCAAAGATGCGTTCCAGGTCCTGTTCCGCGATGCCGCTGCCCGTATCGCGCACGGCAAACACCAGCGCCAGCTGCCCGTCGTCGCCCTCCTGGCAGGCCAGCGACAGGGTCACGCTGCCCTGCTCGATGAACTTGAGCGCATTCGACAGCAAATTGAGCAGCACCTGGCGCAGCTTGGCGCCATCGAGGCGCACCAGCGGCGGCACGCCGGAGCGCTCGAGCCGCAGGGCAATGCCCTGGTCGCGCGAGCGCATGCGCACCATTTCGAGCACCTCGTCGAGCAAGCCGTTCAAGTCCACGGGTCCCGCCTGCAGCTGCATGCGGCCCGCCTCGATCTTCGACAATTCCAGGATATCGTTGATCAAGGTCAACAAGTGGTGGCCGGCGCGGTTGATGATCGCCAGGTTATGCTTTTCTTCCTCGAACATGCTGCTCGAATCGGCCATCATCTGCGAAAAGCCGATCACGGAATTCAAGGGCGTGCGCAATTCGTGGCTCATGTTGGCGAGAAAAACGCTTTTCGCGCGGTTCGCCGATTCGGCCTCGGTGACGGCCACCGACAGGGCGGCCGTGCGCTGCTGCACCAGCTCTTCCAGGTGGTCGCGGTAGCCCAGCAATTCCTGCTCGCTATGCTTGCGCTCGGAAATGTCGACGATGCCGCTGCGTACCAGGCGCCGCCCTTCCATCGGCAATTTGACCAGCCGCACCTCGCAGGGGAAAATGCTGCCGTCGGCGCGCCGCACATGGCGCTCGACGAGGATGGGCTCCCCCAGCATGGCGCGGCGCAAATGCTCTTCCACCATCAGGCCCAAAGGCAGGCCGTCGGGCTGCTCCGTGCTATACAGGTCGAACGGCCCGCGCGCCAGCAGCGCTTCGCGCGACATGCCCAGCATGCGCTGCGCGCTGCTGTTGGCGTCGACGAAACGGTCCAGGTCCAGGTCATACACGACGATGGCTTCGGGCGCGTGCTCGACCAGGATGCGGAAGCGCTGCTCGCTCTCGCGCGCCTCGCGCTCGGCACGGCGCAAGCGCCGCCGCTGCAGCAGCAAGGCGCTCAGCAAGCCGGCCATCACGATGAAGACGCCGCCCACCAGCAGCACGGCGACGCGGTGCTCATGCCACAGCTGCGGCGGCCGGTTGAAGAACAGGGTGTGCGGCGGCAGGCGGCTGATGTCGGCGTCCCAGCGCTGCAGCTGCTCCCAGTCGTACATGGGCACGGGACGGGCCGGCGGCAGCAAGGCGCCCGGCGCGGCAGGCGCCTTGCCCGCCAGTACTGCCAGCGACAGCTGCGCCACCTGCTGCGCGGCCTGTTCGATGTGCAGGATGGAGCCGCCCAGGATGCCCTTGCCGACCGTCGCGTTATACATGCCGAAGGCGGGTACATTCGCCAGCCGCGCCAGTTGCGCGGAAAACTGCACGGGCGTGGCGATATTGCCGGCCACGTCGCGGTTCACATTGCCCGCCACCAGCAAGGTATCGGCGGGCAGGTGCGCCACCGCCGCGCGCATCTGCGCCAGGGTCAGATCATCGAGGTAGCGCATGGCCACCTTGCTCTGCCACGCCAGCGCCGCCTGCTGCATGTTGCGCTTCAAGGCCTGGTCGGCCTCGCTGGCGCCGACGGCCATGACGATGGTTTTGGTGTCCGGAAACAGCGCCATGGCCTGCGCCAGGGTGCCGGGAAAATCCACATTCGCCTTTTGCTGCCAGATGGCCAGCGGGCTGCCGGCCGGCAAGGCCTTGCCCGAGGTATTAATCGCCAGCACGGGCACGCCGCGCGCCAGCGGCGCCAGGTCCGACAGCAAAAAATCGAGCGCCGGCTGCTGCATGGCGATGATCAGGTCGGCCTTGCGTCCCATCATCTGCGTGTATCTTAAAAGCAACAAATCCCGCATCTCATTGCGCAGCGCCGGGTCGCCCTGGGTATTGAGGCTCAGGTGCTCGACCATGATGTCTTCGCTGGCCAGGCCCGCAGCCACCATGGCGGCCACATAGGTGCGCGTGTACGATTCCACGCCGGCGCGGCCGTAATCGTAAGCGTTGAGGAACAGCACGCGCTGGCCCTGGTGCGGCGGCGCAGCGGCCGGCGCCGATGCCGGCAAGGCGGCAGGCGCCGCGGCGGCACAGAACGCCAGCAGCAATGCGCGGCCACAGCGGCGCACCGCCGCCCTTCCGCCGCCAGGCCGCAAGCCGCCAGACACCTCACGCATCATTCGCCATGCCCATGCTCACCCTCGCCTGTCACCATGTTTCACCTATGCGCCGGCCATTCAGCCACCGACACTTACAAAAACATGATAACGTCAACTGCAGGGGCAAGTCTATTGCTTAGGACAATCATTTGACAATACACCCGTCATCGTTATGCAGCCGTGCCGCTGATACCGAACAATTCCAGCTTCAGCCCTTTTATGCCGGCCGGCACGTAAATCGCAATCGCCTGTGCCTTGATCATGCTGTCATAAATGCTGCCCTTGCTATCGATGGAAAAATAATACGTGTTCGGCCGCACCGGCACTTCCGCGGGAACCTGGGCCATATGGCGCAACTCGGCACCCGGAAGCGCCCGGGCCAGCAATAGTTCGATATTGTCCGGAGATGAAATCTTGAACTGCAACGGTACCGTGGCAACCAGTTCCAGCGCCGGCATATCGGCGTTTACCGCCAGGCAGAGTTCGGTCTGGCGGTCTATCCGCTTGGCATCGAGCAAACCGTGATAGTGGGTGTTTTGTTGCGCATCGTTGGACAGGGGAATCGGGAAGTAGCGCGACAGGAGCACCGTATCGATCAGGTCGCGAATGATGCCATCGAGCTTGCCGAAACCGGGAGCCGCATCATCGTGAGAATAAGACGGCAGGTCGCTCAGCGTGTATTTTTTTGAAAACGTCATCAAGCCGCCGGCCAACGCCATCAATTTTTCAAACAGATACACGGGATGGTGGCGCCGGTAGCTGGCGCAATGACTGAGCATGGCGCTGGCCGTGCTCAAGGTATGCAGCATCCAGAACGAGGAAACATCACCGCCATGAAATTCCACCGTATTGTTACCGGGCTGACGGTGGCGGCTGTACAGCGCTTCAATTTTCGCGCCCATGCGGTCGATCAGCGAATCGAGCAGTTTCTGCAGCGAGGGATCGGCGCTGATGGTCAGGCCAGGCGGCATGAAGGCGGCATCGATGTCAAAGCTGCCGTTGCCAGCGCGGTACAAACGGATCACCGGGATGGCAAGGTAATCGTTCAGGGGATCCAGTTGCGACAGCAGATACACGCGTTTCTTCAGGTAAGCGACGTCTATGCTGACTGCCTCGCTGTACAGATCCGGGGTTTCGATATCCGCCTGGACATAGCGGGCGCCCGCTGAGCTCACATTGCCGCCATGTGCCTGCAGCGCGGGCAGCGCGGCATAAAACGTAAAACTATGTTCGCTGGCAGGCAGCCTGGACAGGTCAACCGCACTGGGCAATATATCGCCAAGCGGCGCGTCAAACAGTTCTCCATCCTGAAAGACGAGCGACATGGCATCCGCCCGCAAGCTATTGTTGGCCAGCGCATCCGCGTTCCAGCTGATGCCATGCACGCCCCATAAATGGGGATTCATCAATGAAGCCAGACGTTGCAGGCGCGCTTCATGGTAGCGGTCCAGCTGCTGGAATTGCTGGGGACCGATGGCCAGGCCTTCGGACCAGAGTAATTTGGATGGCAATGTCATGGCGTTCTCCATATTGACCATTGGAATCATGCTGCCTTGCCAGTCTGATGTTGTCAGTTTGAACGTCCTTGATGTTGCGCAGCAACCCTGTTCAATTATTTGTGCAAACGCAATTTACCTTGGAGCAAACGCTCGGATACTGGCCATTCCGCCGCCAAGACACAGGAAAAGAGAGATGGAGGACTTGCTGCCGTATTTCGAGCGCGAGCTGGTGATGTTGCGGCGGCATTGCCGCGAGTTTGCCGAACGCTATCCGAGAATCGCCGGCAAATTGCACATGTCCGGCGAGTCGTGCGAAGACCCGCACGTGGAACATTTGATCGAATCGGTGGCCATGCTGGCGGCACGCATCTCGAAACGGCTCGATGACGACTATCCGCAATTTACCGAAGCCCTGTTCGAAGCCCTGTTCCCGCATTATCTGCGCCCCGTTCCATCCTGCAGCATCGTGCGCCATTGCGCCCCAGCGGCTGGCGCGGGCGTCTTGCACCTGCCGGCCGGCAGTGAAATGGATGCAGCGCCCGTGCGCGGCGTGCGCTGCCGCTTCAAGACGGTCTATGACCTGACGACCGGCGCATCGGTACTGGACAGCGCCGTTTTCGATGCGATGATCAAGGCGCCGCCGGGCTTGCGCTTGCCAGTATCGGCCAGTTCCTCGCTGAACATCGGCCTCCGGCATCTCGGTGCGGCACCCGCATCGCTGCGCGTCTTCATCGATGGCGAAGCTTCTTTTTGCGCCGCATTGCGCGATGCCTTGTTCATGCAGACAGTCTGCGCTTTTGTGTCGACCGAGGCGGCGCAATGGACGGCATTGCCCGCCGTGCCGTTGACGCCCGTCGGCTTCGCCGACACGGATGCCTTGCTACCTTTTGGCGCCCGTTCGCAGCCTGCCTACCGCATCCTGAGCGAGTATTTTGCGTATCCGGAAAAATTCAATTTCTTTGACATCGATGTCGCGGCGCTGGGCGCGGCCCTGCCGCCAGCTTGCCAGCGCTTCACCCTGCATCTGTGCATGGCCGGTTTGCGGCCCGATTCCGCCGCGGCCCGCATGTTGTCCAGCATTTCCAGCGAAAACCTGAAGCTGGGCTGCAGTCCGGCGGTCAATCTCTTCCGCCAGGAAGGCGTACCGATCTCCGTCACCCGGCAGAAAACCGACTACTCCGTGCTGGCACATGCCACCCATGCGCATGGCTACGAAGTCGTCACTGTCGATGCGGTGCGTTTGCTGCGCCAACGGGGAGGCGAAAGCACGCTGAGCGAATTTCGCCCCCTGTATAGCCTGCGCCATGGCGAGGGGCCGGCGCAACAAGGCCATTACTGGATCATGCGCCACGATACGGCGTTGGCCATCAAGAGCCCTGGTCACGAAAAGAAAATTTCGCTGGTCGATGGCGACTTCCATCCACTGATCCATGAAAAGGCCAGCCTGTCGCTGTCGCTGACATGCAGCAACCGCGATCTTCCCTTGGCACTCAAATATGGCCAGCCGCAAGGAGACCTGCAGCCATGCGCTGGCGGGCCGGCACTGCACATGCTGCGGCGTCCCAGCCAGCCGCGCCGCTTTTCACCGGGCGCGGGCCTGCACTGGCGCCTGATTTCGCACCTGGCGCTGAATCATCACGCGCTGGTCCAGGAGGGCCTGCCGGCGCTGCGCGAAATGCTGACGCTGTATGACCTGTCCCAATCGGCCACCTCGCAGCGCCAGATCGGCGGCATTGTTGCATTGGCTCACGCGCCGACTACGACATGGCTGCGGCACAGGCGCGGCACCTCGCTGGCGCACGGCGTGGAAGTGCGCATCACGCTGGACGAAGAAGCCTTTATCGGCAGCGGCATGCACCTGTTTGTGCAGGTGATCGATCACTTCCTTGGCCTGTATGTGCAAATCAACAGTTTCATTGAACTGGTGGTGCTGTCACTGCAAAGCGGAGAGGAGCTGATCCGATGCAAACCAAGAAGCGGATTGCAGAATCTGGTGTAGTCCAACACTTGTTCGCCGAGCCGTACCGCTATCAGTTCGTGCAGGCGGTGCGTATTCTGCTGTGCTGGCTACGTCAGCAGAACGTGTCCCATGCACAAGCCTTCGGCCAGGTGCTGCGCTTCAGAAACAGCCTGTCCTTGAGTTTTCCGGCCAGTGAAATCGAGCGGCTCTCGCTCGACGAGAATGAACAGCTGATCCTGATACCGGCGTTCATGCGCTTTCTGGGCGTCGGCGGCACCTTGCCCTTGCATCACTCGGAACGCATCGCCGCCTACCGCTTGTCGAGCAAGGACGCCGGCGTCTCGGCCTTCCTCGAGATCTTTTCGCACCGCATGGTCGCGCTGTATTACCAGGCGTGTGAAAAGTATCGGCTGGAATCCATGCTCCAGACCCAGGCAAAAGACGAGCAACTACTGTTGTTGTCGGCACTGGCCGGCGTGCAGCGCGATGCGCTGCCGTCAAGCGGCGAAGCCGGCGCCGTGACGCAGGACGTGGCGGCCTGGTACGCGGGTCTGCTGCGCTGCCGCCCCGTCTCCGCGCAAGCGATAGGCCCCGTGCTGGCCGAGTACTGCGGCGTCCCCGTCGCCCTGCAACAATTTGTCGGTGGCTGGGACTATCTGGAAAAAGACCGGCGCAGCCTGCTGGGCAGTGTCAACTTTACGCTGGCGCGCGGCGCAACCGTGGGCCTGCGGCTGTGGCGCCAGGACATGCGCATCTGCCTGCATATCGGCCCGCTGGATCCGGCCGGCCTGCAGCGCTTCCTGCCGCGCAGCGCAGGTGCGGCGGCACTGGCAAAGATGCTGGCGCTGTTTGGCGTCCCGGACTTGCAATATGAAGTGCGGCTGATACTGAGCCCGCCGTGCATCGGGCCCCTGCTCCTGAGCGCCAGCCCTTCAGAAAGACGGCGCCTGGGCTGGACGACGTTCTTGCAGACGGCGCAAGGCAAGGTGCGCGGCGCCGAAGTGCGTTATTTGCTGCAGCTGGATTGAACAATTCATCTCTGGAAAGCGAGGCAAGCATGAAACATGCGGGACGCGGCGTCATCCGGCTCGGAGACGCAACCGATCACGGCGGCAAGGTCACCAGCGCATCGTCGGGCAGCACCGTGATGGGGAAGACGGCGGCGCTGGCCGACGACACAACCTTCTGCCCCAAGTGCAAGGGCAGCTTCCCCATCACGCCGGACGGCGCCGGCGCAAAACACATGGGCAAGCCGTACGCCTATGACGGCGATGCCACCGCCTGCGGTGCCCGCCTGATCACATCGCTATAGCGGAGGCCGGCCATGCATGCAAGCACACAGGCGGCGCTATCGGTCTTCGACCTCGCCGCGCAAGAGCGGCGCCTGCTGAAAATCGAGTTCCCCCATGACGATGGGCCAGCCGGCGCCATCCTGCTGGTCAATTCGCTGTCTGCCAGGGAAGAAGTATCGCGCGACTTCCGTTTCGAAGCCGAGCTGCTGTCGGACGACGCGCACATCGCGCTCAAGGCCATGATGGGCCGCATGGTGACCATTTCCATGGTGCGCGACGATGGCACGCTGCGCCACTTTAACGGCTATGTGGGCGAGTTTTGCCTGCTGCGCGCCGACGGCGGCTTTGCCTGGTACCGCATGGTGCTGCAACCATGGCTGGCCTTTGCCCGGCTGCGCCAGGACAACGTCTCCTTTCATGGCCAAAGCGTGATGCAGCTGACCGAAACAACGTTTGCGCACTACGGGCAGCGCGACTGGAAAACCAACATCCATGGCGACGATCCGCAGATCACCTGCGCCAACCAGCACAATGAAACCGACTACAACCACCTGCACCGGCGCTGGGAAGCCCTTGGCTGGCATTACTGGTACGAGCACCGTGCCGATGGCCATACCTTGTGGCTCGCAGATAACAGCACCCTGGCGGACATGATCGCCACGGCATCCGGCGACGGCGCCATACGTTTCCACTCCGAGTCGGGTTCCCTGGAGGACGATGGCTTGCAACAATGGCAAGCCGTGCGCCGGATCGGCTCCGGGCAGCTGACCTTGGCCAGTTTCGACTATAAGAATCCGCAGCCACGCCTTGCCAGCGGCTACTCGCTGAATCGCCAGGGCGACGTATTTGCCCACGAACTGTATGAAAACACGGGCGCCTATGGCTACAAGAATGTCGATGATGGGGAATCCCTGGCACAGCGCCGCATGGAAGAAAGCGACCATCTGCGCCAGTATTTCGAGGCGGCAGGCAATCACCGTGGCGCACAGCCCGGCCTTTGTTTCCGGCTCGATGGGCATTTCAGCGCCGAGGAAAAACGCTATCAGCCTGGCCAGGAGCGCCCAGACAGTATTGCCGAACGCGAATACCTGATCCTGTCAGCCGAGCATATCGCCAGCAATAACTATCAGGCAGGCCCCAGCGCGCCATCGGATTATGCGAACACGCTCGTATGCGTGCGGCGGGACATCCGCTGGCGGCCGGGCCGCGGCTACAACAGCACGCCATGCATCGTCGCCGGCGTGCAGACGGCGCTGGTGGTCGGGCCGGCCGGGGAAGAAATCCATACCGACGCCCTGGGACGCATCCGCCTGCAATTTCACTGGGACCGCCTGGGTACATTCGATGAACGCAGCTCGCCATGGATAAGAGTCATGATGCCGATGGCGGGAGCGCAAATGGGACAGATCGCCTTGCCCCGCGTGGGCCAGGAAGTGGTCGTGCAATTTCAGGACGGCAATATCGACCATCCCATCGTCATCGGCGTGGTCTACAACAGCGCCAATCCGCCGCCGTGGCAACTGCCTCAGCAGCGCGCGCTGTCCGGCGTGCGCAGCCGCGAACTGGGCGCCCGCAGCGCCAACCATCTGGTGCTCGACGATACCAAGGGCGCGATCCAGGCACAGCTGCGCAGCGAACACCAGGACAGCCGGCTTTCCTTGGGCAACATCACGCGCATCGACGACAATGCCGGCCGCAAGGAAGCGCGCGGCGCGGGTTTTGAATTGGCCAGCAATGCCTGGGGCGCCCTGCGCGCCGCCAAAGGCATGCTGATCACCACAGAAACATCAGCAGGAAATGGATCGGTCAAACAGCTCGACGAAACGCAGTCCCGCCTGGCGCAGGCACGCCAACTGCACGAGGGACTGGCCGGCATGGCCGTCGACGCAGGCGCGCAAGACAGTACCGCACAGCAAGGCGCCGTGGCCGACGCCATCCAACGGCAAAACGCCGCCATCAAGGGCAGCGGCGGCGACTTCCCGGAACTGTCCGAACCACATTTGCTGCTGGCCAGCCCGGCAGGCATCGAACTGAGCACGGCCCAGTCCATCCACCTGGCCGCCAGCGAGCATGTGGCGCTCACCAGCAGCAAGCATATTTCACTCGCCAGCGGCGACAGCATGTTTGCCAGCATCGCCAAAACCTTCAACCTGTTCGTGCACAAGGCCGGCATGAAACTGATCGCGGCCAGCGGCAAGGTAGCCATCCAGGCCCAGAACGACGAGGTGGAAATCCTCGCCCGGAAAGTACTGTCGCTGATCAGCGAAGCGGACTGGGTCGACATCAAGGGCAAGAAAGGAGTGCGCCTGCACGGCGCCAACCACATGCTGGAAATCAGCGACAAGGTGCAGTTCTTCACCTCCTCACCCGTGCTCTTCAACGGCAACCTGGAAACCCTGGCGCCGAAGAGCGTGTCGCAGGAATTCAATGACCGGCCACACAGCAGTTTTGACCAGGAGGTCCTGCTGGTGAATACCGACGATACGCCAGCCGTTGGCCTTGCTTTTGAAATTCTGCGCGATGACGGCAACGTGGCCGGAAAAAGCGCCGAAGACGGTTCCACGCAACTACAAAAATCCACGGGCATGGACAGCTATGTGATTCGATACAAGGGAGAACTGCCATGAGCAAATGTGATGACTTGAATAAGCGCGGCAATCATCCTGCAAAATTTAGTCAGGGCGTGGGAGGGTGGGCGGAACTTGCCGTTTCGATGACGGAAACGAAAGATACCGCGCGACACGACGTCACCGTGCCGCCAGGCAAAGTCATTCCTGTCATCTTCCTGCCAGGCGTGATGGGGAGCAATCTGCGGATGAGCAGGGTTCGCCAAGAAGAATTGCGCCGTCCAGACAATCGGGCTTGGCGGCCAGACGATATGATGGGGGCAGGAGGCAAGGCCGCTGTCCTCACAAGCAATGGCCTGGGTGGCTGGTTCAAAGATGCGTCGCCA
Source organism: Janthinobacterium sp. GW460-12-1-14-LB5 (assembly GCF_059423585.1). NCBI lineage: Bacteria > Pseudomonadati > Pseudomonadota > Betaproteobacteria > Burkholderiales > Oxalobacteraceae > Janthinobacterium > Janthinobacterium sp. GW460-12-1-14-LB5. The sequence continues at coordinate 36,993 of NZ_JBWKYD010000010.1, read as the reverse complement.
CGGCAGCGTCAATTGGTGTTCGATCCCACAGAAACCGAAGTCGAGTATTACCACTATACCGAGAGCAACAGCCGCTTCGATCCAGATGGTGCGGAAACCAAAGCCGCAGATGCGCGGCATCAAAATGTGCCAGATAGTCTTTTCCCCATCCCACCCTTGATTGGATCCTATGGAATATCTCCAGGAACGGGACCATTGCAAGCTCAAGCACGCGCCCGTCAAAGTCCCGCCCAAATAGCACGCTGGCGCGGGTGGAGTGAGGTGCTTTTCGACGGCGCATACGGAACCATGTTGCGCACCACAGAGCAGCATCTAAACAATATGATTTCCAATGGAGAAGTACATCCGTTCTGGCACAGGAGAAGTGGCCTTGGTGCCATGCTAATGCAAGACCCAACAACTTTTGGTGCGTCATCTGGCAAGGCCATTAATGTCAACGACTTGAAGAAAATTTCGCCCTGTTGGTATCCCGTGCACGCGATGGGCTACAACTTCATAAAGAGCAATGGTGAATCTGCTATCACCATTGCAGAGAGAATACGCGGCCTAGTCAAAGGCTACAAAAAACGCGGATTCAAATGTAGTGAAGTCATTCTCGTCACGCACAGCATGGGTGGTTTGCTGGCCAGGGCGTTGATACACCCCTGCTATGGAAATATGCTTGACGATAAGGATGTGAAAATCCTCGGCATTTATCACAACGTGATGCCGACCATTGGCGCCGCAGGAGCGTATAAACGCATGCGTTTTGGTTTTCAGGAAAGAGAAGGTTCCATTGCCGAAATAGAGGCCAGTATTCTAGGAATCAATGGTGTACATGCTACCGCCATTCTGGCTAACGCACCGGCGCCATTGGAAATGATGCCAGGCGTGGCATATGGCCAGAATTGGCTGAAAATTGTAGATGCACAGGATAAAATCTTATGGAGCTGGCCTCGCGATAAGGCCACTGCACTGGAAAGCATTTACCTTCAGCAACCCACCGCGTGGTGGCGACTAATCAATCCAAACTGGGTAAATCCGGCACGCATATCATCTGATAATGGAGGCGGCTTAGAAATGGTAATGAACCGATTAAAATTAGCCGCAGAATTTCTATCATCCATAGAAAAAACATTTCACCCTAACACTTATGCAAGCTATTGCGCATCGAGGAATTTCTTAAGTTATGGTGATGTCGTATTTAAATTAATTGACGGTCTGCACAGCGGCTCTAACGATCCATGGAATAAATTTGAGCCGCTACCTGAAAAATGGAAATTACTTGAAGATGATAGCAAGGGGCAACTCCTCGTCCAAGCTGGAGGGAAACGCTTAAAATTGCAGCTACAGCCAGCTAGTGCACGCGGTGACGGAACCGTACCATCAGATCGTTCTGCTCAACACATCACGGGTACATTGTTCGTACACGGCATGGCGGCAGCGACTGGTTATGAACACCAGAATAGTTACGCCGATTTAAATGTACTCGCATCTATGCTTTATTCTATCGTCCAAATTTCCAAAAAAGCAAAGTGGGATTAAATCATGTGGAATAAAACTAAAATGAAGAAAATTTCAATCATCACATTTGTGATGATCACATTTATTTCCGGATGCACACAAAAAAATTTAGATAAGGAACTCCAGATGCCTGACAATTTAAAAATTAGCAAACGTCTTGAAGTACTTTTTCTAAAAACAAAAATTGTCTGTTTCGGACGTTACGCTATAGAAATCCCAAAGGAGGCCGAATTGATATACGGGAATATATCATCCCCGTCAAGAATTGAAGTTATAAAAGGCGGAATTTTTGCAAAAGATGAAAAAATAGCAGAAGACATAAGAAAAATAAAGATGAATAGCCAGTCTTCTGAAATCATATCCAACGAAAATGGCCCCATAGAAAATAGCTGGCAATTTCGCTATTTTGACAATAAATTTTCCAAAGAAGATGGCAATGTTTTATTCAGTACGTATGTCAACAAAGGAGATATCACATTCGTTCTTACCGGCTCCATCCCCAGAGGTGGAACGGTTAAAAGTGCGGCTACCACACAGTTAATGCGCGCGAATAGTCTGCGCCTGCGTCACCAAGATGAAATTCCTACCGAACCCGGTCATTGTTTAGAAGGTGGTTTCATGAGCGACAACAAGTATGACAATCAAGAAATGGCGGACGCAGGTCTGTATTTTCCCAGCCTGCCAGACGTAACATTTTCCATCACTGCGAATAAAGATGCCTACGGCGATTATCCTCCTGCCGAATATGATGCAAAAGTACGCGGGAAATTATCATTACTTGCTCGCATCCAGGAAGCGAAAGACCAGCAAGGCAAGAACTACCCTCCTCGTACTCTGCTACGCGAAGGCAAGCGTGACGTGCAGCATTGGCATGGCGAGGAATCGTTGATACGGCGTACCGATGGCGTGCATGATTTTGAATGGACGCTGGTCGGTACGCCGCGCGATATCGCCTATCCAGCGGTATTGGAGGCATCCATGTACACCAAAGTCGCCCACAACATGGTCGGCGCCGCCGAAGCCGCGTCGCTGACCGACGAAGAGGCGATCGCCTTGTGGGACAAGCTGCTGTCGGGCCTGAAGTTCCGGGTGAAAGTGCCGGGTGCGCCGCCGGGTTCGTATTACATCGATCCGGACAAGCCGGCGCAGTGACAATTGACAAACTCATGCTGGCGCCGTGCCAGCCATTGCGCTAGCATGCTCCTTTTGCCCGGAAAGCCGCCATGCCCATCACCCTGCGCCCCGCCCTGCCCGACGATATCGATGCCCTGTGGGCCCTGCGCACGGTGGCCGTGCGCGTCAGCTGCGCCACGCATTATGCGCCGGAGCAAATAACTGTTTGGACAGCTACGCCCGTGCCGGCATCGTATGCGGCCATGCTGGCTGCCGGCGGCGGCATCGTGGCGATGCAGGACGAGGCCATCGCCGGCTATGCCATGCTCGATGCGGACAAGCAGGAAGTCGATGCCGTATTCGTCGATCCCGCCCACGGGGGACTCGGTATCGGCAAGCGCCTGCTGGCGGCGCTGGAGCAGCTGGCGCGCGGCCGCGGCATCGCGCGCCTGCACCTGTCCGCCTCGCTCAATGCGGAACCGTTTTACCGGGCCGCCGGTTTTGTTGCCTTGCGCGCAGAAGCGTATGCGCATCCCAGCGGCATCAGCCTGGCCAGCGTGGCGATGGAAAAGGAGTTGACGCCCGCCTGAACCTTCAGTCAGGCACCGCGCCTGCCTCGGACTCGGCCAGGCATTGCTGCAGCTTCGCGATCAGGGCGCGCACTTCGTCGTCGCCCAGGTCCAGCGGGTCGCCCTGCGCGCCGACGGCGATCAGGCAGATGGCCGAACCGTCGTACCACGCGTCCAGGCGATCCTTGCCTTCACTCATATTGTTCTGCCTCATGTTGCAAATCCCTCAGTAAATCGCCAGGCGCCGCGATGGCGCCCGCTCCTTGCGGCACGGGAAAGACGGACGCCAGCTGCAAGTTGCCCGCCATGCCGGGCAGCCACCTGGCCAAAAAATCGCCGAGCGCGATGGCGCGCGGCTGGAAATGTTCCCACTCGCCGCCGGCGCACGCTTGCGCGTATGCCGCTTCCGGCCAGAATGGTATCGCCACCTTGCCATGGGCTTGCGCCGTGGCCCAGCCGTCGTGGTGCAAGCCCCACACCTCTTGCGTATCAGCCACCTTGCGCACAAAGTAAGCATGGCGTTCGGCGGACGGCAGGCCCATCACCTGCTTGAACTTTTCAGGATGCACGGTTTTCCCCTACCGCGTCCCATACCCGCAGCTGCGGCGCGCACCAGCCCGTCACGATGTCGAGGGCATCCAGTATCACGTCTTCCCGCGCCTCATCCTGCGCGCCGTCCTGCGCAGACGCGCGCAATTCCTGCAGCAAGCCGGCCACTTGTTCCGCCGTCGCGCCGCCAGCCTTGTAGCGCAGCAGGATGGCGCGCAGCGTCAATAGCCCTGCCCTGGCATCGAGCGCGGCCAGCAATTCCCTGTCGATGTCGGAGATGATGGTGTGCGGCATGTCAATCCGCCTCCCACGCGATGGCGGCCGGCCGCGCGCCGCCTGTCTTGAAGAACGCGATGAAGGCGCGCTGGCATTGTTCCACATCAATGCACCACGCTTCCGGATACTCGTCCACCTGACCGTTCGACAGCAGGTAGCTGCAGGCACCGTCCGCCTCCTCGTCGCCCAGCGAGTGAAAACTCAGGTCATCCTGCCCCGACAGGTACATCAGCCAGGCGTTGCCGCCATTGCGCAGCATGCACAGGGCCGGGCCCTGTTCCGCATCGCTCGCCATGGTCAGCCACAGCTCGCACTGCGCCAGCGCGCGCGCTTCCTGCAGCATTTGTTCCAGCGCAAGGATATTGTCAACGGCGCGCGCCTCGCCATGCAAGTTCAATTCCATCGTCATGTTTTGCTTCCGCTCAAATCGTTCATCGCCAGCGCCGTGCTCAGGTACAGCTTGCCGCTCAGGTCTTGCAATAAACTGCTCTGGCGCAAACGGTCCATCACGGGCCCCTTCACTTCGGCCAGGTTCAGGCTGATGCCGCGCTTGGCCAGTGTGCTGTTGAGTTCGATCAAGCCCAGCAAGGCCGTGCTGTCGATCTGGTTGACGGCCGACAAGACCAGCACCAGGTGGCGCGCCGTCGGGTGGCCCCGCAGCTCGTCTTCCACGCGCTCCGTGACGGCTTCGACGTTGCCGAAGAACAGGCCAGCATCGATGCGCAGCAGCAAGACGTCGGGCAGGGTTTGCGCCTCGTAGCGCTCCACGTTGCGGAAGTGCTCGCTATTCGGGATACGGCCCAGCACGGCGATATGCGGGCGGCTGGCGCGCCAGATCAAGGTCCCCATCGACAGCAGCACGCCGATCACCACGCCCGCTTCCACGCCCAGCACCAGCACGCCGGCCGTCGTCGCCAGCAGGGCCAGCGCATCGCTGCGGTCGTAGCGCCACGACAATTTCAAGGTATCCCAGTCCAGCAGGCTGCTGACGGCAAAGATGATGGTGGCGGCCAGCACGGGCAGCGGCAACAGGGCCAGCCAGCCCGTGGGCGCCACCAGCGCCAGCGCCAGCAAGCCCGCCGTGATGATGCTGGCCAGCGGCGTGTTGGCGCCCGCCTGGAAATTGACGGCCGAGCGGGAAATGGAACCGGTGACGGGAAAGCCGCCCGACAGCGCGCTGGCCACGTTGGCCGCGCCCAGGCCCAGCAGTTCCCGGTTCGTGTGCAGTTTTTCGCCGCGCTTTTGCGCCAGGGTCTGGGCCGCGGACATGCTCATCAGGAAGACGATGAAGGCGATCAGCAGCGCCGGCGACAGCAGGGTGCGCCAATGGGCGCCGGACGTGGCCAGGTTCAGGCCCGGCAAGCCGCTGGGCACGTGGCCCGTCGTCTGCACGCCCATCGCTTCCAGGCCGCCATAGGCGACGAGGGCGATGCCGGCCAGCACCAGCGCCATCGGCGCCAGGCGCGCGCCCACGTCGGCGGCGACTTTATTCAAGCCGCAGCGCTGCAACAGCCGCGAAGCATAGCGCTTGGCCAGCCACAGGAACAGCAGGCCGGACAGCCCCAGCACGAGGCTGGGCGTGTGCCAATGGGGGAGCGTTGCGCCCAGCAGGGGCGTGATCTGGCCCCAGATGATCAGGATGGCGGCGCCATTGCTGAAACCGCTGATCACGGGGCGCGACAAAAAGCTGGCCATGAAGCCCAGGCGCAGCACGCCGCACAGCAGCAGGACGAGGCCGCTGATGAAGGCCAGCTGGGCGGCCAGCACGATGTACAGCGAGGAACCGGGGTCGGCCAGCGGCGCCAGGGCCGCGGCCGTCATCAGCGAAACGATGGCCATGGGGCCCACCGATTGCGTCATGCTGCTGCCGAACAAGGCATACAGCACGGGCGGCAAGATGCTGGCGTAGATGCCCACCACGGGCGGCAAGCCGGCCACCAGGGCGTAAGCCATGCCTTGCGGCACCATCATCATGGCGACAACGATACCGGCAGTGATGTCCCCGGCCAACAGAGGACGCCGGTATTGCCTGAGCCAGAGCAGCATGATGAAATCCCAAAATCTGAAAACCGAAGCCTATCATGCGACGAGGCCGGCTGACAGGGGGATATGCTCAGTCTGGCAGCAATTGCGCCTTCACGGCGTCGAGGATTTCCGCCGACAGCGCCTCGTCATCGATTGCGCGTGCCAGCACCATGGCGCCCACCATGGCGGCAAACGTGGTGATCGCCTGCTGGCGCTGCCGCTCCTGTGTACCATCCGGGGCGCCGTCGGGCAGCAAGCCCTGCAGCAAGGCAAACTGCTGCCGCGTGGCTTGCGTGAACGCGGGACGCGCGCCGGGCGACATGCGCGCCACGTCGACGCCCATGGCCGCCGCCGGGCAGCCGCCGCCGGGCTGGTCGCGGTGGCGGGTGCTCAGGTAGCTATCGACAATGGCCGGCAACGCCCGCTGCGGGTCGCTGGCGATCTTCGCCCGCCAGCCTTCCAGCGACTTATTCAAGGCATGCTGGCACGCTTCGATCATCAAGTCTTCCTTGGACGCAAAATGGCCATAGAAGCCGCCATGCGTGAGACCCGCGTTCTTCATCAGGTCGGCCACGCCGATGCCGTCATAGCCCTTTTCGCGGAACAACCTGGCCGCCGTTTCGACGATGCGTTCGCGGTTCAGCGCCGCCTGCTCCCTGCTCACTTTCATGCTGTCCTCCCATATTTATGTCAATCATCATATAACTTTGCGCCTGTTTGCGCCACTCTGTTAGCAAGCGCACCGTTTGATGGGGGCGCCGCGCCGATACTGGATCTTCGTTTCCAGGGAGGCCAGCATGAACGAGAACAAGGACCAGTCCGCCGGTAACTTGCAGCGCGCCGTCCAGCAGGAGCAGGATGGCCGCGATGCGGCAGCAACAGGCAAGCGGGACAGCAAGCCCCCCGTGCAGACGGGCCAGCGCAGCCAGCCGACGCCGCCCCTGCCCGCCCAGCACCTGGACAAGCCAGGCATCGAAGCGCAGATGGCATTGAAACCGCGCTTCCTGGCGCCCGACTATTGCGGCAGCGGCAAGCTGGCCGGCATGGTGGCCGTCATCACGGGCGGCGATTCGGGCATCGGCCGCGCCGTGGCCGTCCTGTACGCGCGCGAAGGGGCCGATGTCGCCATCATTTACCTGAACGAACACGCGGACGCCAACGAAACCAAGCGCTACGTGGAAGCGGAAGGCCAGAGCTGCCTGTTGATTGCCGGCGACGTGCGCGACCAGGGCTTTTGCCAGCAAGCCGTCAGCCAGGTGCTGGAACGTTTCACGCACATCGACGTGCTGGTGAACAACGCCGCCTTCCAGGAACACGCGGAATCGCTGCTCGACCTGAGCGAGGAACGCTTCGACCTCACCATGAAAACCAATGTCTACGGCTACTTTCACATGGCCAAGGCCGTGCTGCCCCACTTGCAGCGGGGCGCGGCCATCATCAACACGGGTTCCGTGACGGGCTTGCAGGGCTCGAAACACCTGCTCGACTATTCCACCACCAAGGGCGCCATCCATGCGTTTACCATGGCGCTGGCCGGCAACCTGCTCGACAAGGGCATCCGCGTCAACGCCATCGCCCCGGGGCCCGTCTGGACGCCGCTCAATCCGGCCGATAAAACGCCGGAAGAAATCCGGCAATTCGGCGCCGACACGGACATGCGCCGTCCGGCCCAGCCAGAGGAACTGTCGCCCGCCTACGTCTTTTTAGCCTCGCCCGCCTGTTCCAGCTACATCACGGGCATCGTCCTGCCCGTCACCGGCAGCGTGGGAGCATAAGCGATGGCGCGCGCACTGTGGAAAGGCGCCATCAGCTTCGGCCTCGTGCACATCCCCGTCGAGCTGATTTCAGCCAGTCTTGACCATGAACTGGACTTGTCCATGCTGGACCGGCGCGACTTCGCGCCCATCGGCTACAAGCGCTACAACAAGCAGACGGGTGAGGAAGTCGAGTGGGACGACATCATCAAGGGCTATGAATACAAGACGGACGAATACGTGGTGCTGTCCGACGAGGATTTAAGGCAGGCGAACGTGAAGGCCACGCAAACCATCGACATAGACACCTTTGTCGACGCGGCCGAGGTGCCGCTGACCTTTTACGCGCACCCGTACTACGTGCTGCCCGCCAAGGGCGGCGAGAAAGTCTATGCGCTGCTGCGCGAAACCTTGCGCAAGGCCAATAAAGTGGCTATCGCCAGCGTAGTCATGCGCACCAAGCAGCATCTGTGCGCGCTCGTTTGCGTGGGCGACGCCATCGTGCTCAACACCTTGCGCTACGCCGATGAGCTCCGCCCCACGGACGACCTGGACTTGCCCGCCAGCACCCTGAAGGCGGCGGGTATTTCCGACAAGGAACTCAAAATGGCCCTGTCCCTGGTGGAAGGCATGAGCGAAGCGTGGGAACCGGAGCAATACCACGACAGCTACCGCGAAGACGTGCTGGCGCTGGTCAAGAAGAAAATCAAGGCGAAACAGACCAAGACCATCACCGCGCCCGCGCCCGCGCCGGAAGAAGAGCACGGCAGCAACGTGATCGACCTGGTCGCCCTGCTGCAGCAAAGCCTGGGCAAGAAGGCGCCCGCCGCGCCGGCCCGCAAGCGTCCTGCCTCGTCCGCCGCCCGCAAAACGGCGTCCGCCAGGCGCAAGGCGGCCTGAGGCACGCCCCACGCCGCCGAGAATAGTCAATACTATAAATGCATTGACTTTGATCAAGCTTCTCGCTACGTTATGCACAGGCCTGCCAGCCGGCAAGCCCTGTCTCGCGTGCGGAAAAAAATGGATGCCGAGTTAGATCAGCTTATCCTCAGCGGCGCCCCTGGCGGCGTCGTCATCACGAACGAAGAGCATGCCGTCGTGCGCTGGACGGTGGGTGCCCAGCGCATTTTCGGCTATGCGAGCGACGAGGCGCTGGGACGCACGCTATGGGAACTGATCTCGCTGCCGGGACAAGCCGAAGCGGCCCTGCTGATCGACGAACAGCTGACGCTGCACGGCAGCTATGACCGCGAATCGCTGCGGCGGCGCAAGGATGGCGAACTTATCCACGTCGATGTGGCATGCCAGACCGCACAGGCCGGGGCGGACGGCCCCCGCTACCTGATTTCCACCATGAAGGACACGACCTTGCTGAAGGCGGCGCGCGACGCCCAGTTCGTCGAGGTGCGCTACCGCGTGCTGTTCGAATCGACGCCGGACAGCGTCATCATGGTCAATGCCACGGGCGCCATCGTGCTGGCCAACCAGCAGGCACAGCGCCTGTTCGGCTACGCGGAAGGCGAATTGAACGGCAGGCAAATCGATAGCCTGCTGCCGCAACGCCTGCGCCATTCGCACGTGGCGCACCGCGCGCGCTATTTCGACCAGCCGCGCACGCGCACCATGGGCGCCGACCTGGAATTGCTGGGTTTGCGCAAGGACAACGTCGAGTTCCCCGTCGAAATCAGCCTGTCGCCCATCCAGACGGAGATCGGCACCTTCGTTATCAGCGCCATCCGCGACGTCAGCGACCGCCGCCGGGCCGAACAGAAGTTCCGCGGCTTGCTCGAATCGGCGCCGGACGCCATCGTCATCGTCAACGGCGACGGCGAGATCGTGCTCGTCAACTCGCAGACGGAACGCCTGTTCGGCTACTCGCGCGCGGAGTTGCTCGGGCGCAATGTGGAAGTGCTGATCCCGGCCCGCTACGCGCACGACCATCCGCGCCACCGCCATGCATTTTCCACGGCGCCGCGGGCCCGTTCCATGGGTGCGGGCCTGGAACTGTACGGCTTGCGCCGCGACGGCACCGAGTTTCCTGTCGAAATCAGCCTGTCGCCGCTGGAAACGGACGAAGGCGTGCTCGTGTCATCGGCCATCCGCGACATCTCCGAGCGCAAGCGCATCGAACGCACGCTCAACGAACAGAAAGTCGAACTCGAGCGGGCCAGCCAGGCGAAAGACCGTTTCCTCACCAGCATGTCGCACGAACTGCGCACGCCGCTGAACGCCATCCTCGGCTTTGCCCAGCTGCTGGCCAACGAATCCCTGCCCGCGACCGTGCTGCAAAAACGCACCTTCGTGCAAAACATCGTCACCTCGGGCCGCCACCTGCTCACCCTGATCAATGAAATCCTCGACCTGGCGAAGATCGAATCGGGCAGCCTGAGCCTGTCGATGGAAGCGGTGACGCTGCCCGCGCTGATCGAGGAAGTGCGCGTGATGGTGGAAGAACAGGCGCAGCAGCGCCAGATCCACCTGATCTTTCCAGCCTGCGAAGCGCTGACGCTCAGGGCCGACCATACGCGCCTCAAGCAAGTGCTGCTGAACCTGCTGTCGAACGCCATCAAGTACAACCGCCCGGCCGGCAAGGTGGAGCTGGAAATCTCGCAGCCCGATGCACTGTGCGTGCGCATCGCCATCCGCGACACGGGCAAGGGCCTGGACGACGCGCAGATGGCCGAACTGTTCCAGCCGTTTAACCGCCTGGGACAGGAGGCCGGCAGCGAAGAAGGCACGGGTATCGGCCTGGTCGTCACCAAGCGCCTGGTCGAACTGATGGGCGGACGCATGGGCGTGCACAGCTGCCTTGGCGAGGGCAGCGTGTTCTGGATCGAACTCGACACCATGGCCGCGCCGCCCGAGAGCATGCCGCTGGACACGGAGGGGCTGGCCGAGCCTGCCGGCGGAGCCGGGGACGATGCCAGCGGCCAAGCCCTGCTGCTGTACGTGGAAGACAATCCGGCCAGCCTGCGGCTGGTGGAAGACATCGTCAGCTTCCTGCCCCATCTGCGCATGATCTCGGCCACCGACGCGCGCCAGGGCATCGCGCTGGCGCTGGAACGCCGCCCCGACGTCATTTTGATGGATATCAACCTGCCCGGCATGAATGGCAACCAGGCACAGCGCATCCTGCGCAACGATCCGCGCACGGCGCACATCCCCGTCATCGCGCTGACGGCCAATGCCATGAAGGGCGACATCCGGCACGGCCTGGCCGCGGGCTTTTTCCGCTACCTGACCAAACCCGTCGAGATTCCCCAGCTTAACGCCGCCATCGACGAAGCGCTGCAGCTGGCGCGCGCCACCCTGCCGTTCAAGCCGGCGGACTGAAACCGAGCTTTTGCATGGCCCCATCGATGGCCCTGGCGCTGCGCGCATAGCCAGCCCAGGGCGCATTGCCCACGTCGAGGCGGCCGTGGACGTTGCCGACATTCCACTGATCGCCCGCCTTCAGCTGGTCGAGTTCCTCCCAGGCCAGCGGCACGGAAATGCCCAGCCCCGAGCGCGTGCGGGCCGACCACGCGCATACGGTGGTGGCGCCCCGGCCATTGCGCAGATAATCGATGAAAATCTTGCCGACCCGGTTAGCCGGCCCGCTTTTCAGCACAAAACGCTGGGGAATGAGCTGCGCCATGTGCGCCACGATGGCTTGCGAAAACGCCTTGACCGTATCCCAGTCGTGTTTCGGGCGGATCGGCACGACCACGTGCAAGCCCTTGCCGCCGCTGGTTTTCAGCCAGGCGGGCAAGCCCAGCTCCGTCAAAAAGGCGCGCAGCAGCACGGCCGCCTCGCGGATGGCGGGCCAGGCCACGCCCTTGCCCGGGTCCAGGTCGAACACCAGGCGGTTCGGCGTGTCGTAGGCGCTCGCCAGCGCGTTTTGCGTGTGAAATTCCACCACATTCCACTGCGCCGCCGACAGCAAGCCCTGTACGCTGCCCACTTCCAGCATGGAAGCATGCACGGGATCGAGGCCGGGATCGAGCTGTTTGACGCCGGGCATGGTGGACGTGTCCGCATGCTTCTGGAAAAACAATTCTCCGCCCACGCCGGCCGGCGCGCGCACCAGCGACACGGGGCGCCCGCGCAAATGCACGAGCATCAGCTTGCCCACCAGCGCGTAATAACGCACCAGGTCGATCTTCGTGGCGCCGCTGTCCCGGTCGATCACCCTGTCCGCGTGGCTGACCTTGAAACTGGCCGGCAGGACGCTGTCCGCCGCCTCATCGTGCTTGCCCATGCTCTTCTCCCTGGTCCAATCGCTTCGCTGTGGCCGCTCCCGCACGATGGCGGCCGGCTGTTTGTCCTGGCGCAAGCCGTGAAACACGGCGTGGCGCACGGCGCCGCCGCTGGTCCATTGCGCGAAGCTCACTTCGGCCACCAGCTGCGGCTTGACCCAGATGGGCCGGCGCACGCCGCCCGCCTGGCCTTCAAACGGACTCGTATCAACGGTGAGCGCGCCGAGACGCTGCCGCAAGTCGCGCAAAGCCGCATCGTCAAAGCCGCTGCCCACGTTGCCCGCATAGCGCAGTTTTCCCTGGTCATCGTGCACGCCCAGCAGCAGCGACCCGATCCCTTCGCGCGCGCCTTGCGGCGCCGTATAGCCGCCGATGACGAATTCCTGGCGCAGCCCGCATTTGAGCTTGATCCAGTCGCCGGAACGCCGCGTGACGTAGGGCGAACCGCGCCGCTTGCCGATCACGCCTTCCAGCCCCAGGCGGCAGGCGTGGGCCAGCAGTTGCTGCGGCGCAGCATCGAGCGCCGCGCTGAAGCGCACCAGGGGAGAAGTTGGCAAGCGCTGCAGCAGCTGTTCCAGCAAGGCCCTGCGCGCCTCGACGGGCTGGCCGCGCAAGTCATGGCCATCGAAATACGGCACGTCGAACAGGTAATACACGATCGCGCTGGTGCTGTCCGCGTCGAACGCGCGCTGCAAGGCGCCAAAATCCGGCTGGCCGCCGGCGTCGTTGACGACGATTTCGCCGTCATACCAGCCAGGCGGCAAGCCCAGCTTTTCCAGCGCCTGCCGCAGCTGCGGCAGCTTGGCCGTCCAGTCGTTGCCATTGCGCGTCATCAGGCTGACCCGTTCGCCATCGCAACGGGCGAGCAGGCGGTAGCCGTCGAATTTCGCCTCGAAAATCCAGTCTTGCGCGTCCGGCGGCGGCGCATCGACCAGGGTGGCGAGCTGCGGCGACAGGGTGCTGGGCAAAGCGGCATCGGGCGGTGCGGCAGCCGCCTTGCGCGCGGGCAGGGCCTTGTGCTTGACGCTGGCGGGGAACTCGTCGACGACGGAAAATGCGACGGCCGGCCGGGCAAACGCGTCTTTTTCCTTGATCAGCAGCCAGGCCGGCTGCTTTTCATCCTTGCCCCGCATGCGCACCAGCACCCAGTTTCCATGCATCTTGTGGCCGTAAAGGGTGAATTTCAGCTCGCCGGCCGCCAGCGCGGCGCGCGCGTCCGGCGTGGCGGGCTGCGGCTGCCACGTGCCCTTGTCCCAGATGATGACCTTGCCTGCGCCATACTGCTTTTCGGGGATCGTGCCTTCAAAGCTGGCGTAGGCAATGGGGTGGTCTTCCACCTGCACGGCCATGCGCTTGTCGCGCGGGTCGTAGCTGGGCCCTTTCGGCACGGCCCAGCTTTTCAGCGTGCCATCGAGTTCCAGACGAAAATCGTAGTGCAAGCGGCTGGCCCAGTGCTTCTGGATCACGAAGGAGAGCCCGTCGCCCGCTTCCTCGCCGCCCTCCGCGGGCTCGGGCGTGACGGCGAAATTGCGCTTGGCTTGATAGGTTTTCAGGGCGGCTTTCATGGCGGACCCATGCGGTGACGATGGCATCGAGTCTAGTCCGCCAGGGGCTGGGGTGCGGTACGCCAGCTAACAGAGTGCCTGTCCGGGCAAATGTAAGTGTTTGTAATTGACGAAAATCCTGTCAACGCAATTGCCGCACGGCGCGTTTTTGGCTCAGTGACAGGGGATTGATCTCCTGAACTACAACCCCACTTCTCGAGGAACTGCATCATGAAAAAACGCACTGTCAACATTGTCGCTACTCTGATCGCCGGCTTGTTCGCTACCGCAGCCTTTGCTCAAACCCCAGCACCAGCAGCGCCGGCCAAGGCCGAAGCCAAGCACACCAAGGAAGTGGCTAAAGCAGAAGCCAAAGAAACCAAGGCCGTCGTGAAAGCCGATGCGAAAGAAGCCGCCGTCGCTGCAGACGCCAAAGCCGATGTCGCCAGCGCCAAGGCTGATGCCAAAGCCACCAAGGCCAAAGCCCATCACAAAGCGAAAAAAGCCAAGGCCAAGGCTGACGAAGCCAAAACTGAAGCGACCGCAGCAGCAGCCAAATAATCGGCTCCGCGCGTTTTCCGCGCCGCACAAAAAGACAGCTTCGGCTGTCTTTTTTCGTTTTCATGCCCGCATCACGCAGCAACAGCCGATAAAACACCTGATTGTAAGAAAGTGTAAACGAGGTCAACGGTAAGCTTCCGGGGCGCGTTTTATGCTCAGTGACACGGGAATCATCCCGGCACCAACAGACATACCAGACAAACCACCACTGAGGACTGCACCATGAAAAAAGTAATTGCTACCCTGATCGCCGGCCTGTTCGCCACCGCAGCCTTTGCCCAGACCCCAGCAGCGCCAGCAGCGCCCGCCAAAGTGGAAGCGGCCCACGCCAAGGCCGTCGTGAAAGCCGATGCCAAGGAAGCGCAAGCCGTCGTGAAAGCGGACGCGAAAGAAGCGAAAGCCGTCGTCGCCGCGAAAACGGACGTCGCCAGCGCCAAAACGGAAGCGGTCGCCACCAAGGCCAAGGCCCATCACAAAGCCAAGCACACCAAAGCCAAGGCTGACGAAAAGCTGGCTTCGGCCACCGCCGCCGCACCGGCTCCAGCGCCAGCAGCAGCCAAGTAATCACCGACACACCATCACTTACCACTCGCCAGGAAAATAAAATGAAAAAAGTCATCGCCACCCTCGTCGCCAGCCTGTTCGCTACCGCCGCCTTCGCGCAAACCCCTGCCGCTCCGGCAGCATCGGTACCCGCCAAGGCGGAAGCGGCCCACACGAAAGCCGTAGCAAAAGCGGAAGCCAAGGAAACCAAGGCCGTCGTGAAAGCCGATGCGAAAGAAGCGGTCGCCGCCGCCGACGCGAAAGCCGACGTCGCCAGCGCCAAGGCCGATGCGAAAGCCACCAAGGCCAAGGCCCATCACAAGGCAAGCAAAGCCAAAGTGAAAGCGGACGCAGCGAAAGCGGCAGAAGCCGTTCCGGCGGCACCAGCACCAGCGAAGTAATCGCGGCAGTCGCCACGCGAGCGCGTCCGCCGGGTCTGCGCTTGCGCGGCTGTTTCGCCCGCAATACCAGGGACAGCTTCGGCTGTCCTTTTTGCATGGCGCGCCTTCATGCGAACGTCATCGAACAGGCCAGCTTGCGCGCGACATAGCGGCGCACTTGAGCGACACTGGCACTCCGGCCATCGGCGCCGTGAACCGCGACGCCGACAGCTACGGCTACTTCTCGTACGCGAAGACGCAGGACATCGGGGGACAGCAGATTGGCGTGCACTTCGCCCCGGGCAATGGCGGCAACAAGATCTATGTGATACCGGCGCGCCGCATGGTCGTGAGCATCGCTTCCAGCGCCTACGGCAAGGGTTACGGACAACGCCGTTCGGAAGACATCCTGAAGGCGGATACGCGGTAGTTGTAAGCGTTTGTAATGAGCGTCAACGCCAGCGTCCGGGGGCGCGTTTTATGCTCAGTGACACGGGAATCATCCCGGCACGCCAGACAAACCACCACTGAGGACTGCACCATGAAAAAAGCAATTGCTACCCTGATCGCCGGCCTGTTCGCTACCGCTGCCTTTGCCCAGACGCCCGCAGCGCCAGCAGCGCCCGCCAAAGTGGAAGCGGCCCACACCAAGGCCGTCGTGAAAGCCGACGC
This sequence comes from Janthinobacterium sp. GW460-12-1-14-LB5, assembly GCF_059423585.1. Lineage (NCBI taxonomy): Bacteria > Pseudomonadati > Pseudomonadota > Betaproteobacteria > Burkholderiales > Oxalobacteraceae > Janthinobacterium > Janthinobacterium sp. GW460-12-1-14-LB5. The sequence goes on along the minus strand of NZ_JBWKYD010000010.1, from coordinate 21,266 downwards.
CAAGGAAGCGCAAGCCGTCGTGAAAGCGGACGCGAAAGAAGCGAAAGCCGTCGTCGCCGCGAAAACGGAAGTGGCCAGCGCCAAGACGGAAGCTGCCGCTACCAAGGCCAAGGCGCATCACACGGCGAAAAAAACCAAAGCCAAAGCAGATGCGAAACTGGCATCGGCCACCGCCGAAGCGGCACCAGCCAAGTAATTTCTTCACACTGCACTCACCCGAAAAAACACCAAGGATCTCATCATGAAAAAAGTTATTGCCACCCTGATCGCCACCCTGTTCGCCACCGCCGCTTTCGCACAGACGCCAGCAGCGCCAGCAGCGCCGGCCGCTCCAGCAGCTTCCGCCGCAGCCGTTGCACCTGCAGCCAAAGCCGAAGCGCCAGCCGCCGCCGTCAAGCCAGCGACGCACAAGAAAGCCAAGCATCACAAGGCGAAGAAAGCGGCTACTGGAGAGAAGGCAGTTCCAGCCACGCCGGCAGCTTCCGCACCGGCAGCAGCGCCAGCCAAGTAATCGAGGCCGCAACAACAAAAAGACAGGGTTTCCCCTGTCTTTTTTTTTCGTCCATTTATTTTGGCATCAGCACCGTGTCGATGACATTGATCACGCCATTCGATTGATATACATCATAGGTGCTGATGTTGGCGCTGTTGCCGCCCTCGTCCATCACGACGATGTTGTGCATGCCGTTCATGGCGAACATCAGCTTGCCCCCGCTGGCCGTGGGCAAGGTGGCTTTACCGTCATGCATCTTGATTTCCTTGGCCAGCGCCTTGAAGTCGTATTTGCCCGGCACCACGTGGTAGGTGAGGATTTTCGTCAGGGTCGCCTTGCTTTCCGGCTTCACCAGGGTCTCGACGGTGCCGGCCGGCAGCTTGCCAAACGCCGCATTCGTCGGCGCGAACACGGTAAACGGCCCCTTGCCTTTCAGGGTGTCGACCAGCCCGGCCGCCTTGACGGCGGCGACCAGGGTCGTGTGGTCGGCCGAATTGACGGCGTTGTCGACGATGTCCTTGCTCGGATACATGCTCTGGCCGCCCACCATGGTGCTCATGTCGGCGGCAAAAGGGGCGCTGGCGGCCAGCATGGATGTGATGAAAAGAGCTGCGGGAACGAAGGTGCGCATGGTGATATCTCCTGGATGACTGCATTTGCGTGATTGCACGAGTATTTACGCGGCCTGTCCGCAAACGGATTCAACTGGTTTTCAACAAAAAAAAACGGCGCCGTGCAGATGCACGACGCCGTTTTCATGATGTTTTCCTCGCCGCGGGCCGGGAATGCCAGCCCGCGGTGCCGGAAATCAGTTGGCCGCGACCTGCGGCTCGGCATCTCCCCAGCCGCCGCCCAGGGCGCGGATCAGCGCCACCGTGGTGACGGCCCGGTTGCCGCGCAGCTGCACGGCGTTGCGCTCGATGGCCGCCAGGTTGCGCTGCGCGTCCAGCAGATCGAGGTAGCTGGAACGGCCCGCATCGTACAGCTTTTGCGCCAGGTCGGCCGAGCGGCGCGCCGACACGACGGCTTCGTCGATCTGCTGCGTCTGGCCCGACAGGATGCGCAGGCCGGCCAGGTTGTCTTCCACCTCGGCGAAAGCCACCAGCACGCTCTGGCGATACGTCGCCACCGACTCTTCCAGCTGCGCTTCGCTGCGCGTCACGGCAGCCTTGTTGCGGCCGCCGTCGATGATCGGCATCGACATCAGGGCGCCCAGCAGCCAGGAGCGGCTGCTCCACTTGAAGATATCCGAGAAGGTGTCGGACGCGCCGCCGCCGGAAGCGTTCAGGCTCAAGGCGGGGAACATGGCCGATTTCGCCACGCCGATGCGCGCATTCGACGCTTCCATGGTGCGCTGCGCCGACGCGATGTCGGGACGGCGCTCCAGCAAGGACGATGGCATGCCGGCCGGGATCACGGGCAGGAAGCCGCTGTCCTGCAGCGGGTTGACGCCCGCCGTGAAGCTGGCGGCAGGTTTGCCCAGCAGGACGGCCAGCGCATGCTCGCCGGTGGCGCGCTGGCGCTGCAGGCCGATGGCTTCGGCGCGCACGGTCGACAGCTCCGTGCGGGCACGGGACAGGTCGAATTCGCCGATGTCGCCCAGATCGTAGCGGCGCTGGTTCACATGCACGCTTTCCTCGCGCAGGCGCACCGTCTGTTCCAGGGTCGCCAGTTCGGCGTCCGTGGCGCGCAGCTGGAAGTAGGTTTGCGCCACGTCAGCCTGCAAGGACAGCAGCACCGAGCGGTAAGTCGCTTCCACGGCCAGCGCATCGCTGCGCGAGGCGCTGACATTCGATGCCACCCGGCCGAACAGGTCGACTTCGTAGCTGGCCGTCAGGCTGGCCTGGTAGACGTTGGTCGCCGCCACCGGCGCGCCGTTCGGCAAGCCGAGCGACACGGCGGAAGCGCGGTTGCGCTGGCCGCCCACATTGATGCCCACTTGCGGGATGCGGTCCGCTTCGGCGATGCCGGCAATGGCCCTCGCCTGCTTGACGCGGGCGGCGGCCACCGCCAGGTTGGCATTCGCCTGCGTGGCCTCATTAATCAGGCTAGTCAAGGCCGGATCATTGAAGGCCAGCCACCACTCGCCGCGCGCCTGGCGCTCGGCTGGCACGCCCTGCTTCCAGCGCGTGCCGTCCGCCGCCGTCTGCACGGCCGGCGTTTGCGCTTCCTTGAACGCAGCCGGCGTCTCGATCTGCGGCTGCTTGAACTCGGGCGCCGCGCAGGCGGCCAGCAACACGGCTGCGGCCATGGCGCTCAAGACGGGCGCCGCGCGCCGGATGATTGCATTGGTTTTCAATATATATCTCCTTCCAGGTTCAATGCTGGCGCAGCAGTTGGCTTGGCGGCAGCATCGGCTGGTTTTTTCTCAAAACGCTGCGCCAGGGTGCGCAGCAGAACATAGAACACGGGCGTCAGGAACAGGCCGAAGAAGGTCACGCCCAGCATGCCGGCGAAGACCGCCACGCCCATCGCATGGCGCATTTCCGAACCGGCGCCGTGCGAGAACACCAGGGGCACCACGCCCATGATGAAGGCGATCGACGTCATCAAAATCGGACGCAGACGCAGACGGCACGCTTCCAGCGCCGCTTGCACGACGGTGCGGCCATGCTCTTCCAGTTCGCGGGCAAATTCCACGATCAGGATCGCATTCTTCGACGCCAGCCCCACCAGCACGAACAGCGCGATCTGGGTGAACACGTTGTTGTCGCCGCCGGTCAACTTGACGCCCAACAAGGCGCACAGGATCGACATCGGCACGATCAGGATCACGGCCAGCGGCAGGGTCCAGCTTTCGTACTGGGCGGCGAGCACCAGGAAGACCAGCAGCACGCACAGGGGGAACACATAGATCATCGTATTGCCGGACAAGATGTCCTGGTAGGTCAGCTCCGTCCATTCATACGAAATCCCCTGCGGCAGCACTTCCTTGGCGATGCGTTCCAGCGCGGCTTGCGCCTGGCCGCTCGACACGCCAGGGGCGGCGCCGCCGTTGAAATCGGCTGCTGCATACGCGTTGTAGCGCTGCACGCGGTCAGGACCGTAACTATCCTTGACGCGCATCAACGACGACAGCGGGATCATTTCGCCTTTGTCATTACGGACTTTGAGCTGCGCGATATCCTGGGCATGTGAACGGAAAGCCGCATCGGCCTGCACGCGCACCTGGTAGGTGCGGCCAAACTGATTGAAGTCATTCACGTACAGCGAACCGAGGTTGATCTGCAAGGTCTGGTAAATCGTTTGCAGTTGCACGCCCATCTGCTTGGCTTTTACACGGTCGACGTCGGCGAACAGCTGCGGCACGTTGATCTGGTAGCCCGAGAACACGCCCGCCAGTTCCGGCGTCTGGTAGGCCTTGGCGGCCAGCGCCTGGGTGGCGTTGTACAGCGCGTCGTAACCGAGGTTGCCGCGGTCTTCGATCATCATCTTGAAGCCGCCGATGGTGCCCAGGCCATTCACAGGCGGTGGCGGGAAGACCATGATGAAGGCGTCCTGGATGCCGCCCAGGCGCTTGTTGATCTCGGCCGCGATGGCGCCGCCCGACAATTCCTTGCTGCCGCGCTCATCGAACGGCTTCAGGGTGGCGAAGACGATGCCGGCGTTCGGCGCATTGGTAAAGTCGTTGATCGACAGGCCGGGGAAGGCGATGGTCGATTCGACGCCGGGCACCGACTTGATGACGTCGGACATGCGGCGCACGACATCTTCCGTGCGGTCCAGCGAAGCGGCGTCGGGCAATTGCGCAAAGCCCACCAGGTATTGCTTGTCCTGCGCCGGCACGAAACCGGCCGGCACGGACTTGAAGGTGAAGATGGCGGCAACGACCAGCAGCGCGTACACGCCCAGCGAGGCGCTCTTGCGGCCCAGCACGCCTTTGACGCCCGCTTCGTAGCGGTGCGAAGCGCGGCCGAAGAAGCGGTTGAACCAGGCGAAGAAGCGGCCGAAGACCAAGTCCATGCCGCGCGTCAGCGCGTCTTTCGGCGCATCGTGCGGTTTCAGCAGCGCGGCCGACAGGGCCGGCGCCAGGGTCAGCGAGCTGAAAGCGGAGATCACGGTCGAAATGGCGATGGTCAGCGCGAACTGGCGGTAAAACTCGCCCGACAGGCCGGGCACGAAGGCGATCGGCACGAACACGGCGCACAGCACCAGGGCGATGGCGACGATAGGGCCGCTGACCTCTTTCATGGCCTGGATGGTGGCGTCGCGCGGCGAGAGGCCTTCCTCGATGTTGCGCTCGACGTTTTCCACCACCACGATGGCGTCATCGACGACGATACCGATGGCCAGCACGAGACCGAACAGCGACAGGGTGTTGATCGAGAAGCCAAAACCCAGCATCACGGCAAAGGTGCCGACAATCGACACGGGAACGGCCAGCAGCGGAATGATCGATGCGCGCCAGGTTTGCAGGAAGATGATCACCACCAGCACCACCAGGGCGATGGCCTCTAACAGGGTATGGATCACGGCTTCGATGGACGAACGCACGAATTGCGTGGGGTCGTACTCGATGCGGTATTCCACGCCTTGCGGGAAGTCTTTTTTCAGTTCTTCCATCTTGGAACGCACGTCGGAAGACAGTTGCAGCGCGTTGGCATTCGGCGCCTCGAAAATACCCATGCCGACGGCCGGATTATTGTTCAGCAGCGAACGCAGCGAGTAGCTGTTGGCGCCCATTTCCACGCGCGCCACGTCCTTCAGGTGCGTGACGGCGCCGTCGGCATTCGTGCGCACGATGATGGCGCCGAATTCCTCGGGCGTCTGCAGGCGGCCCTGGGTATTGACGGTCAGCTGGAAGTCCGAGTTTTTCGCTGGCGAAGCGCCGATCACGCCGGCGGCCACCTGCACGTTCTGCTCGCGGATGGCGTCGACGACGTCATTGGCCGTCATGCCGCGCGCCGCTACCTTTTGCGGGTCGAGCCAGATGCGCATCGCATAGTCGCCGGCGCCGAAGATCTGGATGTCGCCCATGCCGGGCAAACGGGCCAACTGGTCCTTGACGTTCAGCACCGCGTAGTTGCGCAGATACATATCGTCATAGCGCTTGTTCGGCGAGACCAGATGCACGACCATGGTCAGATTCGGCGACGACTTGACCGTCGTCACGCCGATCTGGCGCACTTCCTCGGGCAGGCGCGGCAACGCGCGCTGCACGCGGTTCTGCACCTGCGTTTCGGCCTGCTCGACGTTGGTGCCGATCTTGAAGGTCACTGTCAGCATCATCGCGCCGTCGGACGTGTTTTGCGAGGACATGTAGAGCATGTTCTCGACGCCGTTGATCTGCTCTTCGAGCGGCGCGGCCACGGTTTCGGCGATCACTTTCGGGTTGGCGCCCGGGTATTGCGCGCGCACCACCACGGATGGCGGCACGACGTCGGGATATTCGGAGATGGGCAGGCCGAATATCGACAGCAGCCCGGCCACGAATATGACAATCGACAGCACCGCCGCGAAAATCGGCTTGTCGATGAAAAAGCGGGAAAAATTCATGTTTATTCCTTGGAAGTCGATGCTGCCTTGGCGGCGATCTTGGCGTCTTTTACTTCAGGTTTGGCGGGAGCGACGGGCGCGGTCGGGTCGAAATCCATCGCCACCATCTGCGGCGTCACGGGCGCGCCGGGGCGCACGCGCTGCAAGCCGTTGACGACGATTTTTTCGCCCGCCTTCAAGCCTTCGCGCACCACGCGCAAGCCGTCCGAGGTCGGGCCCAGCTTGACGGCGCGGTATTCGGCCTTGTTGTCGGCGCCTACCACGTAGACGTATTTGCGGCTCTGGTCCGTGCCGACGGCGCGGTCGCTGATCAACAGGGCCGTGCTTTGCGCCTGCGGCCCGTTGCCGCCGTCGAGTTGGATGCGCGCGAACAGGCCAGGCACCAGCTGGCGCTCGGCATTGGTAAAGGTGGCGCGCATGCGCACGCTGCCCGTGGCCGGGTCGAGCTGGTTGTCGACGAATTCCAGCTTGCCTTCGTGCGGGAAGCCCGTTTCGTTGGCCAGGCCCACCTTGACGGTGACGGGCGTGCCCTTTTGCGCCGTGCCGGCCACGCGCAGATACGTGTCTTCATCGCCGTCGAAGCTGGCGTAGATGCGGTCCGTCGACACCACCGACGTCAGAATGGCGGAAGCGTCGATCAGGTTGCCGACGGTGATTTCCGCCTTGCTGACGCGGCCGCTGATCGGCGCCTGCACCTGCGTGTACGACAGGTTCAGCCTGGCCGCTTCATACGCGGCTTGCGCCGAGCGGACATTCGCGTCCAGCTCTTTCAGGCCCGAGGCCTTTTCATCGAATTCGCGCTGGGCGATGGCTTTTTCGGCCAGCAGCTTTTCAGCGCGCGACAGTTCCAGCTTGGCCAGTTCCGCCTTGGCGCGGGCCGAGGCAGCCGTGCCTTCGGCGCGCGACACTTCAGCCTGGAAGGGGCGCGGATCGATGACGAACAGCACGTCGCCCTTTTTGACTTCGCTGCCCGGCTTGAAGTTGACGGCCGTGATGAAGCCGCCGACACGCGAGCGGATTTCCACGCGCTCGATCGCTTCCAGGCGGCCCGAGAATTCCTGCGTTTCCGTAATCTGTTTTTCAACGACGGCGGCGGCCGAGATGGGCGGGCCGCCGGCCGCTGGCGCGTCGGGCACCTTGCTGTTGGCTGAATCGCAGCCGGCCAGGCTCACGGCCACCAGTCCTGCCAGCGCGAGCGAGGCAGCCAGGGGCTTCAGCAGAGTGGAAAATTGTTGAACGTTTTTCATTTTATTTCCCTGTTTTATGAAAATTTCTAATGGTATGGGCGGCAGGAAGCAACCCAGCTTAAAAAGTGAATGGTGGTGCCATGGCGCCCGACGGCGCTCGATCAAAGGTAAACAGGCCGCCAGCTGCTTGAAAGCGGACGGGGACGACGAAGCTGGCTGTGCGAACGCACAACGCAGACAGGATGGGAACTACACTGCGTAGTGTAGCAACCGAAACTCAAAAAGTAAACTGATTAGTGTAAGTTTTTTTGCGGTGCCGCGGATGGCGGCTTTATGACTCGGGCTCTTGCCCCAGTCCGGCGACGAAACTGCTAATTTCGCTCAATACCTGCACCTTGCAGGCGCATTCATTACGGGCGGTGGCGTCTTGCAGCGGCGCGGCGGCCATGCGCCGCACGGTGGTCTTGATGCCGCAGGCGATCAATTTGCTGCCGTATTGTTCAGCCTCGTCGCGCAATGGGTCGTCTTCGCTGGACAAGATCAAGGCTGGCGGCAGGTTCTTCAGGCGGCTCGACTGCAATGGCGACGCATACGGATGGGTACGGTCAGCGGCATTCGGCAGGTAGCCGCGGTAGGCGGCGGCGCACTGGTCGGCCACTTCCGCCAGGTCCGGGCAGCTCGGCAAGTGGCGCATCGAGCAGGTCGACAAGCCGGGGTCGAGCATGGGCATGATCAGCACCTGGCCCGCGAGGGGCGGTCCGCCCCGGTCGCGCGACATCATGGCGCACACGGCAGCGAGGTTGGCGCCCGCTTCGATGCCCGACACCACCATCTGCTTGCCCGTCCAGCCCAGCTTGGACTTGTTCTTTTTTGCCCACAGCAGCACGGCATGCGCGTCTTCCACGGCGGCGGGGAATGGCCGCACCTTCGCCAAGGTATAGTTCGCGGCCAGCACCACGTGGTCGGGATTGCTCAGCACGAGGCAGCGCAGGAAGTCGTCCGCGTCTTCCAGGTCGCCGTCGACAAAGCCGCCGCCATGGAAGAAGACCATCAGGTTCGGCTGCTTGGCGCCCGGCACGCCGGCCGTGTAGACGCGCGCGCCGAGCGCATCCTGCGCGCCCTGCACCTGGATGTCGCGTATCTTCAGCGCCTGGCCAGGTGCCAGTTCAGCCGCGGCGTCGGCAAACGTCATTGCGCCACCACCGGCTGCACCGCAGCATCGCGCACCGTGTCGTTCAGGCACAACAGGGCGACGCCGCCCACTTCATGGGTCAGGGCGCTATATCCGCTGGCTTCGCTTTGCGCCGCCGACGAATAGGCATCCGTCGATACCATCGCGGCCAGAGCGAGCGAGCTCATAGCGAGAGCAAGCACTGCAAAGATTCCATTCCGGTGACCCATGATATTTCTCCTGTGAACTTCCTGCGGCAATCACATTTATGCTGCAGTACAACAACTATAGACTTGATCTACAATCTGATAAAGAGTGCAATGCCGAATTGATTGTTCAGGATTCTGAATAATCACGCAGAAAGTGATAGGAAATCAAGTGAACAAGCTGCAAGCCATGGAAGTCTTCATCCAAGTCGTCGACGCGGGCGGCTTTACGCGCGCGGCGGAAAACATGCAGCTGCCGAAAGCCACCGTGTCGACCCTGATCCAGTCGCTGGAAGCGAGCCTGTCGGTCAAGTTGCTCAACCGCACCACGCGCCACGTCAGCATCACCTCCGATGGCGCCGCGTATTACGAGCGCTGCGTGCGCATTCTGTCGGACGTGCGCGAGGCCGAGGAATCGCTGTCGCGCACGCGCTTGAGCCCCAGCGGACGGCTGCGCGTGGATGCGCCCACGGCCCTGGCCAGCGAACTGATCATCCCCGCCCTGCCCGACTTCTTTGCCCGCTACCCGGACATCTCGCTGGAACTCGGCTGCAGCGACCGCCCCGTCGACCTGATCGAGGAAGGCGTCGATTGCGCCGTGCGCGGCGGAGAATTGGGCGACCTGAACCTGATCGCGCGCCGGGTCGGCGTATTGCATTTCATTACCTGCGCCGCGCCCGGCTACCTGGCGCGCCACGGCACGCCGCAGCACCCGAACGACCTGGCGCAGCACCGGGGCGTGAATTTTTTCTCTGCCAAGACGGGCAAGACCTTCGACTGGGATTTCACGCGCGCGGGCGAACGCATCCAGATGTCCATGCCCAGCCATATCGCCCTGAACGACTCGAACGCCTACGCGGCCGCCGGCCTGGCGGGCCTGGGCATCGTGCAAATGACGCATTTCATGCTTGCGCCGCTGCTGGAACAGGGCAAAATGGTGGAATTGCTCAGTGAATGGGAATCCGACCCGCTGCCCATCCACGTGATCTATCCGCCCAACCGCCACCTGTCCGCCAAGGTGCGCGTGTTCGTCGAATGGGTCGCCGACATGTTTACCAACCACCCGGCCACGCAACTGAAGGGCAAGAGCACCCTGCCCGCGCGCGCCGCCCTGACCGAGGCCCAGCCATGACCGCAGCAAGCACATCACCGCACCTGCACCTGCCCCCGCACCGCATCGTCTTTCTCGACCGCGACAGCCTGATCGCCACCGTGCGCCCGCCCGCCTTCGCCCACAGCTGGGAAGAGTTTCCGCATACCAAGGGCAGCGAGCAGACGGTAGCCCGCCTGCAAGGCGCCAGCATCGCCATCACCAATAAAGTGCCGCTGCGCGCGGCCGAGCTGGCGCAGCTGCCCGACCTGAAAATGATCGCCGTGGCCGCCACGGGCACGGATATCCTCGACCTGGCCGCCTGCCGCGAGCGGGGCATCGTCGTCGCGAATATCCGCGACTATGCGCGCGCCACCGTGCCCGAGCACACCTTGGCCCTGATGCTGGCCCTGCGCCGCCAGCTCGTCGCCTACCGCGCGGACGTGGAAGCGGGCCTGTGGCAGGCGTCGGACCGCTTCTGCCTGTTCGGCCACCCGATCCGCGACCTGGCGGGCAGCCGCCTGGGTCTGCTCGGCTACGGCGCGCTGGGCAAGTCCGTGGCGCAACTGGGGCGCGCCTTCGGCATGCAGGTGATCGTCCACAACCGTTCCCCGATCCAGGAAGACGGCGTCAAGGAAGTGAGTTTTGACGAACTGCTGGCCACCTCCGACGTACTGAGCCTGCACCTGCCCTTGACGGACAAGACGCGCAATATCATCGGAGCAAAAGAGCTGGCGCGCATGCAGCCGACTTCGCTGCTGATCAACACGGCGCGGGGCGGCCTGGTCGATGAAGCGGCGCTGGCCGACGCATTGACCCGTGGCGTGATCGCCGGCGCCGGCTTCGACGTGCTGTCGAAGGAACCGCCCCTGCCCGACAACCCGCTGTTGAACTTGCGGCTGCCCAACTTCATCCTCACGCCCCACACGGCCTGGGCCAGTGGTGAAGCCATGCAAAAGCTGGCCGACATATTGATCGGCAATATCGAAGCGTTCGAACGCGGCGTTCCCGTGAACGTGGTGGCATGAGCGTCTTGCAGGAACTCGATGAACTGCTGGGGCTGGATGGCGACGAGTACGACCGCCTCGACCTGTTTCAGGAGGCGGATGAGCTGATCGGGCAACTGCGGACGGCCGACGTGCCCCCGCTGCTGGCCTTGTGGCCGCAGCGCAGCCTGTGCTGGCAGCAACGTTTCACGCAAGCGAGCAGCAACATCGACGGTGCCGTGCTGCGCGCCCTGCTGGCCGGTTTGCTGCAGATCAAGGAGGCCACCCACGGCGTGCTTGAATTGATGTCGCGCCTGCCACCCGTCGCCGACAACTCTGCCCTCAGCGACGCGCTGCTCGCCTACGCCGAGCAAGCGTGGCATGCGCAGGGGCCGGCGCTGCACCGGCAAATCCAGATCAGCTGCTGGAGCTGCGGGCTGTCGGGCCGGCTGCTGACGCGGCTGGAGCTGGCTTCATGGAAGGAAGCGGGGCTGTAAAACCGGTCGCCACGCCAGGCGGCACTCTAGATTGCGTTGGAACAAGTATCGCTGTGCACATTCGCCATACAGTGAGCCCATGCTTGTTTCAACCACTCTGGAGGCGCCATGAAAATACTCTACCTTCTCGTCCTGTTCGCCACCGTCACCCTGAACAGTGCATGCACTAGCTTGCCCGCCATTCCCGCACCGACATTGCAAATAGCCAAAGCACCAGGTCCGATCGATTCCAACTCTGGCCCCCACGCCCCGCGCCAGCTGGCATGGCAATGGGACGAAGGACGTACCTTCGAAGCAGAATTCAATAGTGACTGCCGGGGCCCCATCTATTTCGTCGACAAGCAGCGCAACATCAGCAGCTTTGTGGGCATAGACTCTCCGCCACGGGCCACGTTCGACAGCGACGACCCCGACGTTATCCTGGGTAATATCGGATACGCTGACCAGCTGATTTTCTCGACCAATGGGGGGCGCAGTTTTTTCAAGGAAGTACGGGCCTTCCCCCGCTCCGCCTCTGTCGAATTCATTGCCGTGCGCAAGGGGCATGTGTATGTGGGAATCAACCACCAATCAAACGACGCCGATGCCTACTTTGCCTGGCATAGAACGAAGAACAAGTATCGTTCCGAGGAAATGGAACAATACAGCCGCAAACTGATGATTCTCGAAGGAAAACTCGACAAAGCCCAGGGCCGCATCGCAAGCTATCGGATACTCAAACCGAAGGGCCATCAATTCATTAGTCCCTACGCTGCCATGGCCGCGGAATACATCAAGGAGGTCGACGACATTGAGGCGCTGGGCCTGCCGCACGCCGGTGGCAACGTTCCCCTGCACCGCTGTGACACGACCATGCAACTACCCGTCTGGCATCACTGGGCATCCAAGAAAGAGTTGGCGGAAATGAACACATGGTACGAAACCACCAAACGCGCCCACCCCGAATGGGCCACGGCAGAAATGGACAAGTTGATGCAGGAGGCGCGTGAATTTACTGAAAAATATCGCTAGGCCTGCAGTGTGTGTGCCGACGCATCGCCGCCGGCGCCACCCAGCGCCACCTTATCCCGCCGTTTCCGGCCGCTCGAATGAAAACCCCGGCGCATACGCGTGATAACCGTCGAAATCGCCCTTGCCGATGGCCGCGCCGCCGCTGCGCGCAATCGCATATGCCATGCTGAAGTGAAAGTAGAAATTCGGCAGGATGTACAGATTCAAATACTCGCCGGCAGGCAAGGCGATGTCGGCGAAGCCGGCGCGGTCGCGGCAGATGCGCCCGGACGGCCCGTCAAAGCGTTCAGGAGGAATATCCTTGATGTAGCGCATGGTCTGCGCGATCTGTTCCTGCAGGCTGGCGGCGCCGCTGAAATCGGCCACCTCCAGCCCCGCCAGCGGGCAGCAGCCGCGCAGGGAAAAGCTCACGGCTGCGCGCACTTGCTGGGCAAATGGCAGCATGTCCGGGTGCAGCCGCGCCGCCAGCAGTTGCGGCGCCGTGCCGGTCTTGTCGAGCATGGCGGAGAGCTGCGCCAGCGAGCGGCAAAAGACGGTGGCGGGGTTGATCTGCATCATGTCCGTCATGACAAGCCCCCTGCCGCCGCATCGTGCGCCACGGCCTTCTTCAGCACGCGGATCAACCGGCGTTCGTGGCGGCCCACGGCGTCCCAGTCCCAAGCGTCGGTCGGGCCGAATGCCGGGTAATGGCGCTGCCATTTTTCCGCGCGCTTCTGCGAATTGGCGCCCACATTCGAGTCCAGGCCCTTGCCGCTGGAGAGGCGCAGATACACGCGGATGACGCCCCAGCCTTCGCACACATAACGATACGTGAGGCCGCCGCACTGGGCCGGGTCGAGGGCGATGCGGGTCGGGGCAAACTGCCCGGCCATGTCCGGGTAATGCACGGCCAGGAACACCTCGCCGGCCCCTTCGGCCTCCAGCCGGGCCGCATACGCGCACAGCTCGGCAGGCGAGCGGAAATACAGCGTTTCCCGTTCCGGCTCCGAATACGCCTGCGCCACGGACGCGCCGGGCTTGGCAAAGATCGCCTCGGCCATGGCCGCGATACCTGCTGTTGATAATCCCACTATGCCTGCCTTTCCTGTTGGGTTACGCCATGCGCCGCCATCCTAGCATGGCGTCAGCGCCGATGGCGGCTGAAAAATTCCCACATTACCTCATTCGCATCGATGGCGCGCGTGGTCTTGCCGATGGGTAGGCCAACATTGAAGGCGTCGGCGCCGGGCCACGTGTGGCCGCCGTCCTTGACGGTGAGCAAGGCCACCTTGGCGCCGCCAGCGCCCTGCTCCAGCCAAGTCACTTGCGTGGCGTCGCCGGCAGGAGCCGGCATCAGGCGCGGCAGCGGCACGGCGCCGTCGATGCCGTTGTGCCTGCGCCAGTAATCGAACGTGTCCTCGGCCGACAGATAGCTGGCGGCCTTGCCCTCGAACAGCACCACCTTGTCGGCCGTGCCCTGTATCAGGAGCATGCCGACCTTGTCCTTCTGCTTGTGATGCTGCCGCACGGGTTCCGGCATGGGCGCGCCCACCGAGGCGACGGCGGCGAACTGTTGCGGCAACTCGGCTGCCAGGCGCAAGGCAAAGAAGCCGCCGCGCGACAGGCCCGTCGCATACACGCGCTTGTCATCGATGCGGTAATCCTGCTTGAGTTTGCTCAATATCGCTTGCGTAAAACCGACGTCGTCCGTGCCCGCCAGGTAATCCATGCCGAAACCTACGTTCCAGTCTTGCTTGATGCCTTGCGGATACACAACGATGAACTGGTGGCGCTCGGCCGTCTTGTTCATCTGCGTGTACAGCATCTGTTCCGCCATGCTCATACCGCCGCCATGGAAATTGAAGACGACGGGAAACGCCTGCCGCGGCGCCTGGTCGTAGGCGGCGGGCGTGTAGACGATGTAGCGGCGTTTATCTTCCTTGTGGACGAGGCTGCTAACTTGCGCCAGAACAGGGATGCTGGTGCACGCCAGCACCAGCAGGCTGATAAGAAATTTCATGCGATTTTCTCCGTTGATCAAGAGCTTGCAGCTTATGCAGGCGCCGGTGAAATCGCGGTGAAATCTCCCTGCTTTTTACTGTTTCTGGAGCGCAATGATGTCGACGCGGTACTGCGCCGCGCCCGGGTGGAAAACGATGTCCCAGTGCATGGCTTGCGCCAGGCGCAGCAGCAGGTTCTGGCCATGCGCGAAACCGTGGATGCGCCGCGGCTGGGCCGCCGGCACCGTATTGACGATGCTCAGGCGGCCTTGCGCAAATGCAATGCTGATGCGGCAAGCGGGGCCGCCATGGAACAGGGCATTCGCCAGGCAATTATTGATGAGCAACATCGTCAGCTGCGGATTGCCGACGACATCCAGGCGCTCGGGCAAGTCCAGCGCCAGCAGGCTGGCATCCCAGGCGACATCTTCGAGCAGGCGCAGCAGGCATTGCTCTATGCAGCCGCGCAACTCCACCACCTCGCCCGGCAGTTGCTCGGCCCGTGCCAGCGCGAACAGCACCTCGATGGTGGCGCGCATGTCGTCGACGCCCTGGCGCAGCTGGACCTGCCCGTCTGCCGCCAGGGGCTGCGCGCCGGCCAGCGCCAGGCTGTTGTGCATCAAGGTCAGCGGCGTGCGCAGTTCGTGGCTGACGTCGCGCGCGAATGCCTGTTCGCGCCGCAACACTGCCTGCAGTTCAGTAAACGTGGCTTCCAGGCGGCGCGCCAGGAAACCGATCTCGTCGGGACGGTCGCGCTCGCTGAAGTGCACGGCGCCGCCGGGCGCCAGCTGGCGCGCTTCCTGCGCCAGACGCTGCAAGGGCCGCACGAGGCGGCGCGCCAGCCAGTACGCCAGCAGCAGGGCCAGGCCGATCAGCGCCAGCGCCACGCCCAGCACGACACCGCCCACTTCCGGCACCAGGCGCGACACCACCAGCACGGGCGCCACATCGGCCAGCAGATACGCGCGCCGCGGCTGGCCGGCGGCAGCGAGGTCCAGCGCCAGCACGTGATAATGCTGGCCCGTCGTGGTAAACACTTCCGCGCGCGGGGCGGACGGCGGCACTTGCGCACGCACCGCTTGAGGCAAATCAAGGTAACTGCCATAAACCGTGATGAGGTCGCTGCCAGACGGCGTCAGCTGACCGTGCTGGCGCAAGCGCTGGCTGACGGCCACCGCCTCGCGTTCGAGCAGGCGCTGCACCAGCATGTCTTCCGTCACGTAGGCGATCACCAGCGCCAGGCCCGTGTAGCACAGGCACAGCACGACGGTGAAGCCGGCGAGGGCGGCGAACAGGCGTTGCCGGATCGACTTAGCCATCGCTGGCCGCCCCGTCGAAGGCCAGGCGGTAGCCCAGCTGCGGTATGGTCACCAGCACGCCAGCCGCGCCAGCCCCGCCGACCAGTTCCAGCTGCTTGCGCAGCGCGTAGATATGCGATTTGAGGGCGTCGCTGTCGGGCGGCTGGCTGCCCCACAGGGATTGCAGCAAGGCGGAGCGCGACACGGCGTGGGGATGCTCGCGGCACAGCAGCAGCAGGATCTTAAAACCCGTCTGCGTCAGCGGCAGCGGTGCGTCACGGTACAGGGCGCGTCCTGCGCGCGTCTGCAAGATAAACGGACCCACGTGCATTTCCTGTTGCACGTGCAGCTGCTGCCGGCGCGCCAGCGCTTCGCAGCGCAAGGCCACTTCGCGCAAGTCGAAGGGCTTGGTCAAATAATCGTCGGCGCCGTCGCGAAAGCCGCGCGCCTTGTCTTCGAACGCGTCGCGCGCCGTCAGCATCAGAACCGGCACATTGCTGGGCGCCCCGGCCTTGATGGCGCGGCACACTTGCAAGCCATCGATGTCGGGCAGGTTCAGGTCCAGCAGCACCACGTCATAGGCGTTGCGCGTGGCCAATTGCACCGCCAGCGCGCCCGTGCCCGCATGGTCCGTCTGCCAGCCCAGGCCGTCGAGGAAATCGAGCACCTGCCGCGCGATGCCCAGGTGGTCTTCCACCAGCAGGATGCTCAGGGGCGCTTTGTTCATGGCACGCCGGCAAGGCGCGCATACAGCCAGAAGTTGCCGGACCTTCCACGAATTTGCCGGTAGCAGCGCAGATAGCCTTCCCGCTCGAAAGCGCAGCGTTCGAGCACGCGCAGCGAACGCTCGTTGCTTTCCAGCACGGTCGCCTGGATGCGCAGCAAGCCAAGATGCCGGAAGCCCCAGTCCACGACGGCGTTCACGATGGACGTGGCCACGCCCTGCCCCCACACGGCAGGAGCAAGATCGTAGGCGATTTCGGCCGTACGGTGCTGCGGGGAAATCGCATTCAAGCCGATGGTGCCCACCAGCTGGCCGCCCTCGCGCAGCACGACGGCCAGGCGCATGGGCGAAGACGCGTCTGCCGACGCGTAGTCATCAAAATTGGCTTGCAGATCATCGATGGAATGCAAATCCCAGCTCGTGTGTTCGACGACGACAGGGTCGGCCAGGTAGGTATACCAGGCGGACGCGTCGCTGCGTTCCAGGTGGCGCAAGGTCACCAGGGGATGATCGGTGAGCGGCAATCGCGGCTTCCCGCAGTGGCTCACGCGGCGCCCTTGCGCCGTGCTTCCCACTCGCGCCGCAGCAAGCCGTACAGGGCCGAATCGCTGACCTGGCCAGCGACGATCCAGCGCTCCGGCAAAAAGCCTTCCTTATTAAAACCCTGGCGTTCGAGGGCGCTGGCCGAGCCGGCGTTGAGCGGGTCGATATCGGCTTCCAGGCGGTTCAGGTCGCGCTCGACGAAGGCGAATTCGATCAGCGCCGACAGCGCTTCCTGCATATAACCGTTGCCCCAGTACGGACGGCCCAGCGCGTAGCCGATCTCGGCGCGGCGGTTCTGGCGGTGCTCGGAAAACAGGCTGCAACTGCCCAGGTATTCGCCCGTCGCCTTCAGCTCGACGGCAAAGCGGAAAAATTCCTCCTTCTCGAAAGCGGCGCTGTCCTCGGCGATCTGGCGCGTGGCGCGGCTGATATCTTCCCACGGCGGTTCGCTGAAATAGCGCATCACTTCGGGGTCGGCATGCATGGCGAACTGGGCCGCCTCATCCGAGGGTTGCGGTTTGCGCAGGATCAGGCGCTCAGTGGTGATGGTTTTCGTGTAGGCCATGCAACTCCAATCGAAGGTTGAAACGGACGATGCTTATTATTCCATGCAACTATAGTGATGTGGCAACTTTGTGACGGCACTTTTTAATGTAGTATGGCAATATTTTTACCATATCATTGATGCAACTTCATGATCCGTTCATGCGCCCACTAAAGGATGTCCCCGACACCAACGCCCTCGCGGCGCAGCCCCAGGTCTTGCACCGCCACAAGCGGCCAGTGACGGTCTGGGCCAGTATCGCCTTCTTTTGCATGTGCGCCATGCTGCTCGGCATGACGATGTGGATCGTCTGGTCTTCGCGCGACGTGCGCTTGCGCGAAGCGCGGGCGACGACGGAAAACATGGCGCGCACCCTGGCCACGCAAGCGTACATGGAACTGGAAATCGCCGATGTGATGCTGGAAGATATTGCCGAACACGTCAGGAATGAAGGCAATAATGACCATACCGGCGAACGGCTGCAGTCGCATCTGCAGCAGTTGTCGAAAAATATCGTGGAAATTGCCGGCGTCTTCATTTTCGATGGACAGGGAGAGCTGCTGGCCTCCTCTTCCGGCGCCAGGCAGGACGGCAACAATGCCGACCGCAATTATTTTATCTACCACCAGACGCATGCGAAGCTTGGCAGCCATATCAGTGCGCCCGTGTGCAGCAAATCAAGCGGGCAATGGGTATTGCCCGTCTCGCGCCGGGTCGAAGCAAAAGACGGCACGTTTGCCGGCGTGGTGCTCGTCACCCTGGGGCTGAACTCCTTCGAACGCATCTACGCCACGCTCAACCTGGGCAATACGGGCACGGCCTTCTTTGCCCTCGATGACGGCACCCTGATCTACCGGCGGCCGTTCCAGCCCGAGGTGATCGGCATGGATATTTCCTCGGGCGCCATCTTGCAAGCCTACCGCGACCAAGGGCCCGTCGGCACGGCGATGATGACGGCGAAAGTGGACGAGATCGAACGGCTGTACAGCTATCGCCATCTGCAGCGCTTTCCCGTCATCGTGGCGGCGGGCTTGTCGAAGGACGATATTTTTGCCGAATGGCAATGGTTGAGCATGCAAATCGTGCTCGCCTCGCTGGCGGCGGGGGCGCTGCTGCTGTACCTGTTCCGCAAGCTGATGCGGCAAATCGCCATACGCGACCGTATCGAGGCCAGCCTGCGCCTGGCCAGTGCCGAGCTGCAGCAGGCGAATGCCGACCTGGCCGCGCGCGCCTCGCAAGACGGCTTGACGGGCCTGGCCAACCGCCGCTGTTTCGACGAAACGCTGGCGCATGAGCTGAACCGCGCCCAGCGCAGCGGCCATCCGGTGTCGCTGATCATGCTGGACGTGGATTTCTTTAAAAAATTTAACGACCAGTACGGCCATGTGGCGGGCGACGCTTGCCTGCAGGCCGTTGCCGGCGCCGTGGCGCGCAGCGTGGGCCGGGCCGAAGACCTGGCGGCGCGCTACGGCGGCGAAGAGTTCGCCGTGATCATGCCCGCCACCCATGCCGCGGGCGCACTGGAAGTGGCCGAAGCCATCCGCTCGGCCGTCGAGGCGCTGCAAGTCCCCCACGCGGCCAGCGCGAACGGCGTCGTGACCGTCAGCCTGGGCGCGGCCACGCTCCTGCCCGGCCAGGAGCGGCGCACGGACAGCAGCGAACTGATACGCCAGGCCGATGCCTTGCTGTACCAGTCGAAAAACAGCGGCCGCAACCGCGTCACCATCCATGCGCCAGCAACATGACATCGAGATTTTCCATGCAAAAAATTCATATCACCATGCCGCTCGCTCTGGGCGCATTGGCCGTCTGGCTGGGCTTGAGCATGGGCGGTCGCTGGCTGGAATCAGCCGGCTACGCCTTGCCGGGCGCAGCCGTCACCGGCCGTATCGGCCTGTCATGGGCGCTGGCCGCCCTGTTCGCGCTGGCGCTGCTGCTGGCCTCAAGCCGGCCCCGCGAAGCGGGCCTGTGTGCGCCGCAGCCATGGAAAACAGTGTGGCTGGTCTCGCCGCCCCTGCTGTATGCGCTGCTGATGCTGTTGCTGGCCTGGGCCGGCGGCTGGCCGCAGCCGCGCGTGCTGCTGGTCGTCGCGTGCAATGCGGCCCTGGTGGCCATCTCGGAAGAGCTGATGTTCCGCGCCATCTTGCTGCAAGGCATGCTGGACCGCTACGCCGTCTGGCCCGCCGTCCTGATGTCCTCGGCGCTGTTCGGCCTGGCCCACACGGCCAACGGCCTGGCCTCGGGCGACGTCAGCGGTGCCTTGTGGCAAGCCGTGGCCGCCACCCTGCAGGGCATCGGCTACGCGGCCATCCGCCTGCGCACCCGCTCCATCTGGCCCATGGTGCTCGTGCATGGACTGTGGGACTACGCGCTGGTGACGGCCACCTTGCCGCACCCCGCCGAGGATGGCGCATCGATCCTGCCGTACATCGCCCTGCTGGCCGTGCTGCCCTTGTGCCTGTACGGCGCCTACCTGCTACGCCCCAGCCAGCGGGCGGCCATGTCGCAACTGCAACGATAAGGAATCTGCATGACGTTTTTTTCACGCGAGTACGAAGTATTCCTGCTGCTGGCAGCGCCCGATGCGCCGCCGCTGTGGGATGCGGCGCAATGGACGCCGTTTGCCGCCAGCCTCGACGGCCTCCTGGCGCAAGCACGGGGCAAGGCCGCCGTGCGCAGCCATCAATACAATCCCAAGGGCAAGTCGATTCCCTTTGGCCGCCTGGGCTGGAACGACAAATCGCACGCGAAGTGGACGCACACGCCGGCCACGACGGATGCGCGCTTCATGAGCCTGGAAGCGTGGGCGCCCACCTGGACCGTCTGCGAAAAGGACAACCAGGCGCCCGATGTGTTCCTCGCCCTGGCCAATGAATCGCTGCTGGGACTGGCAGGCAAGCCCCTGCAGTTCAGCCAGCGCCTCGTGTGCGCCATCGCCACGGACATGGGCCCGGAAGCGGCCGCCATCTTCCGGCAAGCGCTGGTGCAACTGGCTGCGCAGCAGGACGCCGTCGTCTTCGCCCATACGCGGCGCCAGTGGGGCCGCGCCTCGCCGTATGGCGGCTTCACGGGCGCCATCCAGGACATGCTGATCGGCGGCCTGTTCCGGCAGGACGACCCGCATGCGCGGCCGCTCGATGACGCCGCGTTCCAGGATGTGTGGAGCAAACTCGACATCCACCATGCATGAACGCACTCTCATGCCACGCCTGAGCTTTGCCATCCTGCTGTGCTGGAGCGTCCATGCGGGCGCCTTCGAACTGAGCGGCACCATCCGCAGCAACGGCCCGCCGCTGCCGCAAGCCATCAGCATCGTTGCCGAGCGCATGCACGGCGAGCCGCAGATACATGGCACGGTCGAGAATGGCCGCTACCGCATCGACGTACCGGAAGGCGCCACACTGGCACTGCTCCTGCAATCGCCCGGCTGGGAAGCGGAACCCAAGCTCATCTTCAGCGCGGCCACGGCGGGCGCGCTGGACTTCCTGCTGTATCCGGCGGCAGTGCCCGAAGCGGCGCTGGCAGCGGAATTGCGGACCATGGAACAGGAAGACCAGGCCCTGCGCGCGGAATTCCCGCCAACGGGGCCGGACCTGGCCACACGCCAGCGCATGCTGGCCACGGATAAGGCACGCGAGCAACGCTTGCGGCATATCATCGCCAGCAAGGGCTGGCCCACGCAAACGATGGTCGGCTACAAGGCGGCGGGCAGCGCCTGGCTGATCGCCCAGCATGGATCAAATGCTTTCCTCAAAAGCACCTTGGACCTGATGCTAATGCAAAGAACGAGACTGGAGAACATACCTTCCAAGTGCGATTCATACCAATTCATGCAACGGTAGTCAACTGTAACTACCTATAATTACCGAAGGGTATATGAAAGAAATATCATTCTAAACGGAGTTGGAGCTCATTGATTTTTACCTCGATTACTTATAGCTGTTCGCCACAATCATCAAAATCAAGCAAAAACCAATTTAATCCACCCGCCCCCAACACAATAAAATAAAAAATACAATAAAAAATAAGGCATGCCAATAC